>NZ_JBHUCX010000045.1:0-6405 GCF_042678105.1 Alicyclobacillus fodiniaquatilis
GGGCGGTACCGGACCAGAGGGAGGATAAGGAGACCAAAATGCTTTATGGGGAGAAGCGCGCCGTGATAGCCTATGAGCGGGAGGCCCCGGCTCCTAAGCATGAGTCATCAAAAAACCAGACGCATGTCTGGTTTTCACCTTTACCGTTGAATGAGAGGAATCTGTTCTTTGGGTTCCTCCCATTCAACCTAATGCAGTTGTCCATATTTCTTTTGACCTGCGCTCTTCCATCAGGCCGGGGACCCGTGGTGGCCCGTTTTTTTGGCCATGCGCGTTAAGCGGAGACCCACTTTCGAGTTCTGTTCTCGAAAGTTGGCTCCGTAGCGCAAACGGGTGGCCGTTCGATGGCCAAAGGAAACTTGATTTGCAGTTGGCGAAAACAGCTCACTTCCGCAGCGATTTCATTTCTGCAAACTTTGTTCAAACTCTAAACTCGCTTCTTCCTTAACATGGGAAAATGTTAACTTCCAATTCACAGGTTTGTTTTCTAAGCGACGCTCAAATTCCTGTATCGCATCAAACCAAGCAGGTGACCCCTTGGGTATACCAGATAAGTGCAATTCTTCATATTCACGAAACGCTAAAATAAAATCAATGACATCTATTCTTAACGCTAGTTGTCGAAGATGTAATCGTGAAAATACGACGATAGCAATATAACTTATAATGGCGAAAGCAAATATCCCGATCCCCCATACCTTATGTTGCCCCAAGGTAAGATAACCACAAAAAAATGAAATTAACACAAGCAGTGCATTTATAGTAAAAATGAAACCTTTACGCAAAAATGGCCCTCCAAAACTTTTATTATAATCATAGCGTAGCTGGTCAAACGCTCATCAGAAAATGGTGTTGTAACTATCGTTTAATTTGCGGACTTCAATACGAAAATCCGATAGCCATAAAAGATAAAATGTACAATATGGTCTAAGCGATTACGCCCTGTGCGTGCCGTATCGTTGAGAGCATCTAGGCTGGCAGGCTTATGTAGATGCTCTCTTATTTAATTCCAATCTCTTGTACAGGGAATGACTTTTAAATCCTCATCGTCGGTCAATTCTACTGCATTTTAATTGCTTTGTTGGTCTGTGGAGAATAATAAAAATGTCCGGCGTCTCCATTGTTCTCCAAAACAGATACCACTCTCATCCCAAAACCGCCCGGCCCCTCATCTTCGACGGCTGCGACACCAGATTTCAATAATGGGGAAACGGCCATTTTTTCTTTTGATTCTATATTTGTTAGAGTCTCCTTGTAGGTGATGTGAATTGCAACGGGTACTGTGATTGCGATAATCAATCCGATAAAACACGTTACTACCGCTACAACAAATGGACCATCAATCATCCTTATGACAAATGGAATATAGATCACCATTAAAAATCCAATAATTATACTAAGTCCAGTAATAATAATCGGTGACCACCCGTTTAAAAGAAATAGCATCAATGATTCCCCTTTTACAGTGAAAATCCTAGGTTCCTCATTTCACAAACACGGTGTGAAACAATTTGGACTGGAACGCCAAATCGATCAGCCATATGTTCAATCGTGTCTGCCAAGTGCCATTCTCTATATACTTCGTCAAATGGAAGCAACAGCGCCATCGCAAACCGATTTGCATACAATTCCACGATTGCCCTTACTTTCTCATCATCATTCAAATCGTGTATTCCATTGACTTCGAAAAATGCTTGAGTACATATAAATGCATCACTTTGGGGAAAGTGGAGGAAATAATGACCCAGTTCGTGAGCAAGTGAAAAACGTTTTTGATTCAGGGAATCTCTGTCGTTCAGAAAGATACAAGAGTCATCTTTTTTGATGATTCCCTTAATATCCCCCTTGTGAAAGTCGGCCGCTTTCACTGTGATCCCGTGGTATTCAGCAATACGCAGCGGATTAAGGAGAAAGTTGGATCTTGTATAGGTCAACCGCAATCGATGCGCAATCCCTTCTGGGTTCGCCATCAACATTTCCTCGATAATAGGCTCCATTCTGAACCCACTCCTTAAACGATTCCAATAAAGTCATTCACAAAGTACAACATGGTGCAAACGGAAAATGAAGAGTGGCGCCAAATGAGCTGGGCAGTGCAGAGCCACGCCCAACTCATTTGGCGAAACCATTCACCAATTCACTTACGTTTATAATCCAAACTGTAAAGGTTGTGACTCATCCGTTCATCACGTTTCCCTTCTGTAAAGCCGATCATTGTTGATTCTGTGTTTGTACCTTGATACTGAATATCCACACATCCTCCACCTGGGCAAATAGTGTCATGTGGGATCACACAAAAGGTTAGGCAGTCACCGTTCCGGAGTTTCAAACTGACGGTGTGCATCTCCGTTTCACCAGAGAGATCTATCAGCGTGTGCGCACAAGAATTAAATATCGCGAACCCTTCCGGCGTCCGACGCACTTCCTCATGCACCTGGGCTTTCAGCAGCGCCTCGATTTGTGGCTTGTCCAACTGTTGCAAACTCATCTATATTCCTCCTTTGGCAAGCCTGTGGCCGCCATCGACTCATTTCTTACGTTTGCGAATTCTTCTTTTCCAACCCCCATAGGCCATTACACACAATATGACCAACAAGGCACCTTCGGCGCTCAACAAAGCCATCACGGTCAATTCATCACGCTCCTTCTCTTGTCGGCTGGCATAAAAATAAGTAAACTGGTAGTACAATATTTAGGCAGGCTATGGGAAGGGGCTACGCCCCTCCCATAAATCATTCAGTGACAGTATCGGTCATTGACCTTTGCTGTCGGTGGTCTCGGAGTCTTCCCGTTGGTGGCGGGAAGACTCTTTTAGTTCCAGCAACTTCATAGCGACTGTGCTGAATGCGACCAAAACATTACAGACGGCAATGATGCAAGCCGTCCAACCTGCCATAAAACATCACCTCCTTTCATCAACCTCCCTTCCTCTTGATAGATTCATTATACCACGATATAGTGGTATATACAATCAAAAATCACCGCAATATCAATGTTTTTAAGAGAGTGACATCACGTTAATGTGGCTTTGTATTTGTTGCAATTGTCGAATTTGAAAGTGGTCGTTCCGCGGGCAAAATGGTATATCTGTAAATCATATCGGGAATACCAATAGTGTGGTGGGTGAAAGTGAGAGGCGCCTCAGCGATTAGCCGTCAACACCACGCAATGCACGAAGCGAGCTGGAGTCCATGGTAATCCGCTCGAAGTTCTGGAGTAAAGTTGGCCACAGTACATATTAGAGCTTTGGCTGAGGAGGAGCTGCCCTCGGCCTATTTGTGTTTTAAATATCCAGCCAGTGATAATCCTTCAAATCCTCACGTTCGAACCACCAACCTTTTGCGACCAGCCGCCCCTCGAAATCCAAACCATTACTCCACTTCACATAAAGCGAAATGAGATGCTTTAATTTCTTCCTCCCATTGGTTTTGACCCGCTATATCAAATAGGTCAATCTGCTTGAAAACAACCGGAGTCCCCAGATTCAATGGCATGGTTTATTCCCCTTCAAAGGGCAAGGTTTCCCTTGCCCTACAGTTAGATTTCAAATACCTCATCAAGAGAATCGTGAATCGCGTTGGCTCCATAAGAAACACACCTCTGCTGGAACAAACGAATTGCTTCACTTTGTACATAGCGATCCACGTTTGCAGACGTAGCCTCGATCCCCTTATCTTCTAATGCATCCTGAATGTCAGCTCGATGCCATTTGATGACCACAATTGGAGCAGCCATTCTGGCTTCTTCCAACTCTTCTGTATATTGCACCTCAAGACATTTCATGAGGAACTGGTCGACAGCGTAGTAATATCCATCACTATACTTGTTTGGAGAATTCCGAAACTGCTCGCCAAGCTTGTCGTTGAATTCTGTTGCACACATAGAAATGAAAGCTGTTAGCTCCGTGCTGGAAATATCCTGCGGCAAAATGTAGCGCTCTTGAAGAAGCTGAATATGACGCGACATCTCGACAATTGTCTCAAGTAAAAACTGACACTGTACATTCTTCTCATACACGATGCCCATATCGCGCACTCTCCTTCTGCACTGTAGCCGTATGAGCTTCTGAATCCTGCTTCACTTTTAAAATTGACTCATCTGCTTTACAAAACCAGTTGCAAATGAAATAGAAAAAGACAACAAGTAAACAACTGATGATCTTGAACTCCATGGTTATATCGCTCCATTTCTTGACTTCAAGAATTCGATTAGATAAACTGTCAATAAGAATATTTCGTAGACGGTAGACTCTCCGGAGCAAACGGAGAGTCTTTTTCGTTCAATCGGTTTTACTTCTCACAGCAGCCAAGTGGATGTCACTAAACTTCTTCCTTGAAAAATACAAATCACGCACAACTCGTGGAATAGCGCCGTATTGCAGTTGTTCCAGCTCATAAAGGGAAAAGTATCCCCATTCACTGTTGTAATCCCCCGTGTCTACATACCCAAAAAATAACACATCCCCATTCTCTTGTTTCTGAGCTTCGACCACATACCACGATAATCCAGTGCCAAGCGCAAAAAACTTTGCAACCACTTCCTTTTCACCAAGAGTTACCTCCTCTGTACCATAAAGATCTGGTGTTATTGCCGCGAGTTCGGGTACCCATAATTGTATTGATTCTCACTCCTTACGAGGTCATCTCTTACAAAACCATTATACCACTATATCGTGGTATTCGAAAGGGAAAAATCCCGTTATACCAAGGAAAATCCCGCTTTATTTCCTAGATAACTCGTTGTCAATGGGACGTGGAATAGCGGAGCGAAGGGAGCATATGCCGCGAAAGCCCATTGACAACAATGGGAAGCAAAAACCCTAAAACAAAGAAGGAAAGCCCTATTTTTGGGCTTTCCTTCCTAACTACTCAATGGGTGTGTCTAAGTACGCAAAAAGTAAGTATGCAGCAACCTATTAAGCAACACGATATCGTGGTACTATGGGTTTTAATAATGGAGGGGAGTACATGAAAAAACAAGTAACTACACATGATTGCTTGTATGAAGTTATAACGATCACAGAAGCAGCCAAGATATGGGATAAAGCAGTCAGTACCTTGCGTCACCGTTTACTAGATGAACGATTTCCGAGTGATGGGTATCGAAAAAGCGATAAGCTAATACTAATTAAGCGCTCTGCGATGATAGAAGTGTATGGCGAACCAAAAAAACAGTCTCTCACATCAAATGAATGAGCATTAATATGATGCAAACCAAGACACAATCCTTGATATGACAACGATTATCGAGTTTTTAAAATAGTTAACTAGTCGATTAGTTATGTGGTCTATATGTGGCGTGTGTACTACATGTGTTTTACATATTGTGAACCACTTGTAGAACACACAACACAAGTGCAGTACAAATTTGGCGGTGATGTGAAATGGAATTTTATCAAATTAGTGACTTTGCTAAAGAGATTGGGAAACATGTTAATACAGTGGACAATTGGTTCAAAGCGCTTGAAGAGAGACGTTTACACTATGTAAACCGAGTAGCCGGGGCGAAGGTTTATGACGAACTTGACTTAGAGATTGCTCGATTCATTTTGGACAAACGGGAAAATAAGTGGTTATTAGAGGGGATTTTTTCAATCCTTGAGGAAACCTTTGAATTACGTCCATTCCCTCCTGATGAAACCACAAGTGTCCCACAAGTGGTCGATATGGAGATAATTATGCGTGAAATACGCAGTGCTGCCCAACAGATTGCAGCAGCCCAAGTTGAAGAGGTCAGGCAACAGTATGCCGAACTTGTAAAACAATTACCGAAACCAATAGATCCGGCAGAGGAGAAGCAAAAAAGACTTGATGATATGATCACTCAGCGTCGTGTTATTACACAGTTAGAAGATGAAGCGCTCAATATGTGGTCTACAATACCAAAAGAAGAACGAATGAAATCTGTAGGCTTATTCCGAAAGCAAGAGGATATAGACAAGCGGGACAAGTTCGTTCGAGCGTATGTAAATGAACATCTAGAGGAACGAATGAAACTTGAGTATGGACTTGATAAGTAGTCAACACATATGGACCACAAGCCACATAATGACCACAATTTGAGGTTGATAGATGTAATTGTGGCTCACATATGATTGGTGAGGTTTGTTAGAGAATCGGAAATCCGAAAATGTACATGTCTCGTATGCTGTACAAGACATATTAGCCGCACGGCTTGCGTTTTTAGCCTGTGAAGAGGTTGTAATGCCTTCTAGAAAACGGAAAATAATCCATCGACTTAGTGAACCCGGGAACCAACTTGATATGGTTGGGATCCCTGGCTTTCACGGGGGTCGAGAGGATGTGTTTTTCGCAAGTGAAAAGTGCAAAGAATCGCGGCCAATTTGTGCATAGCACCGCCACACCGTTTGCGGAAAATTAAGACGAAATGGTAGACAGCGCGTGG
>NZ_JBHUCX010000046.1:0-10524 GCF_042678105.1 Alicyclobacillus fodiniaquatilis
AGATCATGACGTGACAAAACGTCCCTGTCGGAATCCCGGCGGGGATTTTCTATTATGATGATCATTCATTTTCGTGATCAAGGTGTCCTACGTTTGACGCTTACACATTTCGGACTTTGCTACCAGAACTTCGTGGTAAAAAAGTACTTTGATTTGGGCGGTGGGTTTGGTTGGCACTGTTATTATGGTCGTGAACAACAGGCACGATCTGTCATTGGAGTAGACCTCTTGAAAGCATGCGATGCGTGCCAAGGCTAGCAACTATGGTTCGGAGTAGAGTACCATAGCGCTGTCAATTGAAGATATCGATTTCTGCAGATGAATTTGAAGTCCTAAGGAAAGTGTCTGGCATAGCGCAACGTACAAAGATCTCAATAGGGCTTCCACCGACAAGATGACGGACCTGTCCCTAAAAAACGGTGAACATTGGATTATCGTAAAAGTTGAAACGTCAAATCGTGTTGCTTCGTCTAACTAATGCAAATACGAGGAGGTCTATCATGAATAAGCGTCTTGCTTTAATACCGATCACAGTACTGGTGTTGTTGACTTTAGCGGGCTGTACGACGTCCCCTGATGCAGATGGCGCTAAGAATAATTGGGTCAAAAATTCAACTACAAACGCATCTCACGATCATGCTTTGTCCAATTCAACGGGAGCAACAAACAATAACGCGTCGAATACAAGTAATACCACAAACAGTGCCAAAGTTTCTGTGGGTAGCACAACCACAACGACATCACAAGCCAATTATGCGAGTGAGATCGCGTTGATAAAAAGCAAGGGTTACGCTTTAAATAGAACAATTCCGAATGCGACTGTCAAAACGTCGTCTGGCGCAGCATTATCTGCTTGGATAGGTGTATCTGGAAGAGATGGACATAGTCAGTTCGTCTTCTTCTTTCTCAATGGTAAGTATTTAGGAACAGATACTGCTAAACCAAGTGTGGAGATCACAAGTGTGACAACTGCTGAAAACGGCGTTGCTGTGACCTATCCTGTCTACAAGAAGAATGATTCGTTTGCCAATCCAACCGGTACACCTGTAACGATTACGTATACTTGGAATGGTTCAAAATTGGTTCCTAACAAACCTTATCCAAAGCAATTCCAAGCAAGCAACACAACAAATGCCTCAGGGTCGGCTCGATCTGGAAGCGGCGTTCAAGCGTTAAACACGCTCTACATGGTCAACTCTAACACGGGATGGGCAACAGGACTCACCAGTGTGTGGTTGACGAGAGACGGTGGCGTTGATTGGAACAACGTGTCCCCACAAGGGTTTTCTCATTTAAAGAATCTTCAAATGAAGGTTTATGGCTTAGATGCTAAAGACGTATGGCTCGCGGTCAATGATTCTGCTTCGATTAGTAAACCCATTGCGATCTATCACACCACAAATGGAGGAAAGTCGTGGGTCAAACAAAAATTTACCGGTACAGGAGAACCAATCAGTTTTCATTTTCAGGACGCAAATTACGGTTGGATCGCCTTGATGCAAGGAGCTGCAGCTGGAAGCGAAAAAGAAACAATCTATCAAACAAGTGATGGCGGAAACAGCTGGAACAAAGTTTCTACGACGACGAATGAAACTAGAGGAGGGCTCCCATTTGGGGGTGATAAAACTGGGGTCAGCTTCATCAATAATAACAACCATGGATGGGCAACTGGCTTTACACCTGTCAATGGACTCGTATATTTGTACCAGACAACCGATGATGGAAAGACGTGGAACCTACAGCATGTAACGGTTCCATCACAATTCACTAGTGCTGAATTTATGTCTTATCCACCTATTTTCTTCAGCCAGCAAGATGGTATCTTGCCTGTTAGCGATGGTTCAACCTTACTTATCTACCGTACAACGGACGGTGGAAAGACATGGATTTCCGGTAAGGAGGTACAGAGTATCGCTAAGAATCAAGCGATTCAGGCGTGGAGCTTCCCAACCATGAACGACGCGCTGGCTACAGACGGGAATAAGATGTTTGTGACGACTGACGGTGGGCAAGCATGGTCATCGTTTACTCCGAATATCTCGTTACGAAACGTCTCTGTATTGACGTTTACCTCATCTACACAAGGCTGGGCTTTGATGACTTCGGGCGCATTGTATCATACGAATAATGGCGGACATACTTGGATCAAGGAGTATCCTGTTCAGCAGTAAATCAATAAAAAATACCCCTAATGTGTTTGGGCGCCATTGGGGTATTTTGTAGTGCTATTTGCTTGGCTTATTGAATATATTGAGAGAGAAACGTTTAACTACAAGTTGCTCCAGAGATGCCGATTGGCAGACTCATGGGGGCTAATTACAGGAACTATGTTGCCTGAAGGGGCACCAGCTTACGAAACTCTTTTTCAGGAATCGGACGGCTAAAGAGATATCCTTGTACTTCGTCACAATTAAATGCTTTTAGACAATGAAATTGTTCTTCGGATTCCACACCTTCAGCAATAACACGCAGTCCTATCGCGTGAGCTAGTGAAATGATATGCTTTGTTATCTGGTTGTTCTTTTCAGAATTCGGAATGCTCAATTGATCAATAAACGCCTTGTCGACCTTAAGAGAATCTGCAGGAAACAAGCGTAGAGAATTCAGGGAGGAATATCCCTTTCCGAAATCATCCACAGCAATACGAATCCCAAGCTCTCTCAAAGCTCCAAGCCTTTCAATTGCCTGAATTTCATTCTGAACAGCAATTCCTTCTGTAACTTCTAGTTCTAGATAATCTGGTGGCAAACCGGTCTGCGTCAGAACTTCTTTAATACTCTTCACAATATCTCCGAACCATAGTTGTAGCGGAGAAATGTTTACGCTTATGGGAACATTTAATAAACCTTCATCCATCCAAATCTTATTCTGTCTGCATGCTTGTTGAATAACCCAATCTCCAATTTTGAGGATCATTCCTGTCTCCTCAGCTATGGGTATAAAGTCATTCGGAGAAATTACACCTTTGCGTGGATGTAACCATCGGATTAATGCTTCCGTACCAACGATTCGTCTACTATTCGTATCAATTTTGGGCTGGAAATATAATTCGAATTCATCACCCTCTAGTGCACGTCTCAAATCCATTTCCAATTCTAATCCTAAAGTGGCCTTGGTCATTAGGTGGCTATATATTTGGTATTTAATTCCATACTTCTTAGCCCTATACATAGCAATGTCTGCAGCTTGGAGCAAGGAGTTAACATTGTTTCCGTGTTCAGGATACAAACTAATCCCAATCGAAGGCGTTATAAAGAGCTCGATATTAGTCAAAGATATCACTTGTTCAAGATCAGAGATTAAGCCCTGAACGGCCATTAAAAGTCGATCAGTATCCTCAAAAGGAATGATCAGTGTAAACTCGTCTCCCCCCCAACGAGCTACTACCCCGTGTAAATTATCGATAACCTTAGATAATCTTTTACCTATCTCACAAAGAACCTCGTCCCCAATATTATGACCCAGAGTATCGTTCACATTTTTAAATCGGTCCATGTCCAAAAAAAGGACAGCAAAGTTCGTAGAGTACTTGTCAAATGAGTGAATTATATTGTCGATACTTTGATTAAACGACATACGATTCGGCAATCCAGTAAGAGAGTCATAGTATGCATGACGTTTGATCCTTTCTTCGTATTCAATACGATCCGTTATATCAGTAGACACACGAAGCGTCTGACTCGCGTGATGAAAATTTACAGGTATTTCTACGGTTGTGACTGTCCTTGTTTGTCCTACAGCATTTATTAAATTGCGCTGTACCGTTGGTACGGTTTCAGGCGTTTGCTCCACCGTAGTTCCTTGCTCCATATGACTTCTAATTCCTCTATTTCTTAATTCCTCCACTTCTTCTAGTGACCGTCCAATAATGGAATCTGAGGGCAGCCCATAAAATCGAGCAAAAGCTCTATTAACAATCGTAAAAAGACCCTTACTATTCATTACGCTTAAGTAGTTCGGGCTAACATCTATTACCTTATGAAGAAATTCTGATTGCTCTTGAAGACTTTGATTGGCGCTACGATACCGTTCAGACACAAACCTTGAATACGCAATAAAAATTGTAGAAGAGAAGATGATGCACGTTAAACCACTTGAGAAAACAAAAATACTTGGATATATATTAAACAGCCCAACTGAAAACATTAACGCGGCGGATATCAAAAACTGAATCAAGAATTTGCGGGTTATACCATCTTGAATCCGTCTTGTGACCCGAAAACATAGAACCGTGAATATGCCAAAAGCCACTACTTGAGCATAAAACGTCCATGCGAGAGGGCCATAGATAGGGAATAATAGAATATATCGTCCAAAATTAACAGTTCGAAGGAGTGTGATTCCTGCTCGCGTCCATCCAATTGTATACACAAACGCAGACCACAGAGCAATTCCGCCAATCACTACTTTGTTGTAACAAAATTTCCACCAATTTGGACGGTTACCTTTAGGTACGAGATTCGTAGCTGTCGAGGCTACAAAAAAAAGAGAAGGGATTAAAAAAATCGTTCCAAACCGAAAAAGACGAAATAGTATCAATGCTGTTGGACGTTGGAGAACAGAGTAACTGTACAAATCCGCGACATCCCATTGCCATATGGCAGTTAAGATTAGAAAGGAAACAAGTGCAAACGTCAATTGGGAGCGACCAAACAAAGGAATAATGCTCAATGCAAACAAGATAGGGACAAGACCTATATAAAACATCAATAAAAATAGCACCTACATCAACCCTTTGCTCAACCTAGTGATCAACAAACAAGTATTGTTCCCGCCAAAACCATGTGTGGTAATAGCTACTGACTGTACCTCAGACGGTCTCGTTTCAAAAACAATTGGCAGGTTTTCGTATCCGGAGGCTTTAGTTTTCGTAGTTCCTGGGATAAAGCCGTATTCAATACTTTGGAGTGCTGAGATGACCTGAAAAACACCCGCAGCAGCAAAAGGGTGGCCTATCATTGCTTTAATGGAGGTTAGTGGTACCTCTTTGCCGAACAATTGTTGATGCACATACTGCTCAACTCTATCATTTTCGTGTAGACCGAGTGCCTGACTATTTACATAACTTGGTCTATGGCCATTTAAAGTTGCTTTCAGTGCTTTTAACATAGATTTTCCAGAAGAATCCGATCTATGAATCGCAATCGCATCATTGTTTGAGGAAACATCCTGAACTACCCCGTAAATATAAGCACCTCTACGCAGAGCTGACTCTTCGGTCTCCAGAGCCAACACTGCCGCGCCTTCGGCTATAACAAATCCATCATGACTCATTGAAAAAGGAACACCAGTATCACAAACGTCCACATTTAATGCAATCCCGCGTAACTTTGCAAAGCTATACAGACTAAAGGAAGTAATTGGGGCATCAGCTCCTCCAACTAAGCAAGCGTCAATTTGACCACTTTCAATCAGCGCTTTTCCCATATTTATGGCGTCGACTCCGGCAGTACACCCGCTCCCCACAGTCAAAGACATACCCGTTAATCCAAAATGCGCTGAAACAGCTGATGCTGTACTGTGAAAGTTTCCTGTGGACGCGCCCAACCTTGGAAAAGCTGCATAGTCCTGATTTCTGCTAAACATTGTTCCTTCTTCGATTTCAAGAAGTCCTCCTGCAGAAGAACCAATAATCACGGCTACACGATTGGCGTCAAACTCATTCAAACGACCCCACCCGGCTAAGCCTACAGCATCTTGTGCAGCTGCCAGGGCAAGTCGACTTACACGAGGATATCTGTGGTAATTATTACCGCCGATTATATTGAAGTTTTCATTTATTTGTCCACAAACAACACTCGATCCATTAGGTCCTATATCCGGTATAACAGTATAAGTACACTTTCCGTTTATCAGAACATTCCTAAAATCACTTTCATTACTAATGTTGGGGGCGTTTACCCCGTAACCTGTAATGACTACTCTCTTTGATTCCATGTTAGATGCTCCACTACAGAGGATTTTGGTTAAGCGTGAATGAACTTATTGATAAATATCTTCTCTAAAAATTAAAGGCCAGTATTCATGTTACTCAGAGTGGCGAATCATGTAAAGTTATGTTGAATTTTGTCGTAATTACACGAACGTTAACTGCGAAGCTACGACTACATTACCAACATGATTGCAAGACTCTAACAAGTCAAATGGAAAGTACCAGCGATTCCCCAATTTCTTCGACGCCTGATTTTGGACGGGGTGTGTTTAGGGTTTCGATATATGTACATTTTTATGTTTATACGCATTTTATACGGTTGATAAGGTTCCGCAACTTTATATTGTATTGCCGATGCAAAGAATCGATCTACCCGTTTGGTTCAGCCAACGGTTCAGGCTTCGATGAGTGAATACCGGCCGTTCATGAGTCCTTATTGGCGTCAGAGAGTAAGGGGTATGTGACTACGAACTTGTGCTGTTTGAACGGGTATTCCGCGGCTGGCCATAGACAGTGCATAGGTATTCCCTAATACCAGGCTTCGCATAGATCTGAAATTGATTCCGATATAATTGGAGCAGAATTTCACGAAGTTTGTCCTTAGTACCGGAATACTAATCATGTCACTCCGCTCCAAACTTGCGGAAACCATTACCAATGATTTAAATTGAATATACCTTTCCAAAACAGAATCAAGCTTATGCCCAAAAATGAAGTACTAAAATTAGAACCAGAGATTACCCCATATACTTTACAGGGTGGTAGTATGAGAAAAATTAATATTGTACTCGCAGGGTTATTAATAATGTTTATAATGGTTATTTTGTTAATTCAAAATTTAGAATTAAAAACTCTTCATATTCAAGAACAAAGTATGGCACATCAGGGAGTCATCGATCTGCGTGATAACGCAACTTCTACTCCGCAAATTATTTCTCTTACCGGGCAATGGCTATTTTATCCCAAAGAGCTAATTTCTCCTGAAGATATTAAGCACAAGGTAGGGCCAGAGAGAGAGACTATTGATGTTCCAAAAGTTTGGGGGCAAGGCTATGGCACATACGAACTAACTATTACTTTACCGACGAATGAACAGCACCAGCTGAATGCTATCTATATACCAAGTATTTCATCCTCGTATCGTATGTGGATTAATGGCATTACTATGCATACTGCAGGCGTAGTGGGACTAACGCGTACTACAACAACGCCGCAAGATAGCCCAGGCATTGTTGTAGTACCAAAAGAACAAGGAAACTCAATCCATATCGTTATTCAGGTATCTAATTTTATTCAGCAGAAGGGAGGAATAGGGGAGGTTCCATACCTAGGTTCAATTCAGTCTCTAAATAGACTTGAAAGCATACGTTTATCAGAACAATTATTTATTATTGGGAGCCTATTTACTCTTTCAGTGTTTTGCCTTTCTTTATACCTGTCAAACCGTCGTGATAAGTTCCCTCTGTATTTTGCACTCTTTTGTATAGATGTTATTGTACAAGCGCTGTTTCTTAACGACACCACAATTACTACCTTTTTCCCAACGGTAGGATGGAGCTTTGAAACACGAGTACAGTACCTCTCCGCCTCTGTCGGGGTGTTTCTACTTCTCCTGACAACACGGGCACTCTATCCGAAGGATTCTATACGTAAGATTGAGAGTCTTTTTTTTGTGTTTAGTAGCGTACTTTCTATTATGTTCATGACGACCCCACCTTGGATATTTACATATACATTATTGTTCATGAGTGTAATAGCGATAACTGTGAATTTGTATATGTTGTTCGTTTTTAGTCGCGCCATAGTGAATCATCGCTCATTTGCTTTATTAAATATGGTTTCCTTACTAGTCCTGACAGGGTCGATTGTTAATGATTTACTGTATTATACGAATGCCATTCAATCACAAGAACTTTTGCCGGTTGGGCTGTTTTTTTATGTACTAATTCAAACCATTATATATTCAGTTACCCATACGCGGAACTTATTGAATCTTGATATTAAAGCTGAACAACTTTTGGCTTTGAATCAAGAACTTGAAAAAAAAGTACATGACCGAACAATTGAGCTTTCGCGAGCCGTGGAAGAACTAAATAAGCTTGCAATGAGGGACGATTTAACGTCTATTCCTAATCGTCGTTTCTTTGAAACAGCGATATATGACAGTATGGAGTTTTTGCTGAACAAAGGTAATATCGGATTGATGTTGATTGATGTTGACTATTTTAAACAATATAACGATTTATATGGTCATTTATCAGGTGATGAGTGTCTAAGAAAAATAGCCTTGACACTCGATAACGAAGTAAGACGCAACAAGGATTCTTTTGTAGCAAGAATTGGAGGCGAGGAATTCGTTGCTGTATTCTCAGAGGTGAAGGATAGGAATATATCGATAATAGCGGATGACCTGTTAAACGTAATTAAAGAGTTAAACATCCCGCATCCGAAGTCTTCGGTTTCTCCCACAGTGACAATATCGATTGGTGGAGTTGTCTCGTTTGTAACACCTGAGCTAAATCATGAGGATTTATTACGGCACGCCGATGAAATGTTATACAAAGCTAAAGAAAGAGGACGGAACCAATTTACTTTAACGACTATGAGTTTGAACAATCATAATACAATCGTTTTGGATAATTCCTCATAATGGGCATAATTTCCGTGTTTGTACCGACTCAATAGCAAAACAGTGTCCATGTCGTTTACAAGAAATTGGGTAAAAATGAGCCGCCCACTTGACATAACAAGTGAACGAACCATGGGATTGCATAGTTCGAGCCTTACTACATGGTTTCCCATTTTCTAAGAAGGCTTTCTGACTCGAGATATCATTTGTTGGAAAATTACGCCTCGTAGCTATCGCATGTTCGGTTAAAAAAGGGAATGTATAGAACGACCATTTTCTGTTCATTCGAATTCAAAACATCAATCACACAAAAACGACGAAATCCACTGGGGCGCATAGGACTTCGTCGACTTGTGAATGAAACATACTTCATTTGTGTCTCTTTGGCGGACCGGAGTCCCGATAACCTGATTTACGTTAACAAAAGCGAAAAAGGTTACTCAATGACAATGTCATATTCCATACGCTTCGCTGTTTGTTGAGCAATTTCCGGACCAAGAAGTCGTTTAATGATATGAAATGACATATTGATACCTGCGGATATTCCTCCGGATGTTACAACATTACCTTCATCGACAAACTTCACATTCCGCTGCACTTTTACCTCTGGGAATTCGGCCTCTAGCCTATCGTAACTAGCCCAATGCGTGGTTGCCCTCTTCTGGTTCAACAGCCCTGCCTTAGCCAATAGCAGAGCCCCAGTACATACGGAAGTCATGAGTTCAATGTCTCCCATGCGTCCAGCAATCCACTGTATCACTTTCTCGTTTTCAATCTCCCGTTCACGAGCTCCAGGCCCACCTGGAATGACCAGAATATCGAAATGGGGGGTATTGTAAAAGCTGTAATCAGGCTGCACTTTTAGACCATTCCGGGCACGTACGAGATTTCCCTTCTCGGATATAGTCTTTACAAGGAACGGTTTTGAATCTATCTGCTGGTCTAGGTACGCCGCCACAGAAAACACTTCAAAGGGGCCTGCAAAATCTAACACTTCGATATCATCAAAGAGTAAAATGGCTACTTTCCACTGTTGATTCACGTTTAGTACCTCCTTCCGATAGATGCTTTAGTCCGCTAAGGAGATGTTATGTCGCCTTTTTCAGTTAACGCCCCCTTATGCGCAAGAAGGTATGCAAGCTTTCGGTCGTATCGTTTCAGGGATAAAGTTTTTGGTTGTTGGCGAGCATCTCGACAAACTTGTCGATTCGTGCCTTTCTGGTTTCTGGTTTTTTGGCAGTCTGGATTCGATAGTATATCGAATAGCGATTCTGTCTATTAAGCGTTTCGAAAAATGCTTCCGCTTGTGGGTTCTTCTCTAATTCATGTTGGAAATCATCGGGGACCGTAAAATTTCGCTGAGATTCATATGCTGCATCCCAACGTCCGTCTTCTTTTGCAGCATTCACTTCTTTCATACCGCTTGGCTTTATTTTGCCAGACGCTATGAGTTGCGTGACCTTATCGATGTTTACCTTAGACCAAACGCTTTTGGATCTCCTTGAAGTAAATTTTTGCAACCACATGTCCTCGTCATATGTTTTTTTTTGTCCATCGATCCACCCATAGCAAAGAGCAACTTCAAGCGCCTCAGAATAAGACACTGTCGTTGTCGTTGAATCCCTCTTTGCTACTTTTACCCAAATCCCTTTTGAATGTTCATGGTTAGTATCAAGCCACTGTTCCCAAGCACATCGGTCGGCGAACAAACAAATTGGTAATCCTCCGAGTGTTTCCATGTCGGGATGCCTCCAATCAAGATGCAACAATAAGTGATGTTCATCTTGGGTTAAACTGCTCCGTTAGTGCAGCAACGCTAGCCCCTATATCACGTCCGTTAACGGATTTTACGTAGCCTTCTTGAACTGATATGAACGAGGCCGTCAACCGCCACTCGTTTTTTTCTTGTCAAGAGACCATGGAGTTAAATGCCTGGCCCGAAGGCAAGGTTCGTCGACGGTTG
>NZ_JBHUCX010000047.1:0-6409 GCF_042678105.1 Alicyclobacillus fodiniaquatilis
CCAACCGTCGACGAACCTTGCCTTCGGGCCAGGCATTTAACTCCATGGTCTCTTGACAAGAAAAAAACGAGTGGCGGTTGACGGCCTCGTTCATATCAGTTCAACAACGGATGACCCAAGAGAAGGTGTCATGGTGATGAATTGTATTGTGTTTCATAAAGTGTGGGAAGTTGACCAAGACATGTTTGAATTGAGGATGTCCGCTCGTTCTGCAGAGTGTCAAATCAAAATTAACTTTTACACCTCAAACCAAGAGCTTGAAGAGCTACGTGATGGGTTAAGAGCTCTGGGGAAATTAGGTGTTAAGGAATTTACTTGGACAAGTGGAGAAGATTCACAAGACGTAACTCATTATGTTTGTTGTCGCTTTTTCCTATGTAGCAAGCGAGGGCACGTTGCAATTGAGGTGTTGACCGATAATAAACGTCCATCTCCTAATGGAGCAAGAACAAAATTTTTTATTATCACAGAATTGGGGTCTATAGACGAATTTGCAAATGAATTGGACCAGTTAATCAGGGGTAACGAAACAACCGCTAGTGGCGTTGTGCCATCAAGTTTTTGATACTTCCTGTGTCTCGGTATGTCTAAACGGGGCGACGGGGGGTTCTGTCGTTGACGGGAGCATTCACCGAAGAACGTGGCACGTCAACAAATGCATGAATATTCGTTACTGTTGTCTGCTTTGTTGCAGGACTCTCGGGCAAAAAACTGCAAAGGACATGTTGATGGGAAGGAGGAAAGGTTAGTGACTAAGATACCTCTGCCAACTACGATACCTATTGTTCTGAACGTAGTGATGATTATCTCGTATATATGGTTTGTGGTGGATGTAATCAGGGGGCATGTGCATCATTCCGATGCTACTTTCAACTATGCACTAGTAAATGCTATGTCGCTTGTATGGCTTGGTATCGGTGTGTTGGCTCATTGTAATAGCATTGCTATCAATAAATTCAACGAGTATCTGGAAAACAAATACGAGAGTGAACAATGATTGCTTCTTTAGGGATCGGGAGCAAATGTCTGGGAAGGACCAGGATGCCGATACATGAATATTCAATAATAGCTCGAGGCTTTTACTACACTCTCGGGCAGGAATGCTGAATATTGACTCAATCAAAATTTATGGTAAAAATTCATAATTTTGAGGTGATTCCTATGAGACGGGGCATTGTGTTATTGGTAGCATTAGTATTCAATGGATTGATAAATTTGTATATGTTATGGGATGAATTCGCATTATTGTTTCATGTGTTCATCCTTGGTCCTGTTTACCGTTGGGTAGACGCTTTGAGTTGGTTGGGAACAGCTGCAACAGTGATAATTGTTTTATCTTCCATTTCCGATAAACCCATTATTCGTCACAATAGGGCAATCAAGATTGTCGGCATAATCGTGGTTTGTCTAAATATAGGCTGGTTTCTTACCAATCGGATTTACGACAGTATAGAAGTTCATCAGTTTTTTTAATAAGCGAAAATACGATAAAACGATTCAAGTGATGTGTCGCAAATAGGCAAAAACTGAAGTAACCCACCAGCAGCGATTACATAAATATGCGGTTCGGAAGTTTTGGTCTTATTGGACACTTGGGGCAGTTTATCTAGTTCCACAACGGAGGAATTCGCATGGACAGGATAAATAGCTACACTTTACAGGTACGTTAAATGAACTATAAAACCCGGAGGCGATTCAGCTGTACATTAGAGGAAATTACACGATTATCGGTACGCATATCGATCGGATTCATTTCACCCAGAGGTGGAATCCTTCTCATTTCAGGTTCCAGTGAATTCAGGTACTGTACACGTTGAAGTCCGACGTGATGGCACGGCAAATGCCGTTATCAACGTTGAACCGGCCAACGATGTGATGGTGGAGATTGAATCATACGCCGAGGGAAACGCACTATCGGAAACTTCGAATGACTTTATGCAATCCCTAAGTAGGGAACTTGCCGAGGCTACTCGCAGGGTCTTACACCTTATCAAGTACTGATTAAACCAGGTAGGCCTGCAGGAAAACCTGTTTAGTGTTAGGTACCATGATTGGTCTGTCGATGGAGATACATGGTTCAGGCTGCCCCCCAATTATTCCGGTTACATGTCCAATATTGATAGCCCATTAGAGCTTGACGAATCTACAGTTGCTGCCGTCCAACAGTACATCGATACCGGCTACACCCCATTCGCGGCCCTACGTCACTTGCACAGAGCCAAACACGAGAATACTCCACGATATAAATGGATTGACGCTGCAATAGCCGCTGAACTTGCAATTAAGGAGTATTTGATTCGTGTGAAGCCTGAACTTGAGGCACTTTTGTTGGAGGTACCGTCTCCGCCAATATCCAAGCTTTACGGGTCACTTCTGGAGGCATATAGTACAGGCGTATCACCGAAAAGAAACAAACTTATTCAGGATGCTGAGGTACGCAATCATATGGTTCACCGTCCGGAAGCGGAGGAAATCAGTATTCCCGAAGTGCGTACCTACGTCGACCACGTAGAAGCTGCCATATATGACCTAATAAAGCGATTGATGCCCGACGACCCGACGGTGACAAAAATCCATCGGTCCGTAACACTCCAGTCCGACAGCCACGAGAGAAAACCTAAAAAACTAAAAAATGGGACTTATACCGCTCAATTTCTGTGCTAATGGGGGCGAGAACTGAATAAGTCGCCTGCCCCTGCTTGTACATGAATATTCGTTCCTGGTGGCTCCGAACTGTCACTAACGGAGCAGGTTAATCCAACAAGGGTCATGGGACATTCGGAGAATGATAAACTAGGAAAATAAAGCTTACTCGTAACTATAGGGCGGTGTGTACATGTTAGATACCAAGCTGGTTCTTTTTGAGGGCATACCGGGAGCAGGTAAGTCTACGACTTCTCGGTACATGTCATTGTTATTAAACCGCCATGGAATTAAAAACACACTTATTCACGAATTGTCTAGTGACCATCCGATCAACCTGTTTAATCATATTCTTCTTCAAGAATTTCTCAAGTCTCGTTATAGAAAAGTCTAGGTATCGCCGTGGATCTGATATCCAAGCGCACCCAAGGAGCTTATGAAAAGGTACGCAAGCTGTATTTGGATTGAGTCGTCTTAACTTCATAGGTCTACGGTGTAGAATTCATCATTTACAGTATCAGTCACATCGGATAAGACCGAGGTATCGTGAAACTCCCTTCGAATGTCATCATATTCAACGTTACTAAGAAATCAAAGAACCAACTAAAATCACAATTTTATATGTGATTACCTTGTATAGGGTTGTCACCTTGAATCCTAGATGATTCAAGGTTCTTTGTGTATGGTCACAGATTTACATACAACTAATCTTCTGGAATATTCAGCTTGATCTGCTATGATCATATCAGTGAGGGTGATGCTAGTGGATTTCATTCGTAACCTGTCAGATACAGATTTAATTGCTTCCTATGGTGTTGTTATCGATGAGTTGAAGCGTAGACAGATTATACGAAGCAAGAATGTAGTGGACGACTTGGGAGAATACATAGCCATTAAACATCACTGTGACACCAAAGGACTGCCAAAACTGCAAGCCGCGCCACCAAGCACCAAGAACATTGATGCGATAAGTGTAGATGGTGATCGCTATAGCATCAAAGCTACAACGAGTAGTACAACCAGTGTGTTCTACGGATTGAATCCGCCAGGTTCAAATGAGCCAGAGCAACAGAAGTTTGAATATGTCATACTTGTGCTATTTGATACAAATGTTCGCTTGAAGCAGATCAATGAACTTACGTGGGAGCAGTTTTTTAAATACAAGCGATGGCACAGCAGAATGAGCGCGTGGAGTTTGAGCGTTAGCAAGGAAATGTTGGAGAACACCAGAGTTGTTTACAAGTATGCTGACAAACTTTAAGGTGATTTGAATGGACTTTCTAGAAAAATGGCTCGAAATCATTAACGTGTAGGGGATAGCAAGGAGGGACGCTGTATGGCTGTTATCACGTATAACAAGCTAGTCAGAGACCACATACCAGAGATTATTGAACAGAATGGCAAGCGGTGCGTTGTTCGTACGTTGGAGAATGACGAGTACCTTGAAATGCTGAACGCAAAGTTGGGCGAAGAACTGAAGGAGTATCTTGAATCTGGTGAGGTCGAAGAACTGGCTGATCTCGCTGAAGTCATGTTGGCTGTTGTGAAGGCAAAGCACATCAGTGTTAAGAAGTTTGAGGCTATGATGACATCTAAAAGGGATCAGCGTGGAGGTTTCGACAAGCGGATCTTTTTGGAGAGCGTAACGGAATAATCAAGTCATTGGATGTTTCAATTAAATATGTTGTCATCAATAACAGGAGGAGCGTCACTTCATGTCGCTTGGACGTATACAATATGTAGATGATATTCGCAATATCTGGACTAATGAAGCCAGAGATTTTACGCCTTGGCTTGCTGACAACATTGATGTCTTGGGCGAGGAATTAGGTCTAGAAATTGAGTTAGTTGCAACAGAGCAAACAGTTGGTGCATTTTCGCTGGACATTTTGGCAAAGGATGTTGGAAATGGCTCATTGATTGCGGTGGAGAATCAATTAGAGCCAACAGATCACTCGCACCTTGGACAATTGCTTACATATGCGTCAGGACTCGACGCAAAGACAATGATTTGGATCGCAAAGGAAATTCGAGAAGAACATCGGAAAGCAATTGACTGGTTGAATGAAGCTACAAATGACGATGTGCAGTTCTTCGCTGTGGAAATTCAAGTTATAACGATTGGTGAATCAACTCCTGCTCCGCTTTTCAAAGTAAAGGCATCTCCAAATGAATGGTCAAAATCTAAGCGGACTGGCACTGTGTCTAGGGCAATGTCAAGCGAGAAAAGTGGCAAACAGCAGTATTATCATGATTTCTTCTCCAAACTACTTGAACGATTACATAAAGTAAGTCCTTCCTTTACGACCGCACGAAAAGTTGGCTATGATAGTTGGTTTGGATTTGGCATAGGTAAAACTGGATTCGCGCTTAACTTAGTGTTTCGTAGCGGTAACAGATTTTCGTGTGAATTGTATATTGATTGCGGTGATAAAGAAGCAAATGAGACTTACTTTGATGTGTTTGAACGTGACAAGATTGCGATTGAGTCGAGTCTTGGTGCGTTAGAGTGGGAGCCGCTAGAAAGCAAGAGAGCCTGTCGCATTGCTCAGAATGAGAGTTGCGGGAAAGACGATGATATGATCGATTGGGGCATACGCAAAGTCATGAAGTTTCGTGAAGTGTTCCATCCATACGTTAAGAAGATGTAGTTCATGTTGTTGGTGGGTGTTTTGGTGTCCATGACAGATACATAAGTAACATTAGTTTCTCTTGTTGACACCAG
Source organism: Alicyclobacillus fodiniaquatilis (assembly GCF_042678105.1). Taxonomy (NCBI): domain Bacteria; kingdom Bacillati; phylum Bacillota; class Bacilli; order Caryophanales; family Alicyclobacillaceae; genus Alicyclobacillus; species Alicyclobacillus fodiniaquatilis. The sequence continues at coordinate 5,369 of NZ_JBHUCX010000047.1, forward strand.
AATTCCATCTGTTAGGCATTTGAAATGGGGACATGTAGTTGTTTGAGAAACTAGCAGCTGTACTGAAGAAATCAAAGAAGACTACACAAGATAGCCAAACAAGTGCATCAAAGACAGAATCGAAACAACAGCCTAAAACAATTGACCCAAAGCACATTGGCGACTTGGGCGAGTTCAAAATTGAAGTCCAGCTTCGCCAGTTTTCCAAAGAGAATAGGTATTTGAACGATTTGCTGATCGCCAATCCAAGATCGAAAACTGGATACACACAAATTGATCATGTGCTGATCACGCCATACGCTGTTTTTGTAATCGAGACAAAGAACTACAAAGGATATGTAAAGGGGAAGCGTGAGGACAGAAATTGGAGAGTAAATGGAAAGTTTAACATGTATAATCCAGTCAGACAGAATCGCACTCATATCAATGCGTTGAAGCGGCTGTTGAAGGATTATGAAGACATTCGATTCATTTCTATTGTGTCGTTCACGAAGCGTTGCGAGTTACATATTGAGCCAGAATTACGGACAGTGGATACGGATGAATTTGTTGTGTATGACATCCTCCTGACAGAGTTCATAGAAAGAAAGCTAATCAGACTCAAAAATGAATACTCTAGGCCACCATTGTCTGATGCAGATGTGAGTCACATTTTCCAACTGCTTGGCGAGAAGAACATTACTGATTCCAAAGCGAGAGAGGAACATGTTCAAAAAGCAAGTGCGGTACAAAAGACGAATTGACTTGCTAGATGATTACTTCAAAACAGAGTTTTATGTGGGATTGGGTGGATTGAAGGTTGTAAGGAATCCTTATAGTAGAATGGGAAAGGCAGTCCAAATATGTCAGTCCACCTTGATGCGAATCTCCCATAACATCTTGCCTTCTTCAGTGACGACGGCCTCGCAATTGAAGTATATCGTGTCTGCGATTTGAATGAGTGTGTAAAATATTTTGTGTAAACTCCCAATCCCCAAAAGGGAGTATGAGATTGGGAGGACATAAGAGTGACTAAGGTTTCAAAAGAACAGCTCAGAAAGT
>NZ_JBHUCX010000048.1:0-7577 GCF_042678105.1 Alicyclobacillus fodiniaquatilis
AGAACAACACCAGTGCGGAATGTCATTGACCATTAATGAGAATTTTGGAATTAGGACTCAATTACAGAAATTCTAAGCTGAAATACTCGGACACGCTCCTAGCAGAAAAGTTGTAACTGATTTAGTCAAGTTGGGCTGTATTCAAGCGAAATCACTAACACTTAAATTCCCAAATATTCCACACAATCTGCAGACTGCATTTATCCGTGGTTACTTTGACGGTGACGGATCTCTTCATGTTCATAAAAACGGTATTAAAGCAGAAATACATTTTGTTGGAACACAGGAGTTTCTAAGAGGCATTGAATCAACGCTCGCCCTCCCAAAAATTACGTTTTACAAAAAAGGCAAGGCGTATCAAAGCACGTATGGTGGAGGAAAACAAACACTGCGAATTCTTGAGACCCTATATGGCAACTCTACGATTCATCTTGATCGGAAGTTTCAATTGTACGAGAAGTTCAAGACCGAAAGAGAGAAACGATACATCTCTAGGAAGAAACAAATCGAAAGGGTTGTCAATCTACATAAAGAGGGACTAACTGTCAAGGAAATCAGCAAACAAACGAAACACTTACCATATCTAGTCTTGTGCTGGCTTGAAATGTACGCAGGTTATTGTCCGAAACGTAATAACGCCCAAATAGAGCAAGACAATAAAAAGTTTCAAGAAGTTGATTCACTTCTAAAAGCCGGAGTCGGTCTACGTGAAATTGATCGTAAAGTTAGACTATCTTCTTATCGAGTTAAAATGTATGCGATAAGGAACGGTTATCTAGATTCGGATGAATTAGTTTAATATATGCAAGTGTGGTCGAAACACTTTTCAGCTTTAGACCCTACAGCCGCATGTTTCGAAGTTGAAAAGCACGTTACCCTAAGCGCAACAATGGTATACCCTTTTCTCCAGACGGTGTAGAGCGAGACAGGTTAGCGATGTGTTTGGTGTACAGCATGGGACTTCGTCATTTTATTGGACTCTTGCCACAAGAATCGAAGGCTACTCTAAAGACTTTACTCGCTGAATAATTATTCGTATCACCAGAGGCAACGGCCGGGCGATCCCCCGATGGACAGCCGTGGACATCATGTAATGTGGCTTATCTCATACTCTTTAACCAGTTTGTAAAAGGTGGTTCGTTTCAAACCAGCTTGTTGCATGGCTCCCGTTGCAGTAATGTTCCCAGCTTTCCATTCGGTGTAAGACTTGACGAATGATGCTGTGATCTTTGCACTGGGACGTCCAAACTTTGTACCATTACGCAGAGCGGAATCAATGCCTTCTCGCTGCCTTGTTCGGATTCTCTGACGTACATCCTGCGCAATCCATGACAAGATTTGAAGCACGAGTTCAGAGATAAAGTTGCCCAAACTATCGCGGTATTGTGTCGTATCCAGTTACGACATGTCCAATACGACAATATCAGCGCCAATAGTCTTTGTAATGTCCTTCCATTCGTTGAGGATTTCCTCCTTATTGCGGCCAAACCGATCTAGGGAGTGCATACAGTATGTCTCCCTCTCGTAAACTGTGTTTCATCAACCGGTACTGCTCACGGTTAAAGTCCTTACCGCTTTGTTTGTCTAGCGTAAATGTCTCGTTCGTTGATACCTACGCTTTTCATAGCATCCCTTTGCCGCTGCTCATTTTGTTCTTTTGTGCTCACTCGAATGTAGCCATGTTTTCTGATTTCCATTGTCCGTAGCCCCTTCCTGGGGTTTTGCTTGCTACTATTACAGCAAAAGTGTTCGTAAATATAGTTACATAAAACGGATATTCGCAAAGCTTGCTTTATACTTTTACATACTGGTGGAGAAACAGTGAAAAGCGGCTTCATCGTATGTCTAGAATCTATTCGTAAAAGTATACTTTTACGAATTAATAGACGTTGTCTTAGTTTTGTATTCCTCTCTGCAACTCCTATCTAATACCTAAGTGTCGTATAGCCCTTGCTGGTGCTTCCAATTATTAAAGCCCACCGATATGGTGGGCTTCGTCTTTGGCTCTTGGCTCTTGGCTCTTTTAGGGAAACGTCGGCAGACTATCTTGAGCTCCGAAGTCACCAACTCCACCGTGACACTTTTAGTTTTAAGGAAGATTCAATTAAAAACCTCGACCCCAAAGGGGTCCAACTTCACTACTTGAGGATTCAGCCACAAGGGACACAAAGTAACTAGCGAAGGCCGAACGTTAATACAGTCTCTAGTCAAACGCTAGGCCGTAATCCACGTTTTACTCTTTGTACAAAACCGGCGGTTTCACCACCTTCCACGAAGAAATGAGCCTTATAAGCTGTCATTGCTACCTCTTCAAATTTGGCTGCTAAGAAGTTCCGACGAGCCACTGTTGGTGTCACATACACCACCACTCGCCAGCTCTCAGGCAATTTCATCATCGTGTATTGGTAATCTTTCATCTTATCTTTCAAGATTTTTCCCGACTCACTACCACGATCCCACTCGACCATCACCTTGCGGCCTCCGACCGAGAACATGGCATCTGGGCGATTATACCTAAACTTCTCACGACCTCGCCCTTCCTCTGCCAGTTTGGTGGCAATAGAGTCAGCCACAATCTCGCCGGACTCGCGGGTATTATGCCATTCATACCCTTCTGTGCCGACCTCGCGGACGATTCGCATCAAAACACTGTTAATTCCTAGCGTGTGGTATGCTTGGCTCTCCGCGACTCGGACCTTTTTTTCCCATCCTACAAGGTCCTTGGCATAGGTCACTCCTTCCGAAGTTAGGATATACGCATACGTTGACCGCCGATCAGGGAGACGGATATGCCGAATCAGCTTAGGCTCCATTCGGTTGATTCTGTAAATCACATACCGCATCATATCTTCCGAGAAACCAAGTAAGGTTTTTAAATCGTCTCGCCATAGAATCCCCCCGGCATCGAACAGAGCCCCTATGACTCGCTCAAATGCACGATAGTTGTTATTTGCTTTGCCCCAGTTGAGAATCAAATGATTCCACTCTCCCTTTATGCAGCGTCAAACTTGAGTGCAAACGCTATTACCTTCACAAGTTCAACGACTGTACGGCAGGCCAAAAAAATCACTGGTTCACCAAGGGTAGTGTCCCGTCAAGTGGTGTAAATTGAGTGCAACCCCTAGTGTTAGCTATTTATGCAAAACTGACGTTGGAGCTAGTAACTGCTGTTCATCAGTGCCAATGAGTTTTGCCATAGACTCTCGGCTGAAGTAGCGCCTTGCAACTATCCATTCATCGTTCTGCTCTTGGAGAATCGATCCTCCAAGGCGCAATACAGACTCTCGGTTGGGGAATATGCCAACCACATCAAAGCGCCGCCTTAGTTCACGATTTAAGCGCTCAAGTGGGTTTGTCGAGCAAATCTGCTTCCAGTGCTCCTTCGGGAATCCCATGTATGCTAATACGTCTTCCTCTGCACGTTCCAGAACACCCATCGCTTTTGGAAACTTTCCTTGAAGTTGTTTCACAACGACAGATAATTGCTGTTTGGCGGCTTCCTGCGTCGGCTGCGCAAAGATGGTCCGGACAATGGATGAGACCATCGCTTGTGACGCTCTAGGCACCTGGCTGAGAATATTGCGCATTGTGTGGACACGACAGCGCTGCCAGGTCGCTCCAGTCAGCGCAGAAGCAATGGCACTACGCAGTCCTTCGTGCGCGTCGCTAATTACTAACTGTACGCCACGCAATCCACGTGCAATCAGACTGCGGATGAATGTGAGCCAAAACGCGCCGTCCTCGCTGGTGCCAATGTCAAATCCCAATACTTCACGCTCACCGGTGTTTCGCACACCAATGGCAATCACAAACGCCATGCTCTGCACCCGTCCGCCTTCTCGCACTTTCGGGAAAGTGGCATCTAGCCAAAGATATGGATACGTCCCCTCCAGCGGGCGGTTTTTGAAGTCCTGCACTACATCGTCGAGTTCTTTACAGATTCGAGACACTTCGCTTTTGCTGATTCCTTGAATCCCCATAGATTCGACCAACTCATCCACTTTACGAGTGCTCACACCATGCACATACGCTTCTTGAACAACGGACAGAAGGGCTTTTTCAGCCTTCCGCCGAGGTTCTAGGATACTTGGGAAGTAACTCCCTTTACGAAGCTTGGGAATCTGCAAATCGATCGTTCCGACACGGGTATCCCATTCTCGTTCTCTATACCCATTACGGCTGTTGCTACGCTTCTCACTACGCTCATATCGCTCAGCGCCAATCAGGGAGCTCACCTCAGCCTCCATCACTGCTTGGGTGAGAACCCTCAGCCCTTCTTTCAAGAAATCCACATCACCATCTTCTAATCCGATCTTGCGAATTAACTCCAAAAGTGCGATCTTATCCGTATAAGCCATCGAAGTGCCTCCTCTACTGATTGCTGCACACTTTTAGTAGATTGCACTCGATGGCTTTTTCGTCAAGATTCAGCCTCCTGAAGAATTTACACCACTACTTGAGACTTTAACCTTTTAGTAGATTGCACTCGATGGCTTTTTCGTCAAGATCTAGCCGTGGAATTTACACCACTACCTAAGACTCTAACTCACCACAAGCGTACACTAACCTGATTAGTGGCTATTAAAAGCCCCAATCAAGAACACTGGGATGGAACCAAATGTTCCACTGAGTCACAGCTATACGCCTCCGTGTGCCAAAAGTTCTAATGAGACAAACGACAAAGTGGAACCTTAGGTCCCACTCTCACCGAGACAGCTTAGGCAGTGGGCTTTAAGGTTCCATTCAAATGACTAAGATTTAGTCGAGGTGTGCGTTTTAGTTCCACTACTCACCCGCCAACCTGCAACACAAAAGAAAGCGTGACCCCAACACTGCGTCAATGATCCCGGACGACGTACAAACAAACCATAAGCATAACGTTTGGCCAGCCTGTACATTCCAATGAGAGCTTTTTTGTTTTCTTCTATCAATAAAAGATGCCTACACGTAGTGTGCAGGCATACATAAATCGACATAATAATGCAGGTTGGGAACCGTGTCACTATTAAAACGAATGTCCATAATACCTAAATTAGGATGCGTCCTAAACTTCCTTGCAAATGTTGTAGTCTTCAATGTTCTCCTTGATGTCCACGGCGATTTGGATGTATTTATTAATATTTTTAATAAAGTTTGTCCATTTTACGGAACGGATGTAAGAGGATTCTCCAGTATATACCTCTTTAGCATTGTGATTTTCGCAATCGCTGTAAGTAGGTGATTTCGTATTAAACATATTCTCTCTCAGAATTTTAAATAAGGTATACGTCTTTAATGTTCTGCATTTGCAATATGGGCAAGAGTTGTCCTTTATGTAGTATTCATAACTGTTGTTTTCATCTGGAAGAACTACCGCCAAAACGGCATTTGATTTACTGGTTCTTTTGTTTCTCGTTTGTTCTCTGAGCGAGTAGGCAATCTCCCAAGGTATCCACTGATCGTTTTCGCTTGTGGCGTCTTTCATGTTTTTTGAAATTAATACTATGGTAATACTGCTGTCGAAAATTTTATCTTTCAGCTTTGTCCAAATCGTTTCATCCTTAAAATCACTTAAATCCTCTCCATCAGCCTCCCCTTTATTAATCTGATCGTCCTCTTCTAATTTCGCTTGTAACTCATCGACGTAATCTCTTACTGTTGTATTCCATTTGTTGTTCAAAGGGTACACGCTATCGTCAGAATACTTGTACGAAATAAAAATCTTCCGTCCCACCCAATCCCCCCCTTTCAAACCCGTCTTAATTTCTTCCTTTTTTTAGTGTGTTAATAATCTTCAAGACTCTGCTAATGATTTGCCCATGGTCCTCGTCGGCGTTTCCAATAAACTCAAAGTCCGTCTTAAGTTGAGGAAAATCCGGATAATACGTATCAAAATTATGAACGACTTCGTCCCACAGAGTTTTGCTCATGTACCCAGTTGCTCCAATGGGAATAACCCTAACTCCTTGTTCAACAGCTATGTCAAATTCTTTCTTGACACCATCCGCATCAACGATAGTTCCTTCATTATCCCTTTTATTTCCAAATATGAAGATGGCGCATCCTACTTCTGAGATAAAATTCCTTCGGTACTTGTCCCACAATTGAGGTATATCGACTCCATTCGTCGCAAATTGGGGAAACGGTCGTAGTATCAAATAATTATCCAAATTTCTCTTGTTTGTTGAAAAGACATAATCCAAGGCTCCGTTAATGACGGCACTCCCTACCCCGAGACCAAAACCAGAGGCAATTTTAAATTCCGATTCCACAATTCGCCGACTTAGAGTGTGAATGAATAACTGAGCCTTTCGTTCATCAGTCGAAAACTGTTTGTACTCGTCAGCGCTGCCCGATAGCAACACTTTCGACATGCTGTAGCGCTGGTAAATGACCTTCAATGTGTCCGTAATTTCACTGTACTCATCAACCAGAACGGCCTTGATGCGATACCGACGTTCTAAATCCGCGCACTTTAACTCCTGTTTGATTGAGTCGTACCGGAACTTTTCTTCATCTTCGTATTTATCTTTGTTTATTTTTCTAAAAAAGCAATAATGATTTCTTCCGTCATCACCTAACAAAACTCTGATTCGGCTCAAAATATATTCCAAATCAGGGTCTTCAAAACTATAGCCGATAAAGAGAAACGTTTTTGATAATAAATCTCCCTGTAGTGCCGTCGAGAAAACTTTGTTATTCTCGTGAAACATTTCATATTCATCTTTTATTAATACCGTCTCGTTTGCGCTCTCGACGTCGCCGTGCATTTTATAAACAACAGCGTCGCGTTTTGGTTTTAAAACTGAAAAGTCTGCTTTTTTAATCTTAACATCTGGATTTTTACCAGCATCTTTTAAGGCAGTTTCTATTAGACGATCATAATTTGTTGTCCAATACGTGGCTATTGGAAGTTTCGCTAGTAATCGATGATTCTCTGTAATTCGAGCTTCAGCAGAAAAATTCTCAATAATTAATTGTGATAATCGCTGACGTCCATTGTTATTACAAAAATATTGCGAAAGTGAAATAAGGTCATTTTCCTTATTGATGTCGAGATGAAGCTCTTCCGCTATTTCCGCAAGCAGTGTTTTCCAATCGACGTAACCAGAATCTATCGATAGGCCGGCCCCTGCAAAAATGGCAGCGTTATCCTCGTGAAGAGCTTTTAAAAATTCCCTTATTAGCACTTCCTTTTCTGTACTCAATCAAACCTCATCCCCTAAAATTTCTATCAAGCTTTAATTTCCGTATCAAGCAGCCTCAATTTTTAAGTAAATAATACCACATAGAAAACATGCAATCGTTGTTGTTCTATGTGTCTACTTACAAAAAAGAGCAACAGGCGCCTTATTGACTGAACTGCCACTCTAGGGTGATAATGGCTACTCCGACTCAAATGATACCTACTAGAAACAACCCGACAATAATTCCAACAGGAACATTGAACCAAAACCAGTCTTAGATAAGAGGCACTTTCGGTATCCGAAATACTTATCCCGGATTTCGACGATTGTGTCCTCATAAACTGGTGTGAATAATTGAAAAGGTGCTCCCCGTATGGCTAAGATGAGTTTGTCGAGAACCACATCTTCGCT
>NZ_JBHUCX010000049.1:0-3554 GCF_042678105.1 Alicyclobacillus fodiniaquatilis
AACTTTCTGAGCTGTTCTTTTGAAACCTTAGTCACTCTTATGTCCTCCCAATCTCATACTCCCTTTTGGGGATTGGGAGTTTACACAAAATATTTTACACACTCCGGCAGTGCCAATCCACAGTCCAATGCATATCATGTGGAGTGACACGAACCAGTTCTTTCTTCGTACGCTAATATTGTCTGCCATTCCGCATACTCCACTCTAATTCGAATTTGAGATGTCATCGTTTAGCCATTCTAATCGGCTTTGTTCGGGCGACGACTAAGTTCATCTATCACCCATTCCAGTCATTCCTTCTCCATCTGATAGTCATTGCGCCGCAATTTTATATTTGCTCTCTTGCCGAAACTGATACTCGGATTGGATTCGACTTCTTCCGGTGGTAACTATTCCAATACCCTTCGTGGTTGTCCACCAGCGTTTTGTGTTCGGTCATCTGATGTTGACGATCACGCCGACCAATGGGTACGATTTTTCCATAGCAGCCTTTCATTAGAAAACCGGTTTACGGATTCAAGGGCTGAAATGATGTGTAAACGAGGTGGGATAGGCATATATGACCCAAAAACAGTTTTCTAAACAAGCTTCATTTATGCATAATTTCTATTTTAAGGAACGATGAAAGCGCGAATCAGGTCGAATAATTAGATTTTTTAAAATTACCTCTGTACAAGCGTTGTTAAACCGGTTTAAAATAAACGGGCGCGGGAAGGATCATGATAGATGGCAACTGTAGATGACGTAGCGAAGCGTGCAGGTGTTTCGAAGGGAACGGTTTCAAATGTATTCAGTCGTAAACGGCGTGTCAGTGCAGATGTTGCCGAACGGGTGATGGCAGCAGCAAGTGAGCTGAATTTCAAACCAAATTACTGGGCGAGAACGTTGACAACGAAAGAGACGCGCATCATTGGACTCAACATGCCCGGTGAGCGAATGAAATTCAGTCAGTTTCATTTGTCGCTGCTGAACGGAGCTTTGGGCGTTTGTTTTGACCAGGGCTATCGTTTGCTGGTCAACACGCTGTTGACTGAATATGCGCAAAGAGTGGAATTTTTGGCTTCAGATCCGACAGATGGCGAGATCATATTGGATCCAGGTATGGATGATAAGCGGTTGATGGAGCGGATGACAAACGGCACGCCATTGGTTGTGGTGGGGCGGCCACAGGATGACTATATCCACCAGATATCCTATGTCGACAACGACAATATCGGTGTTGCCAGAAGTGTAATCGCTTACCTCCTAGATTCTGGGCATCAAAACATCCTGTTCTTGAACACGAATGAAGCTCGCACAGTTGCGAAAGACAGGGCGCGGGGATATGAAATTGCTCATCAGCGCGCAAATGTTGAGATGAGGCCTGAGTTGCTGTTGTACAAGGAGGATACATTGACATCCATGGAATTCGGCTATACAAAAGCGAAGCAGATGTTAGCTGATTATCCAGGCATCACTGCGATTGCCACCGACACTGACAAAATGGCGCTCGGGGTTTATCAAGCGGTGCGAGAGATGGGGTTGGACATACCTGAAGACGTGTCCGTCTTTGCGTTCAGTGACGATTCTGTCTTTGCTTCAGAGTTCAATCCGCCGTTGTCCGGCGTTCGTCTCAACGCAGAGCAGTTGGGGCAGGAAGCGGCAAAGTTGCTCATTGAACAGCTTCAAGACAACACTTTGCCGATTACGAGCAAAATTATTCCTTCGGAACTGGTTATTCGTGCGTCATGCAAACGCTATCCTTCGTGATGTGAACGCGAGATAAACTTACATCTACGAAGCCTACAGAAAAAATGATGACAAGGGGTGTCTGACATGCGTCCATGGACGTTGCGTGGAGTAACACTGGTTTCTACTTCAATTTTGACGGTAGCTTTAATTGGTTGCGGCAATCAATCTTCGAATAATAGCTCTGGGTCAACAAGTGGCTCCTCGACAAAGACTGAACCTACGTTGACCATTGCGACAGGTGTCGTTGGTGGAAAGACGCCGCAGGAAAACACTGCGTTTGCCAATGAAATTGGACAAGCGCTGCATTGTAAAGTTCAGTTGATCAGCACAACGGGAAGCAACTATGACCAGCAATTGATGACCATGCTTTCATCTGGACAAAAGATTGATGTCGTATACACCGAAGGCAGCACGCTCGCAGAACTCGCCAAAAATGGTGAAGTGGAGAACTTACAAAGTCAAATTCAAAATTCATCTGTGTTGGGCGACCCTAAAGTTGTACCGCAGTATGAGTGGAACGATATCAAACTCTCCAGTCCAAACGGAAAAGGCATTTACGGTGTGCCAGTCAAATATCAAGGCGCACTCATGCCTATCGTACGTGAGGATTGGCTGAAACAATTGGGACTCTCACAACCCAAAACACTCAATCAATACTTGAATGTCTTTCAGACATTTAAAGAGAAAAAGAACGCCTATGGTTTAACGCTATCTTCCCTGTATGACATTGAGCCATTTATGAGCGCAGTTGGCCTGAAAGAAGGCTATGTCATGCAGAATGGGAAATTGACTGTCCCTTACGCCACATCTGCTGCAATCCCTGTATATGCGTGGTTGCACAAACTATATGAGGACAAGCTGTTGGATCCCAACTTCGTGACGAATAGTACGGCAGATGAGCGAAACCTCTTCCTGTCTGGACGCGTTGGCATGTTTGTGTATTGGGATGCTTGGGTGCCGATGTTGAATAACTTAGCGAAAACGCAAGGCGCTGCATCCACCTTTGACGCAGAAGCTTTGCCTGGCGCCGAAGATTCGAATGGCAAGACACTCGTGTCCATGGGCGATACAAGTTTGTTCGCCATCCCCTCCAATGCGCCTGACAAAGCGTTGGCTTTCAAATTCTTAGAGTGGTGGAATACCCAGCCCGGTGAAGTGCTTGGGTCGCTTGGTGTGAAGGGAATCGATTACACCATGCAAAACGGGAAATACAAACTCACCTCCGCGGGTTCAAGTGAAAATATGGACCACGGCGATCCAGAGCCGATCAGTTCTTACTGGAAAAACCCATTCCCTCAATTGCAAAAGGGATATGCGAACGCGAGAGAAATTGGCGAGAAATACGGCTATCAACCGCTCATCAACTCGAATTGGACCAATGCGCAGGATATCGTTTGGCAATATGGGGATGAAGCCATTCTTGGCAAGCTGACGCCACAGGCTGCAGTGCAACAAATGCATGCGGCATTGCTACAGAAACATTACATCGACCAGTAATGAATGCCACTTTTGAAAGCGAGGACGATCATTTTGGCTAGCACAGAGCTACTCCGTCCGTCAAGGAGACACACTGGTGTCCGCCAGCGTCGTTTGTTGAAGTGGAAACGCGGCATTCCGCTATATGCGATGTTGTTGCCTACAATCGCCTATTTCATGTTGTTTACGTACTACCCGCTTGTGCATTCAATCGTCATTAGTATGCAAGATTTTAACCTGATCGGAAATCGTCCGTTCATTGGCCTGGAGAATTATCGCAATGTACTCACGGATCCAACGTTTTGGGCTGATTTTCGAAACACGCTGTTCCTAGGCATTAGTATGCT
>NZ_JBHUCX010000050.1:0-20407 GCF_042678105.1 Alicyclobacillus fodiniaquatilis
GGACAGATACTCAGTCAGTTAATCATATACTTTCCAGACCGAGTGGAGAACTATATCCGCTAGTTTTATCGAACGGAGTTTACACAAAATTATTGACAGACCCACAGATTTTGACGCCCATGTTCTCGGGAATTCTTCTAGGGTTCACTTACCGACATTCGGAACACACAACATCCTCAACGCGCTATCCGCATTCCTTATCGGCGTATTAAATGGACTATCACTGGTGGAGATGGCGGATCGTATTGCGACACTTGCCACATCAAATGGTCGATTGCACATGATAAACGGAAGGGATAACAGACGAATGATTGATGATTGTTTTAACGCAAGTCCAGTTTCAGTGAAAGCAAGTCTTGACGTTCTCAACGATCTCGCGGCACAAAGCACATCTGTTGCAATTCTTGGAGACATATACGAGCTAGGCGATTTTTCGGAGGAGGGGCACCGACAAATCGGACGGTATGTTGCCGAAAACGGGATCAACCATTTGATCACAATTGGCCAAATGGCTGAATGGATCGCAGATGAAGCTGCACGGACTGGGTGTGATCGAGTGACTCATTTTACTGATGTTGGAACGGCACTCGATACTATATCGGAAATCGTTGAACCCCAATCCACTGTGCTGGTAAAGGCCTCAAGGGGCATGGAATTAGAACGTGTTGTTGAACTTTTGCTGTAATTGCTGGTCCTCTGATACATGATCCTTTTGTCACAAAAAGAGACGTGTAGAAGAGGGCCTTTCCTCTGGCAATGTTGTTCAGCACACGATTGCCTCCCTCATAGATTTGTGCGCGCCAATTCAGGCATACTGTTCAGGAAAAAAGTCCAAAATGAACAGGAAGTCAAGCGGTTGCTGGGCACAGTCAAACAAATAATTCAACAAGTTCAACGACAAACACCAATACGGGGAGAGAGTGACTATGCAAAAATTGTACACGACTTCAGCAACGGTTGAGGGTGGCGGACGCAATGGCCATGTGAAATCATCGGATGGCATTTTGGATTTAGACGTGCGGATGCCGAAAGAACTTGGTGGCAGCGGCGGTGCGACCAACCCTGAACAGTTGTTTGCCGCCGGTTATGCAGCTTGTTTTGACAGTGCTGTGAACCTCGTCGCCCGGACACGCAAGATTGCTGTGCGCGATACATCAGTCACCGCAAATGTGACCATTGGTAAAGTAGAGGATGGGACTTTCGCACTCGCTGTGAGTCTAGACGTAAAGATACCAGGGGTTTCACGAGAAGCCGCACAAGAAATCGTGGAAGCTGCCCATCAAGTATGTCCGTACTCCAAAGCAACTCGCGGCAACATCGAAGTTGAATTGAGTGTGGTATGAATTAGGGTGTTACATCACAAGCGGGTTTTCCGGTTACTGGAGAACCTGCTTGTTTCACATAAGCGTTCGCAAAAGGTATTAGACCGCCCATGCGGGATGCGCCTGACACCAGCAGCATTATAAAATGTGAGTCAATCGAGACATCGCGGATAGCGTGGACCATAGCGCCGATTCACTTTTAAGGATAGCGACGGCCACTAATTTATATGAGGATTTTTGCTAAGTATCAAGAATATAGTTTTTAAGCTATTGTCTCGGAGGTGGCGCGATGTTAACCCAACATTTAAGTGTATCGCCGGTGCAATCCTTTGCAGATGAAGCAGTACATATCAAGCTGTCTGGTATGTCTTCGCATCAATCGATCACGCTGCGCCTGATATCTGCGGTTGGTCGAGATTTTTGCGTGGCGTCTCACGCAACTTTTATTACGGATGCATCAGGATGTGTGGACTTGCACGAACACGAGCCCGTTTCCGGTATGTACAAGGGAATAGACCCCATGGGATTGTTTTGGACGCAAAGGAGGACAGAGAAGGATAAAGTCCCTCAGTCTATATGGAAAACCTCCCGGCTGAACTTGTAAAGATTCCACTGGAATACATAAAGACGGCGATTGACTGGTTTCGAGATCAATCCGTGGTTCAGCGCAAGCCGGGTATCGGCATCTACGGCGGATCGCGCGGAGGAGAGCTCGCATTGCTGGTTGCATCCACATATTCCGAAATTAAAGCTGTCGTTTCGGTATGTGGCTCTGGTTTGATTATGGGAGGATATCATAAGATTCGAGACTTTCGATTTCCCGCTTGGACGTATGAAGGAACGCCTTTGCCAAATGTACGTCGAGACAATTCGCCTTTGGCGTATGGGCCCATCTCCACCGATTGGGAGGCGTTTCGAACATACCACTCGGATAACCTGAAACAAGCCACCATTCCGGTGGAACGAATTCAGGGCGCCGTGTTGATGTTCTCAGGACAAAAAGATCGTATATGGAACAGTTTCGAATTGACGAATGTGGCAATGACTCGGTTTCAAGAAAAACAGTTTCCATATCCATATGAGCACATTGTCTACCCTGACGCGGGACATCGGATTTACATCCCCTATACACCCGAGCCAATTGACCATGATCGATTTGGAGGAACATTGCAGGCAAACGCTGATGCGAGTGTTGATCACTGGAAAAGAACTGTTGATTTCTTCTCCAATCATCTTGACCATTAAACCAAGCGGTTCTATGTATATATGAACCCAATAGACCACACCAAATCTTTGACCAGCAATATGCGGTAGACTATGATAATTACGTTCGTAAGGAGGAGAAAATGTGAAACGAGACATCAGGTTCCGTTGGTTAAAGGAATGGGTTTTGCCGCTTGGAATAGGCATTGTGGTGGCATTTGGCATTAGAACTTGGGTTGTAAGCGCCGCTGTAGTACCGTCGTCCTCTATGTATCCTACAATTCCCGCAACAGAAACCCACCATGTATACATTTTGGATAATAAGCTAGCAACAGATTTTGGTCGAAAGGTTTATCGAGGGGAAGTCGTCGTATTTCACTATCCTGACGATCCAAAGGAGCTATACGTCAAACGAGTTATCGGTCTGCCCGGTGACACTGTTACAGTCACGGCAAACTCGGTTTATATAAACGGTAAAAAGCTAAAAGAGTCCAATCCTAATATCGCGAAGTCCAACCTTCCGAAGTTGGGTACTTATCATGTACCTGCAGGACACTACTTCATGTTGGGCGACAACCGTACTGTTTCACTCGACAGCCGTTATTGGATACACAAGTATGTGGCTCGCTCAGCGATTGTAGGCGAAGCCGATTTTATTTTAGCGCCAATGGGCAACATGGGTCCAATTTCACAGAGCCTAACTGCTCCATCAGGAAGGTAAACATCCGGATGCAGAAGTTCTCCATACAGAGTTTGTATCGCTGTCGGACAGAAGTGTGCAGTGCGCCTAGCTAAGCCAGGCGCAACTTGTCGGAGGAAGTTCGACCGGGGTAGGGACCAAGCCGTTCGTAGCCCGTGGGTTCGTCGATTTAGGATGCGGCTTAGGTGGGACGCCTGCAGGATCCCGTGTCGTAGTCTGAAGGACATCGTCGATGGATGGCAGCCGTGAAACGCCCGAAGCACGCGATGAGTTCCCAATCAGCCCGCTGCGTCTTCTTGCACCGTTTGGCCCGTAAACTGGCTGTTGTACAGATCAGCGTAAAAGCCATCCTGGTTTAAGAGTTCCTGGTGTTTTCCTTGCTCCACCACAGTTCCATGGTTCATGACTAGAATGAGGTCCGCATCTCGAATGGTAGACAGACGGTGAGCAATGACGAAACTAGTACGTCCTATCATCAATTCATTCATTGCCGACTGGATGTGGACTTCCGTTCTCGTGTCGACACTGCTTGTGGCTTCGTCCAAAATGAGAATCTCTGGGTCTGCCAAGATCGCACGGGCGATGGTCAAAAGCTGTCGCTGACCAAGCGAGATGTTCGATGCCTCTTCATTGAGGATGGTGTCATATCCATTAGGAAGGGTTCGGATAAAATGGTCGGCATATGCCGCTTTGGCGGCATTCACAACTTCCTCGTCAGTGGCTCCAGAACGGCCATAGGCGATGTTATCGCGGATGGTGCCATGAAACAGCCAGGTGTCCTGCAACACCATGCCTAGCATGTGACGCAGGTCATCTCTTTTCATTCGCGTGATGTCCACGCCATCGATGGTGATTTTGCCGCCATCTAATTCGTAAAACCGCATGAGTAAATTCACGATGGTCGTCTTGCCAGCACCTGTAGGACCGACGATGGCGATTGTCTGTCCCGCTTTCACATCGATATTCATGTCTTGAATCAAGGGTTCATCCTTTTTGTAACTGAACGCCACCTGTTCAAAGCGGACGTCGCCATGTGGCGACTCGATGACGGTGGAGGCAGGAGCATCCGGAGTTTCGGCGAGTTCATCCAAAAGCTCAAACACTCGCTCCGCTGACGCTACAGTGGATTGAATGACATTGGCAATACTGGACATCTGTGTGATGGGTTGGGAAAACTGCCTCGCGTACTGCAGGAACGCTTGCACGTCGCCGATGGTGATAGCGCGCCGAGTGACCATGATGCCCCCGATGATACAGACCAGGACATATCCGAGATTGCCGACAAAGTTCATCAGCGGAAAAATGATACCGGAGATAAACTGTGCTTTCCATCCAACATCGCAAAGCTGTTCATTCAGTTCTTCGAAATCATCGATGGAACGCCGTTCATGGTTGAACGCCTTGACCACGGTGTGTCCCGTGTACATCTCTTCCACATGACCGTTTAGCTGACCTAGTGTCGCCCACTGCGCTTTGAAGTACTTTTGCGACTTGGAAGCCACCGTCCTGGTGATATAGAAGCTCAGTGGCAGCGTAAGACAGATGATCAGGGTCATCTCCCAGCTGATGGTCAGCATCATCGCCGCCACGCCGATGAAGGTGATAATAGACGTGATGAGCTGAGTCAGACTCTGTTGGAGCGTATTGGCGATGTTGTCAAAATCGTTGATAAATCGGCTGAGGATCTCACCATGCGGCCGTGAATCGAAAAAGCGCAGAGGGAGATGAGAAAGTTTCTCATTTACCTCTTTGCGAAGTTCATACACGGTTCTTTGGGCCACGCCAGCCATCACGTATTGTTGAACGAAGCTAAACAGAGAACTGGCCACGTACAGAATGCCCAGAATCACCAGGATGTGCAGGATGGCGGCAAAATCGACCCCACCCCCAGGGAGATGCTTCATCTTTTTGACCGCACCGTTATACAACAGCGTGGTGGCATTGCCCATCACCTTTGGTGAAATGATGCTAAACACCGTGCTCAGCACAGCCGTTACAAAAACGATGACGATGCGAAAGGAATGCGGTTTGAAGTACCGCAGCAACCGCAGGATTGTGCCGCGGAAATCCTTCGGCTTTTGGACCACCATACCAAAGCCTGGAGGTCCACCGCCAGGACGAAAACCGCCGCCTCCCATACCGGGGCGTCTTAATCCATTGTCATTGCCAATACCTCGAGACTGTGATGAATTTCCTCGTTCCTGGTTCACGCAATCTCCTCCTCCGACAATTGAGAAGCTACGATTTCACGGTACACCGGACAATCCTCCAACAATTGTCGATGCGTTCCTGCTCCTGATATTCGACCTTCTTCCAACACCACAATCAAGTCCGCATCCATGACCGTGGTGACGCGCTGAGCCACGATGATGACGGTGGAACCAGATACATGTTCTTTCAGTGCCGAACGTAGTTTGGCGTCGGTCTTGAAATCGAGGGCAGAGAAGCTATCGTCAAAAATGTAGATCTGTGATTGCCTGACGAGCGCTCTCGCAATAGAGAGACGCTGTTTCTGGCCTCCGGAGACGTTGGTGCCTCCTTGATCGATGAGGGATTCGAAGCCGTCTTTCATCTCGCTGATGAATTCGCTTGCCTGCGCGATCTCAACGGCATGGCGGATCTCGTCATCAGTTGCGTCCTCTTTACCAAAGCGCACGTTGTCTGCAATGGACCCAGTGAAGAGGATGGCTCTTTGCGGCACGAGGCCAATTTTTGATCGCAAATCCACCTGCGGGTATTCTCGGACATCCACGCCATCGACAAGAACAGAGCCCTCTGTCACATCGTAGAACCTCGAAATCAGGCTAATCATCGTAGATTTTCCCGATCCGGTGCCCCCGATAATGGCGGTCACCTGACCAGGTTCTGCGGTGAATGAGATGTCTTCAAGAGCAGGCTTCTCGGCCCCAGGGTAGCTGAATGAGACATTCCGGAACTCGACTTTGCCTCTCTCCTCATCTGCGGCTAAAGCATGCTCTTCTTTCGAGTCTTCCTCTCTGTGCGGTGTGTCTTCTCTTTTGAAAGAATCTGATGATTGGTCGAGGTCTCGGATTTCAGGAGTGGTCCGAAGAACTTCAAAGATGCGATTTGCCGCAGCCGACGCGCGCGGAATCATGAAGAACATGGTGGATACCATCATGATCGAAAACAAGAGCTGTAGGACGTACTGTGTAAAGGCAATCAGGGATCCTACTTGCATCTGTTCATTATTAATGCGAATGCCCCCGAACCAGATAATAGCTAAGGTGGACACGTTCATGACGAGCATCAGGATGGGCATGAGCCCAGCCATAATTTTCTGAGCCCGTGTGGTGGTATTCGTTAGATCGAAATTCGCCCTGTCAAACCGATCCAATTCATAATCCGTGCGATTGAAAGACCGAACCACCCGAATGCCCGTGAGGTTTTCACGAAGGACGCGGTTGAGAACGTCAATTTTCTGCTGCATCGCTTTAAACAACGCTGCAGCTTTGGAAAAGATAGCCCAAATGATGAGTGCAATTATCGGAATGAGCACCACAACCACCAAGGACAGGTGGGCATTGGTATAGAACGCCATGATCACGCCCCCTATGAAGTTGAGAGGGGCCATAATCATCATCCGCAACATCATCGTTACCATCTGCTGCACCTGTGTGATGTCGTTGGTGGCCCTCGTGATGAGCGAGGCGGTTCCAAACTCGTCGAATTCATGGAGACTGAATGTCTCTACATGTGAAAAGAGGTTTCCACGCAACACCTTGCTGAACCGGGCCGCAGTCCGGGATGAAAGGAAACCTGCTGCGACAGAGAATACGACCGCAGCAATAGACACAATGAGCATCAATCCGCCAACTCGCCAGATGTAGCCGATATTTTCGGTGAAGACCCCTTGATCTACGATGTGTGCCATCAGTTGCGGGAGGTACAGGTTTAGCAGTGACTGTAGGAAGATGAAGACTACAATCAAAAAAACAGAGAAACGATACGGTTTTAGATACGGAAAAAGGTTTTTCACAGTTTATCATCCCCGATTGAAAATTCTGATATCTTGTCAAGTAGGTGAACAAGGTGTTCACTATCTTCTTCTCCAAGGTACTTAACGAGACCACTAAACCAAGCATGCGTTCTCTTGCGAGCAGTTTCGGTAACAGCCTCGCCAGCGTTTGTGAGCCGAACGCGAATGACGCGTTTGTCGTTCTCATCCGTTCTGCGCTCGACCATCCCCTGGGCCTCCATTCCGCTCACCTGTTGTGTAACTGTGGGTGCTCTTACACGGAGCAGGTGGCTGATCTCGGAGATCTTTAAACCACTTTCATTAGAATCCTGCCCTCTTTGAATGCAGAACAAGAGGCGAATGTCGCTCGGACGACAGCAGCTATCTTGTTGTTCCATCCATTTGAGGCGCCGAAATCGCATGAAGGACTGGAACAGCCGTTGGGAAACGGATCCGTCGTTTTCCATGGATTTGCCCTTCCTCTCATCGTAAGTGTTTGGTTACGAGTCGCTCTATCCACCATTTGCCCCGTCATCGATCCAAGGTATAAATTTTGTTAGACAAACTAATTATATATGATGACTGAATATTGGATCAATAAAAAAGTTAAATATGCTGCCAGAAAAGGATAAAGTAACTATATGACGTCGAACAGAGCATAGAATTTTTTTCAGTGTGAGGATACATTCTTGAAATGATTGGGGGCGTTACCGCGTAAAGTCTGCTACTTTAAACTGTATGAACATACAACGGTTGTTGAGTATGTGTTGTTGTACTGCGGCAGAAGAAGGCATACACTAAATATCATGCCGTTTGAATCTCAAATGTTGCTTATTGGACTGGTATTTGGCATTTATATTGGGTTGATTTTTATTACAAAAAACGGAATTAAAGTGAATGGCTCTATTCTTTTATCTGCTTGGTTGCCGTCTTTCATCATATCGATTTATTTGCCATTGACGTATGGTGTTGAAATGATGCTTGGACATCACCATTTATATGCTCCTTATCAAATATGGTTTTTTAGAAATACAGGTTACGATTTGTTCCCAATTGTTACTGGAATCACTTTGATGGCTGGATTATTCACAGGTCATAAACAGATAAGAGCAAAGAAATAATGTCGAACGAAAACTTGATTTCATCTTGAACAAAAGGGAGCAATGGCACAAGATCGACTGCTACATAAATACGAATGAATATCCAGAACGCGGTGTATATATACCGCTGGCGAAAATGTTATCTCGATCGCGAGACCGCCCGCGGGCAGGGTTTTATACAAAGAAAATCTTGCAATCCAACAAAGTGAATGGAGTTATCTTCACTAAAATGAAAAATTAATCCATTTGATACGATACCTGATTTGAGCATATGGGTAGTCAAGAATGGGCATTTTGACATATCATGACGAGGTGCCTTTTCGGCAGACATATTCTTGATACAGGTGATGAGATAATGCGAGTGGAGTTGCAAAAGTGGGTTGTGGAGAAATGTCTGAGAGAAAACCAAGCACCTTTTACCCAAGAGGCGGCCATGTTTAAATGGTCTGGAGATACGCGGGTGAAGAGCAAAAAAACAGGCCGTGTCTATCCAGTGCAAGTTGAACTTTCTGTCGAAACAGATCGGCGTCTCAATGACCAACTTTCTGCATGCCTCTGCCGTTCGGACGGCGTCCGTGTCGAAGATCTTCGGATTGTCCACATGATTCATCCTCGGCTCAGTGGCAAGGTAGCAATCACAGGTCTGCCTCCTAAAGACATTCAAGTGGATTTTTCCAAATTCCTCAAACAGATAGAACAGACGAATGACGAATAAGGCGCGCAATGGGCGCGCCCCACGCCTTTTGAAGTTTTGAAAACCATTAGAAAAGAAATGCAAGGGCAAATATCCAGGCGAACGCCAGCCACCAAAGCCACCAACCGCCATACCAACCACCCCAGCCGGGGTAGCCCCAACGCGCGGCAGGGGAATAGCCGTAACCATAGCCGCCATATGGATATCCGTAGGCAGTCAGCGCCACGTCGAGCTTTTGTTCATCAGATGCGTTGATGAGCGTTGCCGGTGCGTACTGTTGTGGAACGCGGACAAGCACACCGCGATGGTTGACCTCTTGAACAATTCCGCGATGTGTGCCCCAAGGCGTGCGAAAACGCACCCATTGCCCGACTGCGTTATTCCATTCACCACGATTTATCACGACGCGCAGCCTCCTTTCAACACAGTTCACTGCTGGTTTAGGATACGCGTTGACCAGCAGAAACGGATGAGACATTCGCCTCATTATGATAAGAGGCAGACGTCGTGTGAAAAAAGGCGCAAACGCCTGTTCCATTCTTGACTTTGTCTGTCAAAACCGCCACCGTAAAAAGAAAATGTTCAATCAGATGCCAGATGCTCGAAGGAGTCATGATTCGTGTCTAAAGGATGGACCATCGCAGATATTGAGGTACTAGACGTCGTTTCACCGCTGGAAGCCGCATCATATCAACAGTCCGCTGCAGACGGCAGCTTTGTGACAGCAGATAAAACCTTGCTTGAGGACGCGCTGTTGGCTTTGTCACTTGGGAAAAATTTGCTGTTGCGCGGCCCGACCGGATCCGGCAAGACGAAATTGGCGCAATCGCTCGCCGAGAAACTAAAGTTGCCGATGGAATCCATCAATTGCTCGGTAGATCTCGACGCCGAATCGCTCTTGGGGTTTAAAACATTGCAACTAAACGAGGGCCTCACCGAAGTGACCTATGTCGAAGGGCCTGTTGTGCGTGCCATGCGCGAAGGCCACCTTTTATATATTGACGAGATCAATATGGCCCGACCAGAAACTTTGCCGATTTTGAACGGCGTGCTCGATTATCGACGTCAGTTGACCAATCCGTTCACTGCACAGACAGTGGAGGCGCATCGGCGTTTTCGCGTCATCGCGGCCATCAACGAAGGGTACGTCGGCACCGTGCCGATGAACGAAGCGCTGAAAAATCGGTTTGTCGTCCTCGATATTCCCTATTTGACAGGGGAGGCGCTTGCCGAGTTGCTACAAGCGCAGAGCCAACTGAAGGATACAGCGTTGATTCATCAATTTGTTCGCTTTTCCGCTGATTTAATTCGAGCGACCAAAGTCGGGGAGTTGAGTGAGGAAGCCGCATCCATTCGCGCATTGCTCGACGCTTGCGATTTTGCCGCCTACATACCGCCACTGCGCGCCATTGCGCGCGCCGTTGCCGCCAAACTGACAGATGAACGGGAACAGCAAGTCGTGATGAATTTAGCGGAAACCTATTTTGCATCACACACCAAGGGTGTCACACCATGACCTTTCGCTTTCACGATACACACGCACATTGGTGGACGGAAACGCAACTGACGGATTTGTGCGTGGCTTTGTGCGGAAATCGAGACTTGCAGGTCAACTACGGCATGCATTCCACGTACGATCCCGCTCGTCCCGCAATCACCATCTCCACGTTCTGGGAGTCGTTGCCGGAAGCAGAACGGCTGCTGATCCAAAAAACAGACGTGTACCTGCGGGCAATTGGCAATACGAAGTGGACCAATCTACCCAAAATGGCCGATGCATGGCGAGCATCTGCCACCGCGCAGAGACCACAACTCATGCGCCAATTGCTGTGCATGGCCGAAGATGCGCGTCTAGCCGCGCGTGTCGTCGCACAGCGCCCTGGCACGGCAAACGCCTTTGCCGCGCGCGTCTCCGCATATGCCAGGCTGTTTGCCAACAACGCGGCACAGCATGCGCACACAAAAAAATGGGCGGACATTGTCCTTGGCGAGGTATACGCCTGTCTTGGCAAACTACATACACCAACGTTCTCCCTCGATGAAGTGGGAATGGGCCACATAGAGGAAGTAATAAGGCGATTTTGCGCAAAAATTGCTGTAGCCCTTGAGACGGTAGACGTGATCGACGCCACATATGCCTTCCTCACTGAAGTGTCTCCACAATTGGGTGACGCGCCCGACGCGAGCTATCATCTATTTTCCTTTGACGCTGACGGCATACAAGCTGTAGTGGACGATGCGGAACACAGCGTGACGGGACAGGTGCAAAAACCACAAGAGACATGCGCACAAGCGTCTCCAGAGGAAAGGCAAGAACGCGAACAAATGGAAATTTGGACACAGCCGCAAAAAACCAACGCGATTGGCGCGCTGTCGATGGATTTGCAGCAAGCGCCGACCAGTCCGACATTTGGTGGGCAGGTGCGCGAGGCCGACGATGATCCCGATGCGCTGGAGACTAGAAGAGGCCACAGTCAAGGTGGTCAACGCGAAGATGTGGGCGAACAAGACGAGCAAACGAGCTTGCACATCGGAGGCGCAGCAAACGAACAGGCGAGCAGTGTCAAAGATGTCATCGAGATCGATAGACCACCTCTGACACACCAAGAAACTGAAAAAGTGCTGGTGTGGCAAAAAGAAGTGCAATCGAGCAAAGCAAAACTTATAAAACTGTTCGATCAACTATGGTTACATCGCATGCAAGCGAAACAGTCTGATACGCGCTATGGTCGCCTTGGCAAACAATTGACCCGCGTATTGACCGACCATTCACCGCGGTTGTTTTATCACAAATCAAGTAAAGACAAACCGTTTGATGCGGCTGTTCAGCTGTTGGTCGACTGTTCTGGGTCGATGTATGAAAAACTGGAACCGTTAAAACCGCTGATTTATTTATTTCACGATACGTTCCGGCAATTGCAGTTGGCCCACAGTATCACGGGCTTTTGGGAGGATACGGTCGATACGACGTTGATGGCGCAAAGTAAAGGCATGACACATCTGTTACATGTGGTGACGTGGCAAGAGGCAGCGGCGCAGAATGCAGCGGGTTATATTGACAGACTCACACCACAGTTGGACAACCGCGATGGATATGCCATACGTCATGTCGGGCAACGTCTGTTGCGACGCCCGGAGCGCCAAAAGTGGCTGTTGGTGATTTCCGATGGGGAACCTGCTGCCGAGGACTATCGCGATGCGATTGTCGATACCAAAAACGCCGTGCGCTGGTTGACGAAAAACGGCGCGCATGTCCTACACATCTGTTTGACCGACGCAGCTGATGAGCAACAAGCGACTAGAATCCGGCAAATATACGGGACAGGGGCCGTGATTGTGCCAGGGTTAGACAGACTTGCGTCTGCCTTAGAGAACGTCTTCCTGACACTGCTCAAACGGACAGCCAACATTTGACCGTCCGTTTGAGCAGCGATTAGGTCGACGACATGCGCAAGATGTCATCTACATAGGTCGTGGAGTGGTTGTAGGCGTAAATCGCATGGTATGGATCCAGCGAGAAACCTTGTGCGGCCAGCATGTGCGCTGTCGAATAAATGGCATCGTAGACGTTGTAAATGCTCGCGACGCGATGACCGGGTGCTGGGACCCCATAAATTGCGAATGTCGATGGCATGAACTGCATGGGACCGAGCGCGCCGACATAGCTGACAAGCGTGCCTGTCGTATCAAAATCAGTCTCCTCTTTGTGAATGGCTGCCAATACGGTCCATGGGATGTTGTATTTTTGACCTGCAGCCTTATAGACGGGAATAAGTGAGGAGGGGGCCGCTTGAATCAGCTTTTCACTCGCTGTGCTCGGATGATAAACCGGCCTTGGTGAATCGATGCTCAGTTTTTGACCGACGTGCAAAAATGCGGACTGAAGGTGGTTATCTGCGGTCAATTGCGCAATGGAAACACCATATTCAGTTGATATTTTCCATAGAGAATCGCCAGTTTGAACTGTATATATGAGCGTCGCAGTTGAGCTGTGCGCCTGCGTCGTCGTTTTCACCTGTACGTGCGTGTCAGTCGGAATGCGTAAGGGTTGTCCAATTTGTAAGATGGTGCTTTGCAGATGATTTGTGCTTTCAATGTTTGCCACAGTCGTCCGATACATCTGAGCGAGTTCCCAAAGACTTTGGCCAGCTCGTACGCTCACGTAAATCATTGGAGATGATTTGTGCGCTGTGTGAACAGGCGCTTTCACGATGGGCCGTTTCTTTTCGTGAGGCAATTGCGTCAAATTTGCAACTGGTTGTACATCGACATGAGGCATCGATGACGGTTTCGTCGCTTTTCCATCATCTTGATGTGGATCAGACGAAGCGCCAACTCCAGCACTCACCACCGGTTGAGACGTGCTTTGAACGTGATACTCGTCACGAGATGAAGCGCTTCGGCCGGTCCACAACGTGCCGCCCCATAGATAGGTAAAAGCTACAAACGCTAGGCCAAAGAGAAGTACGGTCGCGAGTCCGATACGAACCTGCCTTATCACATACATCTTCCTTTCCCGACAGCGGCCTTTGGCGGCGGGATCGAAAAACGGATGCCTTTTTTTCGATCCCGCCTTGTAAGCTTGTCTAAAGAAGATGTACGCGCGACCTTGGACAAACATTCCTCACATTTGTCGAACAATATCAAGCTTGTCCGCCAACATACCCCTGATGCCTGCCACATACAATCTTTAATGGGTCACCTGCCCATAGGTGAATCGTCCTGTTTTATGAAGAAAGGGAGTGAACGACTTATGTGGCAACTCTGGCTATCAGGCCTCATTGGTATCTGGTTTATCATTTCTCCATGGGTGTACGGTTTCGGCAGCAGTACAGGTGCAACGTTGAATAGCATTATTCTCGGCGCAATCGTGTTGATTTTAGCGGTTTGGCTGCTTGTGCAAAAAAAGAACAAATCATAGACTATCACTTTTCTTTATTTCGCAGAAACGCGAGGAACACCCATAACGTGACAGGGACCCAAAAAAATCCGCCATGATGGCGGATTTTTTATTGGTTAGAAGTGGTACAGGCTGTATGATGTGACGGGAAGACCGTCCTGCGTGCATCCGAGCCTACCACTGATGCTATGCTTAAAGCACACTTACTTCTGATTGGGCTTTGTATCGACCCAAGATTGAATCAGTGCCAACTGTTGTTTTGATGCTGTACATACTTGATACAAATATCTGCATTTATTTTGATAAAGAAGCGCTCTGAGGCATTATTCGGATGTGTGTGTTTCACACCGGCGAAATTGAATGAAAAGCAAGCCTAGGGAATCACGATGGAGAACGCCCCAACAGAGGATACGAGAGGGGCGTTCGAGACTAAGCACTGCGATATTTGCTCAGGCGGAAAGATGGCACAACTCAATGGCATCCAGCAAAACACCTGCAAAATGCTCTGCTGTAAGCGGACAAAACTCCAATTCCACAGCATCTGTCTCCAAATTGACAAATTGGATGATATACGAACATCCATGCCCGCATTGGACATGTTGTGGAAATTCAGCATGCTCCATACCGACGATACGAACGTGATAATTCTTCAATTTAACACCTCTGTTTGCAACCAAATGCAGATTTTCCCCAGCTTGTGCCTGATGCGCACATTTGAAGATGATCTCAGTATTTCTCATATAACCATTGTCGCAAACGCTGCATACAATGAACCAAAAAAATCGATCCTGTACGTCGAGCATGTGCTAATCCTCCCCCATCTGTGGTCAAGCGCCTGCGGATGGGGGTTTAAATAGATTTTTCATCGCCAGAACAATGTTTGCAAACATTTCCGAACACACGATAAAATAAGTAATTGGAGGTGGTTGCAAGTGGTCAAAAGTATTCGTGATACGACTATTTTAAATAATGGTGTACATATGCCTTGGTTCGGTCTTGGTGTTTATAAAGCAAAGGCCGGCAAGGAAGTGGAAAATGCGGTTCATCACGCCATTGAGCTTGGCTATCGCAGCATCGATACAGCCGCGCTTTACGAAAATGAAGCCAGCGTGGGACAAGCCGTTCGTTCATCTGGGCTTAAGCGTGAAGAAATCTTTTTGACAACGAAAGTCTGGAACACGGATCAGGGATTCGAAAACACGCTGCGCGCATTTGAGACAAGCCGGAAGAAGCTCAATGTGGACTATGTGGATCTTTATTTGATCCACTGGCCAGGGCGCGACAAGTTCAAGGACACCTGGCGCGCTTTAGAAAAACTGTACAGAGAAAAGTATATCCGCGCCATTGGCGTCAGCAATTTTGATGTTCATCACTTGCAGACATTGGCGGAGGATGCAGAATTTACACCTGCGGTCAATCAGGTTGAATATCACCCGCGGCTGACACAGAAAGCGGTGCACCAGTACTGTAAGGAACAAAAAATTCAACTGGAGGCGTGGGGGCCGTTGATGCGGGGCAGAATTTTGGATCATCCGCTGCTTGTGGAACTTGCCGCGAAATACGGCAAAACGCCGGCGCAAATTGTTCTGCGATGGGATTTGGACACAGAAGTTGTAACCATCCCTAAATCGGTCCATCGGGATCGCCTTGAGGAGAACGCGAATGTGTTTGATTTTACATTGTCCCAAGCAGATATCGAACGAATTCGCGATTTGAATCAAGACGAGAGAACTGGTTTTGATCCAAACGAATTCTTGTTTTAAGTTGGCGAGTCTCAAATTCAAAACGGGTCGCGCGCTCCACGCTCCACGGAGACGGACCCGTTTTTGAATTGTTTCAAGCCTGTGATACCCCAACCGCAGTGGCCTGTAAAAAATTATTTTCCTTTGGACGGCGCGTTTGCCTGAAACGTGGGTGGTTGATGAGCATGTGCCTTGACTTCTTCCACCCGGCTGCTGTCGCCAGTTTGCGAACTGGTACTCCGCCGGTTTGCCTTTGGATAATTGTACGTTTTGCTGTTGCCCATGAACAATCCCCCCTCACGAGTAAGATGCCCATCGTTTTGGTTCGCATGATTGGCAAACGGTGACGTTTTCGCAAGTACAAAGTGCATCTTCGGCGGTCACCAAAGATGTGCATAGCTGCAGATTGAACAACAGACACTACTTGCGGGTGGTGACGACAATGAAAACATTGGATAAACTGCTGTATGTATCTGTACTCGGCGGTTTAGTGGTAATTGGCCTATTGTATCTGTTGGTTGCAACACACCACTTGTGGTAAGCATTTGGGCAAAATGCATGGTCAACAGGGTACTGGCAGTGCCTTGCCGGTTTGCAGGATAATAAGGGCGAGCATAGCCGGAGGTGCCTTGAAATGTATGAATTTATTGTTGAGGAAGCGCAGGCGGGCAGAAAGCTGTCTTCGCTTTTGGGAACCACACATGGCATGTCAAGGAAGTTCATCCGCCGTGTCATTCAAGAAAACGGCATTTCTCGCAATGGGCAGCCTGTCTTGTTGTCTGCCATTGTGGAAGAAGGGGACCGTATCCAGGTCCAATTTCCTGTTGAATCTTCCTCTGTTCAACCAGAGAAGATGCCCATTCAAATTTGTTACGAAGATGCGAATGTCCTTGTAGTCAATAAACCGGCAGGCATCCTCACACATCCTTCCGCCAAGGAAAAAACGGGGTCCCTTTTAGCGGGAGTCGCCCATTATTTGGCGCCTGCTGGTTTGATTCCCCATTCGGTGCATCGGCTTGACAAATTCACTTCTGGCGCCATTTTATATGCCAAACACGCACATGCACACCATTTGCTGGATGTGGCCATGCGCTCAAATCTGGTACACCGTCAATATGTGGCGCTCGCCTACACCCCCAGCGATGTCCCCATCGGATCGTGGCATACTTTAGAGGATTACATCGCGCAAGATCCGAATAAACCCTCGCGGCGGATCATCGGAAACAGCGACAATGGTCAGTTGGCCATCACCCATATGCAGGCCATTGCGCGCATGGGGGACGTCTGTGTCTACCGCTTCCGCCTCGAAACCGGGCGCACACACCAGATTCGGCTGCAAATGGCCTCACGCGGATTGCCACTTGTGGGCGATCGCGATTATACATACGACTACAGCGGGCTGCCTGGGAATCGATCGACGCGTTATTGTGAAAAGATGCTGCCGCATCAGGCGCTGCACGCTTATCAATTGACTTGGCAAGCAAAAAACATGACCGAACCGATCTGTGTCTATGCAAAACCTGCGGAGGATTTAGAAGAGATCTGGGCACTGATTGGCGCAAAAGCGACCTTGCATCAATTGTTAGAGGACAACGCCGATACACTGTAATGGCAGCGGCGCAGATTTTTGTTAAACTAGTTTGCGTGTGGAATTTTATTTTCGCTGCGGCATAAGGAGTGATGATGTGACCGCTTATAAGCATCTGCAAACATTGAAAGAGCTTGTCACGCTCCATGGTGGTCCAGGATTTGAACATGATGTCCGCGCGCGCATCCAACAGGCGTTTGGCGAGTACACAAGCGATTTGCGTGTCGATACTCTGGGCAATCTCATTGGCCTCGTGCAAGGTTCTGGTGAACAACGCCGTCCGCGCATTTTGTTGTCGGCGCACATGGACGAAATCGCTTTGGTCGTCACCCGTATTGAAGAAGGCGGCTTTCTTCGCGTAACCCAAGCAGGCGGATTTGATCCGCGGACATTGGTTGGCCAGGAAGTCTATGTACATACACAATCCGGACGGCTCTTTGGCATCGTCGGTTCCAAACCGCCGCATTTGACAGCCCCTGAAGAACGAGGGAAAGCAGCGCCTTTAGAAGATTTGTTCATCGATTTGGCGTCGTCGGAAGCGAAAGTCCGCGAACAAGTTCAAATTGGCGACAGGGTGACCTTGGCGCGCGAAGTGTACGATTTGCGCAATGATCGCCTGGCGGGCAAGTCGCTGGACAATCGCACAAGCGTGGCCATTATATTGGAAACTTTAGAGGTGCTTCGCAAACTTCATCATGTTGCAGACGTATACGTGATGGCCAGCGTGCAAGAGGAAGTTGGCGTGCGTGGCGCGGCGACGGCTGCCTATGGCATCCAGCCGGATATCGCCATTGCCATCGATGTGACATTTGGCGATTTTCCAGGCCAAGCTGCAGATGAGGGGTTTACACTGGATGGCGGTCCGGCCATTTCGTTTGGTCCCAACTTGCATATGAAGGTGTTCCGTCATTTGACAGCAGTCGCCGAAAGGGAGAATATCCCTTATCAAATTGAGTTGTCGCAAGGGCCGGTCGGCGCAGATGCCCGCGCATTCCAAATTGCCCGCGCAGGCATTGCGAGCGCGTTGATTGGCATTCCCCTTCGCTATATGCACACTTCGGTCGAAACTGGCGCGTACCGCGACATCGCGGCCTGTGGACGCCTATTGGCGCAATACATCAGCGACGTCGACGCGGCAACGGTGGAGGACTTGTCATGTTATTAAAGAAACTGTCAGAAGCAATGGGCCCATCTGGTTTTGAGGACGAGATTCGCGATGTCATTCGCCAAGAACTCTCGACGTTCACCGATGCTACGCGCACAGATGTTTTGGGCAACGTCATCGTCGAAAAACCATCCAGCACAAAAGGGCCTCGCGTGATGCTCGACGCACATATGGACGAAGTCGGCCTGATGATTGTGCAAATTTGTGAAGGGCGCCAGGATGGCGGTTTGCTCAAATTCCGTCCACTTGGCGGCATTGACCCGCGCGTGCTAATTTCCAAACCGCTCTACATCGGCAAAGAGCGAATTCCCGGCGTCATCGGCGCCAAGCCGATTCATCTGCAGGAAGCCGCAGAACGTGGCAAACCGCTGAAAATGGAACAGTTGTACATAGACATTGGCGCGAAGGATGCGGCAGATGCGCGCCAAGTCGTACGACCTGGCGATGTTGCGATATTCGCTACCAAGTATGGCGAAATGGGCGATCACGCCGTCAAAGGAAAATCATTTGACGACAGAGTGGGTTGCGCATTGCTCGTCGAGGCGCTGAAAGACGACTATGCCATGCCCGTCATCGGCGCATTCACGGTGCAGGAAGAAATCGGCTTGCGCGGTGCACAAACTGCCGCATATGGCATTGAACCAGACATCGCCATCGCGTTGGAGGGGACGGTTTGCTTTGACGTGATCGGCGCGGCCAGTCACGGCCAATCAACCGTGATGGGCAACGGGCCAGCGCTCACCATTCAAGATGGGCAGACGATTGCCGACCGACGTTTTCTCGATTTCATGATTGAGGTGGCGAAGAAACACGACATTCCCTATCAATTGCGCCGCGTCAAAGGTGGCAGCAACGATTACGGCGCCATCCACAAAGTCCGCGCCGGTGTGACGGGCGGCGCCATTTCGGTGCCGGTTCGCTATATTCACGCACCTGCGCAAATCGTTTCCCTGGATGATTACGAGCAGTCCTTGCGTTTGCTCAAAGCTGTCTTGCGAGAAATTGAACAAGGAGGATTCACGGCATGAAATCGCTGATTTTGCGTCTTGCAAACGAGATTGCCCCATCTGGGTCGGAGCGGAATTTACAGGCGTTGTTGCTCGAAGAAGTGAAGGATGTCGCCGATGAGACGCGCATTGACACCCTCGGCAATGGCATCGCCACCAAACATGGAGAAGGCCCGCACATCCTGTTGGCCGCGCATGCCGATGAAACAGGCGTGATGATTGTCGATATCGACGAAAAAGGGTTCTTGCGCCTGATTTCTGTCGGCAACGTGGACCCTCGCACACTCGTGCATCGCCAGGTGCAATTTGTCGGTGGCGTGACAGGATTGATTCAGTTGGAAGAGGACATCAAACTGGCCGACGCCACGTTCGATCACCTCTTTGTCGACATTGGCGCAACGTCGCAGGCGGAAGCGCTCGCGCGCGTTCATGTCGGCTTGGCTGGCGTGGTTTTGGCGCCTGTCATAGAACTGAGCGATACGCGCCTAGCGGGACGGGCGCTCGACAACCGCGTTGGCTGTGCCATCGCCATCACCGCTTTTCGCGAACTGGCAAAACAAAATCGCCATGTCACCCTGGTCTTTACGGCCCAAGGTGAGGTGGGCGGACGCGGTGCGCGCACCACTGCTTACCAAATCCAGCCTGACCTAGCGCTCATCATCGATGCGGCGCCTGCCTGTGACGTGCCTGGCGGCAAACGCACGGCGCTGTCCCTCGGCCAAGGTGCAGCCATCAAAATCATGGATGGCACAGCCATTGTGCCACTGGAAGTCAAGAACCATCTGATTCAGACGGCGAAAGAGCTGAATCTTTCCACTCAGTACGAAGTGTGGCCGCGCGGCCAGTCTGATGCTGGCGCCATCCAACTGTCAGTCGATGGCATTGCCATCGGCGGCGTTTCTTATCCGGCGCGGTTTGTAGGCGGAAATTCCACTGTTGTCGATCTCGCCGATGTCAACGACGCCTTGAAACTCGTGGTGGCAGCGGCAGGCTCATACGAGGCGTAAATT
>NZ_JBHUCX010000050.1:20597-35023 GCF_042678105.1 Alicyclobacillus fodiniaquatilis
CAATTCGTCCGGAACAACGTCATCATCATCGCTTTTGTTTCGCTATTAGGAGGTCTTTATTTGATACGGTATTTATCAGCTGGAGAATCACATGGACCTGGTTTGACTGTGGTCATTGACGGGTTTCCAAGCAATCTGCCTGTCTCCAAAGAGGCGATTGATGAACAATTGCGCCGCCGCCAACAGGGATATGGTCGCGGTTTTCGTCAGAAAATTGAAACGGATACGGTGGAAGTGACCAGTGGCATTCGCTTTGGCAAGACCCTGGGTACACCCATCACAATGAATGTCGCCAATCGCGACTTTAAAAATTGGACAGAACGCATGTCTGTCTTTGATGAGAAGCCAGCGGATTTGAAAGAAATTTATCGCCCGCGGCCAGGACACGCTGATTTGGCAGGGGCCATTAAATATGACCATGAAGATATTCGCAATGTCTTAGAGCGCGCGAGCGCGCGCAATACGGCCACAGTCGTTGCGGCAGGGGCGCTTGCCAAGCAACTGCTCGCGCAATTTGACATTCAAGTGACGGCCCATGTCGTGGAATTGTGCGACATCAAAGCAGAGACAATGCCAGAACAACTCTCTGACCTGATTGCAGCGGCCGATGCGTCTGAGGTCCGCTGTGCGGACAGCGAAGCCTCCGTCAAGATGATCGCCAAAATCGACGAGGCGAAAGCAAACGGGGACACGGTCGGCGGCGTGTTTGAGGTGATTGTCCGCGGCTGCCCAATCGGTCTTGGCAGCTATGCGATGCCGGATCGAAAATTGGATGGCAGATTGGCTGGCGCTTTGATGAGCATTCAAGCCATCAAAGGGGTGGAGATTGGCCTGGGCTTTGAGGCGGCGCGCCGCTTTGGTTCAAACGTGCACGACGCCATTGCGCACGATGGCAGCCGATACCTGCGTCCAACCAATGGCGCTGGCGGTCTGGAGGGCGGCGTCACCAACGGACAAGATGTGGTTGTCCGCGTCGCGATGAAACCCATCTCGACCTTGTACAAGCCATTACCGAGTGTGAACATGCAGACGAAAGAAACAGAATTGGCGGCCATTGAGCGCTCCGACTACTGTGCATTGCCCGCAGCGTCCGTCGTTGGGGAAAACGTCGTCGCTTGGGTCATTGCCGATGCTTTGATAGAGAAATTGGGCGGTGACTCGCTCGAACAGATGCGCGACAACTACGAACAATACACAACAAGGATCAGCCGCCGATGAAGCGCCTTCCCGTACAGAGCAGCCGCATGACGTACCCAGTCGTGGTTGGCGCTGATGTCTTGGCCCAGACTGGCGAACAGTTGCAGGAAATTGGCATTAAAACGGGGACAAAAATCGCCATCATCACCGACACGACGGTTGCGCATTTGCCGTTTGTCAACCAATTGACTGAATCCTTGGAGTCAGCAGGGTACCCGTTTCAAACCTTGGTCGTACCGGCAGGGGATGCGAGTAAGTCGCTTGATGTAGCCTATGGTTTATACCAAGACTTGATTTCCTTTGGCATGCGCCGTCAGGATGTCGTCCTCGCCTTGGGCGGCGGCGTCGTGGGCGATCTCGCTGGATTTGTGGCGGCCACATATCTGCGTGGTGTACCCTTTATTCAGGCGCCGACCACACTGTTGTCTCATGACAGCAGCATTGGCGGCAAAGTCGGGATCAATCTGCCGCAAGGCAAGAACTTAATTGGCGCCTTTTATCCGCCGCGCGCCGTTTTGTACGATTTAAACACGCTGTCATATCTGCCGGAACGGCAATGGGTAAACGGCATGGCGGAAGTCATCAAACATGGGATCATTGCGGACGCAAATCTGTTTGAGACACTCGCCGCCAATCCCTTGACCGTATGTCCGCCTGCCGATGAGTTGGAACCGATTTTGACCGCGGCCATGCGCGTGAAAATCGACGTTGTGGAAGGGGACGAACGGGAGGCCAATCTGCGGCAAGTGCTCAATTTGGGCCATACGATAGGCCACGCGATTGAACAGCGATCCAATTACAGCCTAGGACACGGTGAGGCCATTTCCATTGGTATGGCGCTCGAAGCGAGACTGGCAGAGAAACGCGGCTTGCTGACAGCCGCGCACCGTACGCTCATCACGTCTGTGCTCGCGGCGCACGGCTTGCCGACACAAGCGCCCGCCGACGATTGGCATGAGATCAAAAAACTGATTGAAGTGGATAAAAAGCATAAAAGCGATGCGTGGACATTTGTCTTGCCCACGGCCATCGGCCAAGTGCAAATTGTCAACGACATTCGCCCGCAAGAAGTTGAAGATGTCGTGCGGGAATCGATGAAGGGGGTTTAAGCAATGATGAAAGTTCGCGGTGTTCGTGGCGCTACAACGGTCGAGGCCGATACGAGCGAACAGATCTTTGCGGCTACGAAAGAATTGATTGAAGAAGTGGTTCGTCTCAATGAAATCGAGGTGGACGACGTCGCCAGTGTGCTGTTGACGCTGACACCGGATTTGTCGGCAGCTTTTCCGGCAAAAGCGGTTCGGAGCCTGCCGGGATGGAAATGGGTGCCTTTGATGTGCGCACAGGAAATTGGCGTTCCAGGCTCATTGCCGCGCAGCATTCGCATCCTCATTCATCTCAACACGACAAAAGGGCAAGATGAATTGGAACACGTATACTTGGGCGAGGCTGTGCAATTGCGCCCTGATTTATCAAAAGATTGAGGATGCAAAAACCGGCCACCGTACATGAAACTGCAACACACCGACAAAATCTCGCAAATGGCAGGGTTGGGCGCATATAACGGTTGACGTCGTTTCAAAAGCCATATACCATGGACACATGCAGCACAGGTTGCATGTGTCTTTAGTTGAGTGAGTTGAGTTGAGTCGAACTACCGCATGTATGTTTTTAGCTGGTCTTCGTACTTCTGTATATCTGCATGCGTGGTTTGAGAGTTGAGAGGAGTGTGTCAAAATGACGCATGTCATTGACGTGGCATTGCGCACGGCCGCCAGTGGTGCACCGTTAGATGTCGCACTGGCAGACGAATTCATGAATGAGTTGATGCAGGGGCGTGTATCACCCATCCAGACCGCTGGTCTCATCAGCGCACTGGCTGTTCGTGGTGAGCAGGCTTCTGAAATTGCTGGTTTTGCGAGGGCGATGCGTCGCCATGCCTTGCAAATGACAGCACCTGTCGGCAGTATCGACACCTGTGGCACAGGTGGCGATGGCGCGGACACATTTAATATTTCCACGACTGTAGCACTGATTGCCGCAGCTGCCGGAATTCCTGTTGCCAAACACGGAAACCGCGCAGCATCCAGCAAGAGCGGAAGCGCCGATGTCCTTCAAGCGCTTGGCGCTCGCATTGATTTGGACGCAGCCCAATGTGAACAGATGTTGGGGCGGACAAACCTCTGTTTTTTATTTGCCCAAACTTTTCACCCAGCTATGAAACATGCGGCAACGGTTCGCAAAGAACTCGGTTTCCGTACGATATTTAATATACTTGGTCCTTTAACCAATCCAGCTCAAACACGCCGCCAAGTGCTCGGTGTGTTTCGCGCTGATTTAGTTGAAACCGTCGCCCAGGCGCTCGCCGAATTAGGCGTAGATCACGTGCTTGTGGTACATGGTGCAGACGGGCTTGATGAACTGTCCATTTCAGGACCATCGACGGTCGCGGAAGTGCGCGGTAAAGACGTACAACTGCGAACCATAGAACCAGAGCAAATCGGTTTGGCGCGTGCGGATGTATCGGCGCTTCGCGGCGGAGATGCCCAACACAACGCGAACGTGATATGTGAGCTTTTTAACGGCCAACATGGTCCAAAGCGCGATATCGTGCTCCTCAACGCCGCAGCTGCCCTGTATGTCGGTGGCAAGGCGAAAAATTTGCAACAAGGTGTAGCGCAGGCGAGGAAACTGATTGATTCCGGCGCCGCATTGCGCAAACTCCACGAATTTGTCGCAGCGAGTCAAGCCGTTGCTTCGCTCGATGCAGAGGTGGTTCAACAATGAGTTTTTTAGACACAATCTTAGAAACCAAACGCGTTGAAATTGCACTATTGAAGGCAGAAGGTGTCATGGCGCCAGTGCATGGCGAAGGCGCGCATCGTTCGCTCCGTTCTGCGCTGTTGCAGCGAAGCACGCTCGGTGTCATCGCTGAAATCAAACGCAAAAGCCCATCCAAAGGCGTCATTCAATCAAGTGTCGATCCGGTCGAACGCGCGAAAACTTACGCTGCTGCGGGTGCGACAGCAATTTCTGTTTTGACCGATAAGGTTCACTTTCAGGGATCCATCGAAGATCTCATCGCCGTCCGCCAAGTCGTCGATATCCCTGTCTTGCGCAAAGATTTCATCATCGATGAGTTGCAAATTGACGAGGCAGTTGCAGCTGGCGCAGACGCCATCTTGCTCATTGCAGCTGCGCTTTCGCCTCAGAGGTTGCGTGAACTTTCAAGTTATGCGCAAAACCTAGGGCTGGATGTGTTGCTCGAAGTGCACGATGTCGATGAACTGGATGCCGCATTGGCCGCGAAGCCAAGTGTGCTCGGTGTGAACAATCGGAATCTCCATACGTTTGAAGTGGATTTAGCGACGACGGAGCGCGTCATCGCCGCATTGCCACACGATACATTGGCCATCTCAGAAAGTGGAATCTTTGGAACTGCGGACGCAAGGCGGATGGCGCTCACGGGCGCACGCGCTGTCCTCGTCGGAGAGTTGCTGATGCGTCACGCAAAATTGGCTGATGTAGCGAATGAAGTGGCTGCCTTACAAGTCGAACTTCCCTTGCCGGAGAGCCGCTGATGGCACAAGCAATACAAATTAAAATATGTGGACTGCAGCCTGGTGATGATTTGGCGTTCACCACAGATCCGCTCGTCAGTCACATTGGTATCATTTTTGTCGAAAAATCCAGGCGATATGTGCCTCCGATGCAAGCGGCAAAAATCACGGGACAGTTGGCCAAAGCAAATGCTTGCCGCAGTGTCGGCGTATTTGTAGATACGCCCATTGACGTGATTGAACGCACAATTGAACAAAGCGGCATTGAAGTTGTTCAACTTCACGGAAACGAGTCCGTCAGCGACTGCGCGGCGGTAAAGCAGTTGGGCGTCGATGTTTGGAAAGCGTTGAGCGTTCCGTTGGCCAATGCAGATCCGACGGAATTGCTGCGCAAAATCGAGCAATACCAAGCTGTCTGTGACGCGCTTCTATTGGATGCGCAACCGCCAAAAGACACAACAGTCACGGGTGGACACGGTGTATCCTTCGACTGGCGGATGCTCGGCGTGATCGAACCCTACCTCAACGGGCGACCGTGGTGGATTGCAGGCGGAATTCACCCAGACAATGTGCGGAAATTGTTGTCTGTTTGTCGGCCGACGGGGATTGATATATCATCCGGCGTCGAAACGAACGGGCGCAAAGACCTCGAAAAAATACAACAATTGTTGAAAGCGGTGAACGGTGTATGAGTCGCGAACAGTCCTATCCAGACGTGAACGGGCGTTTTGGCGAGTTTGGCGGACGCTATGTTCCGGAAACGCTCATGTCAGCACTGATCCAATTAGAGGCAGACTATGAACGGTTGCGGGCAGATGCGGACTTTCAAAAAGAACTCTCTTATTATTTGCAGCAATATGCAGGCAGGCCGACTCCGCTCTATTACGCAGAGCGTTTGTCAGAGGCGTTGGGTGGTCCTCGCATTTATTTGAAGCGCGAAGATCTGAACCATACGGGCGCGCATAAAATCAACAATACCATCGGACAGGCGCTGCTGGCCGTGCATACAGGCAAAAAACGCGTCATCGCCGAGACTGGAGCAGGACAGCATGGTGTCGCTTCCGCGACCGTTGCCGCACGCTTTGGGTTGGAATGCACAGTTTTTATGGGCGAGGAAGATATGCGCCGCCAGGCATTGAATGTCTTTCGCATGGAAATGCTCGGAGCGGAAGTGGTGCCGGCCGTATCTGGCACAAGAACGCTAAAAGACGCAACAAATGAAGCCATACGCCATTGGGTCTCCCATGTCGACGATACGTATTACATTATTGGATCAGTGGTAGGGCCTCATCCGTATCCCAAACTGGTGCGTGATTTCCAACGCATCATTGGCGACGAGACAAAAGCGCAATTGCTGGCGCAAGAAGGCTGTCTCCCAACAGCAGTCGTCGCAGCGGTCGGCGGCGGCAGCAACGCAATGGGCATCTTCTACCCATTTGTAGAAGATGCATCTGTACGACTCATCGGCATTGAAGCAGCTGGTCACGGCATAGACACCTCGGCACATGCGGCCAGCATCAATCTGGGGCGCCCTGGGGTATTGCATGGCGCCAAAACCATGCTCTTGCAAGATGAGTATGGACAAGTGACACCTGCGCACTCCATCTCTGCCGGTCTTGATTATCCAGGCATCGGCCCTGAGCATGCCCATCTGTCTGAATCGGGCAGAGCAGAGTACCTGCCTGTGACAGACAAGCAAGCATTAGAGGCGTTCTTTCAACTTTCTAAACTGGAAGGCATCATTCCAGCACTGGAGAGCGCACATGCGGTTGCCTACATCATGGAGCATGCAAAGGACTTTTCTCGGGATGATCACGTCGTGATTTGCCTTTCTGGGCGCGGAGACAAGGACGTCCAGCAGGTCGCGGATATGCAAGGAGGGGCCAAAGGATGAATCGATTGGAAAAGGCGTTTGAACAGCTAGTGGGGCGTGCAGCTTTAATTCCCTTTGTCGTCGCAGGCGACCCAGACTTTGAAACCTCCTTCGATATTCTGCGGGACATCCTTGCCGCAGGTGCGGACATGGTGGAAATAGGCCTGCCATACTCAGATCCCTTGGCAGATGGCCCAGTCATCCAGGCAGGTGCCGTGCGTAGTCTGCAAGCAGGATTCCAGTTGCCTGACAGCATGCGGCTCATCACAGCTTTGCGCAAGGAAACAGAGAAGCCGTTGATCGCGTTCACGTACGTCAACCCCATTTTGCAGTATGGCGTTTCGCGCTTTTTCACGGATTTGGCAGCCGCAGGCGGCGATGGGGTGATTGTGCCCGATGTGCCGCTCGAAGAGGCCCCGCAATTGGCCGCGACGGCAAAAGAAGCCGGGATCGCATTCATTCCGTTGGTCGCGCCAACTTCCGGCGAGGATCGTGTCAAAGCCATTTGCCAACAAGCTAGCGGTTTTGTCTATTGTGTTTCCACGCTGGGTGTGACAGGGGAGCGCAAGCGCGTATCCGAAAGCGTGCAAGCGCTCGTAGAAGCCGTTAAAAGACACACCGAGCTACCAGCATGTGTCGGATTCGGTGTCAGTTCACCGGAACAGGCGCAAGAAATCGCGGCATACGCAAATGGCGTCATCGTCGGCAGCGCGTTTGTGCGGCGAATTGGCGAACTGTATCAAGCGTCGCAGGACAAAGAACAGGCACGCAAAGAAGTCGCTGTGTTTGTCAAGCAACTGAAGGAAGCCTGCATGTAAAATTTTTGAGTTGGTGTCAGGCAGATTCTGTGATAGACTTTTCAATCAATTCTAGATATCAAAAGTGTGGAGAGGGAGATTCGCATGATCGTGGTGATGAAGGAAAGTGCAACACAGGCGGATATTGAGTCTGTCATGCAAGTGTTACGACAAAAGGGATTGGATCCACGTTTGACCCAAGGTGTAGAAAAGACCATCATCGGGGTTCTTGGCCCTAAAGAAAAGGTGCGCGAACTGGCTGTCGCAAGCATGAACGGCGTTGAAAAACTCGTGCCGGTCAGCAATCCGTTCAAACTGGCAAGCCGTGATTTTCATCCAGATAACACGACAATCACTGTCGGGGATCACGTCATTGGCGGTAGCGAACCGACCATCATTGCCGGGCCGTGTTCGGTCGAATCGCTGGAAGGCATCATTGACATCGCGCATGCGGTCAAAAAGAGCGGCGCACAATTGCTCCGCGGTGGCGCGTTCAAGCCGAGATCGTCGCCGTACTCCTTCCAAGGTCTTGGTGAAGAGGGGCTGCAATACTTGGCGTCTGCCCGCGAAGCGACAGGCCTTGGCATCGTCTCCGAAGTGATGGAGCCGGGTCTTGTGGAGTTGGTCGCGGAATACGTGGATGTACTGCAGATTGGCGCGCGCAACATGCAAAACTTCGCATTGTTGAAGGCAGTGGGGCGAACCAATAAAGCCGTGCTGTTGAAACGCGGCTTTGCCAACAGTATGGAAGAATGGTTGATGTCTGCAGAGTATGTGATGTCAGAAGGAAATCCGAACGTCATTCTCTGCGAACGCGGCATTCGCACATTTGAAACCTACACGCGCAACACGCTGGATTTAAACGCCATACCGGTTGTGCAACATCTGTCCCATTTGCCCATCTTGGTCGATCCCAGCCATGGTGTCGGCAACTCTCGTTATGTCACACCAATGGCGCGTGCAGGCATCGCGTCGGGCGCGCAAGGCGTGATCGTCGAAGTCCACCCCAACCCTGCAGAAGCATGGTCGGATGGCGCTCAAAGCTTGAATCTGGATCAGTTTGCTGAAATGGCGAAACAGGTTCGCCAGACACACACACTTGTGCAGTCGTTCAGCAACGAAACGAGCGTGTTGTAATATGGAGGAGTATGACTTTCGCAAGTTGCTAATTTGCGGAGCCGGTTTGATGGGCACGTCACTTGCACTTGCTGTGCAAGCGACGTGCCCCAACGTGGTCATCGACGCGGTGGAAATTAACCCTACATATCGTGGACAAGCCTCACGCTTGAGCGTCTTCCACCACATTTATCCGACGTGCGATGATGTCACACAAAACTACGACATGCTTTTTCTCGCAATTCCCGTCCACGCTGCACGCGATTTACTCACTTGGGGCGCATCCCATGCAACAAATGTCGTTGATCTCTGCAGTGTCAAATCATCCATCTGTACAGAAGCGCATCGTGTTGGTCTAACTGCTCAATTCGTGCCTTCACATCCGATGGCGGGCAAGGCAAGCGGTGGTCCCAAAGAAGCCAGCGCCACATTGTTTGAAGGACGACCTTGGCTCTTTCTGAAGGACTGGCATACACCTGCTGACTTGGTTCGTTTGGTATCCACATTCGGCGCAAAACCGACTTTTGTCCAAGATGCCCAAACACATGATGAGATGATGGCGCAAGTGAGCCATGGCATCCACTTGACCTCGCTTTCAGCGATGTTAGCCAGTGATAAAGGAATAGCGCAGGCAGCACTGTCATTGGCTTCTGTAGCAGGCCCCGCTTTATGGGACATCACGCGCTTGGCGGCGTCGCCAGCCGAATTCTGGGTCGATACATTGCTGGATAACGCTGCGCCAGTGCGCAACTACCTTGAACATTTGCGGCAGGAAGTGGACGCGTTTGCACGTTTGTTGCAAGAACAAGATAGAGACGGATTGAGCGCAAAACTGGCACAAGCGCAAGAGATTCGGCAGCAGTGGGAACGTGGGCGAAAGCAGTAGATATGATTAAGGGGGAAGTTATGTGTTTGCTTGTTTACATAACAAATATTATGTGAACAAACCCGAAGGAATTGTATCAAGTCTCCATACAGCGACAAACCCTTCATTCAAATTTCTTCGGGTTTGTTCCCAGACGATCTTCTATTTATTTTTCATAAGTTGTATTCCTTACGCACTTGGAAACATAAAACTTCAGATGATTATGTAAAATTGGTTACCCATATTGAGGGTAAATCGGGCTTGCT
The DNA here is from genome assembly GCF_042678105.1 of Alicyclobacillus fodiniaquatilis. Taxonomy (NCBI): domain Bacteria; kingdom Bacillati; phylum Bacillota; class Bacilli; order Caryophanales; family Alicyclobacillaceae; genus Alicyclobacillus; species Alicyclobacillus fodiniaquatilis. Next base: position 30,272 of record NZ_JBHUCX010000050.1, read on the forward strand.
CTCATTGATTGGAGTCGTCGTTTACTAAAAATTCTTCTTTCCCAGCATCTGAATTTCAGATTTCGGCAGAATGATCTCCTCATCATAAGCTTTTAAAACATCGTTGTAAACCATTTCTGATTTACCAAAAAGTTGCTCATAGTGGATGTCCTGACTTGTATTGAAAAAACCCTTCATTCCAATTCCAATACTGATCATTAACTGTGGAGGCATATTCGTCGCCACTAGGTATCTGCGAAGGCTTTTGGACAGCGCAGGAAGTTTCGTTACTTCACTCGGACTCATGATTTTTTTCGCAATTCCTACTAATACTGCTTCTTGTAATCGCTGACGACCAAAGTCAGTGCCAGGTAGCCCATCTCTTGTATGGGTAAGTTCGAATGCCATCCGACCATCCACGAAGTGAGGACCTGCTGTGAACGACTTACCGTTGTCTTGCGGATACCATGCGTGATTAATCATAATCGGGAATGGCAAGTTCATTGTGATACCACCAACCGTATTAACCATGTTCTGAAGCCCAGAATAGTTGGTTTCCGCGTAATAGTTGATCGGTACGTCGGTGAGTTGACTGATCGCTTTGACGGTATCAATAATTCCCTGTTTTTCACCGTGATTTACTTGATCCATATATTGCACACTCGTCAGTTTGGTATATCCGTAGCCTGCCAAGTATACACGCGTATCCCGAGGGATACTGACCATATTGAATTGATGTTTGTTCAAGTCTATATGTACGAGAATCATTGAATCTGAATGGCTGGCAGCATTAGACAAGTCAGTACTGCTGCCAGTTGCACGTGCATCGGATCCTAAGAGTAGCATATTGAACGTACCGTTCCCTTGTTTTGATTGCTCCTTCGTTCCGGTAGCGAGAACTGGGCGTGTTTTCGGTGTGATATAGTTCTTTGGCTGGAGTTGGTGATACTCATATAACCCGACTCCACCGCCAGCACAGATGATGAATGCAAGAGCCAGTCCCGTATATCCCAAGATGCGTTTTGCACGACCACGTTTCTTCGCCGGTTTGGCTGCTGAATGTTTCTTATGATTTGTAGCCATTCTTAGCTCCTATAATTTTGACTTGCTTCAATATAAATTCTGCCCAATTACCCGGATTTTGATGCTGTCCCGTCCTAGTCGAAACCACTAAACACGAATGGTTGATCGCATAAAAATGTGAGACCTGCTATTTTTGTGAGGGCGCGCCTCTTGGCACGCCCTAAATAAAAGACAAAGGAGAAAGGTTCCTCGATCTTTTTGGCTTTGTACATCACGGGAAATTCAATGAAAAGCACAAAACTTGAGTCTTAATGGCTGTCGGTGAAGTTAAATTCGCCACTGATTTTTACGGCCTTGATATGAGGTATCGAGCCCCAATTAAGATAGGTATTCCCCTCATAAACAATCCCCTGCACTGTTCGCCCGTTAATGGAGAATTTACCGTTACCGAGATACCTGTGTGGAATATCCCACTTTTTTAAGGCGGTCCACAGGAGAAACGTTGTGTTTTTGACCTCGATTGCCGGGAACGATTGGCCATTTAAACGTACATTTAGGTGAGTATATGAGGGCTGTGTAGCTGCTCGTGCGACAGTTTCTGCAAGATTCAAGTACCTTGTGTACGCTCCGCTAGTGTATGTGCTCCACGCACTCCAATTCGTCCCATGATCACTTATTGAGTACGCCATTTTTGCATTATAGTTCGAATTGAACAGGGCATTTGGGTTTGTCTCATCATGTACCTTGTTGATTTGCCATAGCCCAAGGCACGAATCTCCTGGACTTATTGCGGAACTGTCAAACGTCGATTCAGCATCAGCGACCGCTACGGCAGTCACCAAAGAGGCACCCCGGAAACCAGCATCGTAAGCATAATGTGCGACTTGAATTGGAGATAAGTAAGCCATCTATTCGCTCCTTCTGAATCTTTTCCAAATTTTATCACTTATCTATAGCTGCTTAAAAACTTTGTTAAGATATACGAATCAATTCAAACAAATTATGAGGGTGGTATATTGTAACTTTTTAACACCCTATTGATATCCAGACTGAATTACAAGTGTAGTGCTGTTCAAAGAAACGTGATTTGCCTTCTATAGAAACATCGCGAAATGAAGAAGTGACTTGGCCAGTTGTTCTGGTCAAATGAAGGGAGATGATGTCTCGACCCTCATAAGTTGTCGAATTATGCCGAACCACTATGGCAGTCAACAAACTGATGAGGGGGGATTTATCGGTAGTGCCCATTCATTGATTTCTCACTGGACAGGTTAAGCAACTAAAAATTGAAACGTGTTTAGTATTTTAAACTATCGGCAGTTTTCTCTAAATATTCTTATAAGAGAGGTAAAGTATGACGATCAATCAGGGTACATTCGTAGCTACAAGGGCACTTGCCTTTGGTTCAGCAGCCATGCTTGGATTTGGGGTCTTCTGTCAGCCAGTTTCAGCGTCCACCACTGTTAAAAGTCAACAACCGGCTTCGCCTACAAATGTACAGGTATCGAATGTAACGGAGACAGGGGCAACGCTCTCTTGGAAGACAGGTACAGCGGATAGCACGGGGAATACGTACGAAGTTATAAATGACGAATCGGATGTGATACCAGGGCAACCAAACTCAAGTTCTCCGTCTATTCTCATCAAATCTTCCTCTAAGTCAGTTCAACTGTCCAACCTACGTCCGAACAAGACATACTATCTTGTAGTCAAATCCATTGACGCTAAAGGCGATATTTCGCCAACGAGCAATCCCGTTATTTTCACGACAGCAAATCCTTTGGAGCGGAAGGGAAAGATAGTCGCCTATTACGCCAACTGGGATACATATAGTGGTTATCACATTTCAGATATTCCAGCAAATGAAGTGAATGTGATCAACTATGCCTTTGCGATCATCGACAGTGATGGGAAAATTGCACTAGGCGAGCCGAGTTTGGACATCGGACAATCATCTAGCGGTGACTCGTCTGATCCAAATACCATTAAAGGAAACTTCGGTCAAATGATTAAACTGAAGAAACGATACCCAAATCTGAAAACGATCATTTCCGTCGGGGGATGGAGGAATTCATCTCAATTTTCGAAGGTGGCTGCAACGCAAACATCACGCGATACATTTGCAGACAGTGTCGTTCAATTCATCAAAAAATACGACTTTGACGGGGTTGACATTGACTGGGAATATCCTCTCGAAGGAGGCTCCTATCCAAATGACCAGCACAATCCAAATGATCCCCAGAACTACACATTACTACTACAAACAATTCGCGAAAAATTGGACGCGCAAGGGGCTCTTGATCATAAGCATTATTACCTTACTGTCGATGCCGCAGCTAATACAACTTATGCGACAAAAGAAACAAACTTGGCCGCTATGCAGAAATATGTTGATTGGTTCAATTTGATGACCTATGACATCCATGGAAGTTGGGGTTCCTATACAGGTCAAGCAGCTCCACTCAATACGGATCCTGCTGATCCTGGGAAGTGGTCAGATAACATGGCAGTGCAACTTTACTTAAAGCAAGGTGTAGAACCAGACAAGATTGTGATGGGTATGCGCTTTTTTGCGTATGAATACCAGAACGTCAGGGATCAAAACAACGGGCTATATCAGCCGTATCAAGGCACGGCCACTTCGGTTCCCTACAACACATTAGTCACCCAGGTTTTGAATAGGAAGAACCAAGGTGGGTTTACCGACCATTGGGATTCGCCAGCCGAATCACCTTATCTATTTAATGGGAAAGAATTCATTAGTTTTGAAGACCCCGCCTCCATCTTTATGAAAACCGAATATGTGGATGAACACAATTTAGGCGGTGTTATGATTTGGAAGTTAGCACAGGACTATAAAAGCCAGCTTCTATCGACTATCTATCACAATCTTTTCGTGGCAACCTCTTCCCAAAGTCAAGCGCAACAACAAACAGTCGTTCATCAAACACTTGAATCAAAGCCTACGTCGCAGTATCCAGGACACCTGATTCAATACGGATATACAGGCGTTCGTGTAAATATAATACAGAAAAAACTCAATCAGGAAGGGGATGATACCGGTGTTGCCGATGGGATTTTTGGTCCTAAAACTTTGGCTGGAGTGAAAGCTTTTCAAAAGACTCATAGTTTGACTGTGGACGGTATTGTTGGCCCACAAACTTGGAATGCGCTCTTTAAAGCGATATAGTTACCATGTATTTTTGACTATCAATACTGATCGGTAGTCCTGTGTCTGATATACCATCAGGAACAATCGTGTCGTTTCAGGAGGGAATAAATGGATAAGTTGCCGAAGACAGTTCTCAAGACAGTAAGATACATCCGGCAGGATGCCACACTGGATCAGTTAATCATTATCGAACAAAATGTCATGCGAGAGATCATCCGCAGACGGCAGGCACTCAAAAAACCTGATAAACTCAGTCATAGGCATTAGAATATTCTGGTGCGAAGAAACCATGCCAGAACCTGAAGATTCTATTCACATTATTAAACATACGAATATCAGGGATATCATACCAGGTATTCAATAATTATACACAAGATAGGGCATTGATTGCGCCTATCTGAATAAGAATGTATTTGTGACTGACAAACCAACAGCCAAAGTTTGTATGTGGATTAAATGTGTAATTGGGATAATTAGGGGCTGCTGAATGATTCAAAAGTCCAATAATAGCAAGGGTTTCGCGTATCAAATGTCGAATTAAAGTGTAAGGATTTTGAACGGAACGGGTGAAAAACCGT
>NZ_JBHUCX010000051.1:0-3152 GCF_042678105.1 Alicyclobacillus fodiniaquatilis
GTGGATCGAAGAGCGCTACCAGAACCGGATTATGAAGTGGGAATGCGAACGTATGTGGCACCAGTAACAGAACTGGAGAAACGGCTGGTCAGCATATGGGAAGAAGTTCTGGGTATAGATCATGTGGGAGTTAATGATAGTTTTTTTGATTTAGGAGGAGATTCAATTCTTGGCATTCAAGTTGTTTCAAAGGCTCGCGAAAGCGGTCTTTCAATATCCGTGAGAAAAATTTTTGAGTATCCAACAATTTCTGAACTAGCTTTAGTGACAGAATTTTTGCAGGACGGTTTTATGCAAGACAGGTTGGTTACAGGAAAAGTATCTTTATTGCCAATTCAAAAATGGTTTTTCGAACAAGAGTTTGCGTCATATAATCATTGGAATCAATCTGTCCTACTTTCACTCATAGCGCCGATAAATAAGGATTGGTTGCGCACAGCAATTGGATATTTACTGGTACATCACGATGCACTTCGTCTTCGATTTACACAGATAAATGGTAATTGGGAATCAAGCTATACGGATATCGAATCTCAAGATATACCTTTTGAAGAAGCTAATTTGTCTGCGTTGTCTAAAAGTGACCAGCAACAGGCCATAGAAAGGGAGGTAGAACGTGCGCAAAAAAGTGTAAATATCACACATGGACCATTAATACGTTTGGTGTATTTTGATTTGGGTGAATCGAAAAAACCGCAACTATTATGGGTAATTCATCATTTGGTAGTAGATGGGGTCTCTTGGCGAATTCTTTTAGAAGATTTACAGAAAGCGTATGAAGATTTATCACGTAACGAGCCTATTCGTTTACCAAAAAAGACGGTATCAGTTCAAATTTGGACGGAACGACTTATTGAATATAGTGTATCGGATAAATTTAAAGAGGAAAGGGACTTTTGGTTATCACAGTCAAAGGAGATTGAATCCAGATTAATTGATGTTCCTATTGATTATCCAGAAGGCACAAACAGGGAAGGAGATGTTTCTGGTATTACAGTAACACTTGACGCTGAAAAAACCCGTTCTTTACTTATGAATATTCCGAAAACACATCGTGTTCACATTCACGAGGTAATGTTGGCAGCTTTATTGCAAGTGGTATGTAATTGGACAGGGCAACAAGATCTTTTAGTGGATTTAGAAGGTCACGGGCGGGAAGAAATTCTGGGTAGCCTTGATGTCTCGAGAACCGTAGGTTGGTTTACTAGTGTTTATCCTTTGTTGGTACGAAATGAGGAGAAACAGGATCTGGGTGATATTTTACGTGTTGTTAAGGAACAAGTACGAAGAGTTCCAAATCGAGGAATTGGATATGGCGTACTGCGGTATTTGAGCAATTATCTAACCAGTGAAAATGGAACCAAAAGGGCTAGTATTGGATTTAATTATTTGGGGCAATTTGATCAGATTGTATCAAGAAAATCGATGTTTCGCGAGGGAACAGAATCGAGTGGATATTCTCGCGATGAGCGGGCTACACGTAGACATGTATTAGATGTTAATGCAATGATTGTTGATAGCGAATTACGAGTTACTTGGCTATATAGTAAGTCACTACATTCCCCCAACACGATTCAAATGGTAGCAAATAGGTATATGGAGAGTCTAGTAGAATTCATAGATTATTGTGCAAATCCAAACACTTGCATCTACACTCCTTCTGACTTTCCTCTTGCGAGATTGAATCAAGCTGAAGTTGATGAAGTGGTGGGGAAAGATCAATCAATTGAAGATATATACCGACTTACTCCTTTACAGGCCGGTATGTTATTTCATGCTCTCTATGATAATAATTCGGGTAACTATGTGATTCAAAATACTGGTGAACTATCGAAATCAGCAAATATTCGTGCGTTGATACGAGCATATAGACAAGTTATGAATCAATATGACATTTTCAAATCTGAATTCAAATGGGAGGGGTTAAGAGAACCGCATCAATTGGTAAAAAAACAAGCTCGAATTGTGGTTGAGGAATATGATTGGACTGATATGTGTAAGGGAATTCAACATGAAATGTGGGAAAAGTTCATTCAGGAAGATCGAGTCCGTGGATTTGAACTTGATAAAGGAATTTCCTCTAGGTTAAGTATAATTTGGACCGGGGAAATATATCGAATTATTTGGTGTCACCACCACATACTTTTGGATGGATGGAGTACTTCACGTGTTTTGAAAGAAGTATTTGAATACTACATAGCATATTCTAAAGGTGATGTGCCCAAACGAGATAAGTCACGATCTTATCGTGAGTATATTTCTTGGTTAAATAATCGTAGCGTTGAGTCAACAGAGAAATTTTGGCGAGAAAAATTACAAGGATTCACATCGCCTACCCCATTAGAATGGGGGCAGCTGTATCGAAAAGTAAATGTGATAGAGGATAGCGGAGTTTCAGAACGTCAGTTGTCTGGAGAATTGACAGAGAGATTAGAGAAATGGGCACATCAAAACCAACTTACAGTAAATACTCTCATACTGGGTGCATGGGCTCTTGTATTCAGTCGATATAGCCGAGAAGCAGACATATTGTTTGGTGTCACGATATCAGGGCGACCATCTGACTTGCAGGGTGTTGAAAGTATGGTTGGCTTATTTATTAATACTGTTCCGATGCGTGTGCAAGTTGATGATGAACCAATCAAAGATTGGTTCAAGCGGATTCAGGAGAATCAATTGGAATGTCAAGAAAACGGGTATAGCTCATTGATTAACATACAAGAGTGGAGTGAGATTCCACAAGGTACTCCTCTTTTTGAAAGTTTATATATATTTGAGAACTATTTAACTTCTGAAGCAAATGAAGACCTTGGTGCAGAATTACGCATTTCTGAGGAACGAGTTATAGAACAGACTCATTATCCGTTAAATATGATTGTTTTACCAAATCAAGTATTGACATTGAAGATGGCATATAATCCAGAACGTTTTAGTAATTTCATTATTGAAAGTATGCTATACAGTATGGAAATTATCCTGGGAAACATTATAAAACAGGAGCATGCTAAGATTTCGGAACTATCAATGTTACGCGAGACAGAACGTCTACAAGTGTTGGTGGAGTTTAATGATACAGGCAAGGAGTATGAGAAGGACAAGACGATTCACGAGCTGTTTGAGGAGCAAGTGGAGCGGACACCAGAAGCGGTGGC
>NZ_JBHUCX010000052.1:0-4929 GCF_042678105.1 Alicyclobacillus fodiniaquatilis
CCGACGACGGCCGACGGGGCATGGCTCCGAGGTGGTTGATTCAAGGGTGTCTCCTACACTATTTAGAAGGTAGGGTAGGGGACGCTGTGTCTACAACCCAGCTAATCTCCTCAAACCTCCGAACATTCACCAAGGTGGCCAAGGTTAACCCTTGTGTCAAGCGTCCCCAATGAGCTGGTTTGGTTCTTTAGGAGTTATATAAATATATCTATATAAAATTTTTTTAGGAGGAGGAGGCGGGGAGGGTGAATCGGCGAAGCCGAGAGGGAACGAGCGTTAGCGGCTGTTCCCTTGTAGGGGCTGTGGGGCTTGTGGTCAACCCTGGTGTTGGGTTGTCCATCAAACCCACAGCCCGCTTTTCAGCGTTCGAATCCATAATCTCGATATGGTCGTTGTTGAGTTTTCGATTTTTGTTGCCTAGGTTTTATTCTCCGTGGCTGTTGCACTTGAGTTTTTTCGATTTCCTGGCCGATTTTCGCCAATGTATCTAAGATGTCTACGGCCATAGAATCCGCATGATCAGGAAGATGATGAGTCCGCCCATGATGCTCCCCAGGGAGATGGTTCCCACTTTGTAGAGCTTGTGTGAGAGGGGCTCCTTGCTCTTGCTGTGCAGGTTCATGAATCCGTTCAGCAGTTCCTGCTTGAGTTTTTGGACTTCCGTCAAGGCTTGGGTTAATTCCTTTTCCTTGGTCTCTAAGCGTGTGTTGAGGGTTCGATTTTGTGTTTTCAATGTGTCCAGGACTTCCTGAGTGAATTTCTGTTGTCTTTGTTCCAATCCTTTGATTGCGTGGTTTACCTTGTTCAATAGTTCGATCCGCGCTTCGTTGCTCTGTTCGAGATTTTTCGAGACCGTCGTGAATCGATCCTGTACCACGCCTTGATGGCTGCGGATGGTCATTAAGTGGTCCGAGATTTCCGCCAAGTAAGATTCGGTCTCGTTCTGCGATGGTTCCGCGAGCGCGACGGATGTGTCCGTCTTTGGTTGGAGCTGCGCTTTCTCTCTGCTGTTCATATCCACGTTGTAACGCTCCTTTCGAGTAATTTTCTCCGAGCGTGTCGCCTCTGCAGTACCGTTGCTTTTCCGGATGGAGAAAGCTCACGTTTTTGTTTTGGATTTTCATTTCGATGTCGTATGTTTTTTGGAGATATTCTCGCATGTGTTCGAGGGAATCGGTTTGTCTCTTTGCATCGTCAATGGCAGAACGTAGTTCATCCTTCCAGAGCTTTTCTCCACGTTCTACGAGCTTATATTCGGCCATTTTGAAGCGTTCCGGTGCGTTCTTTTCCGTAACGATGCTTAGACCTTGTTCCAGGCAAAGCTCGTCCGATTTTTGCCGGATGTTGTAGAGCTGCGCTCGATCAGAGTGATACTTCATCCCATCTTCAAAGGACACTGAATTGATCACGATATGGTTATGTATGTGTTCTCTGTCGGTGTGTGTGTAGATGAGTGCTTCATAGCCTGGTGCAATCTGCTCGGCGAGCTTTCTGCCAAGCTCATTGGCCTGTTCTTTGGTGACGTTGTCCTCTGGCTTAAAGGACTGGATGACGTGATGGGCTTGCACCCCGTCGTTTTTGTCCCATTCTTCTCGTGTCCACTTGAGTTGTTCGCGGGCATATTCTGGGTCGCAATTCACACCGTCTCGTTCTGTTGCTTTTCGCTCGCAATAGTTGATGAGGCGGTTTGCTTGTTTTGTAGAAGAGAGCTTAATTGTTGCCGTAGCGCATGCAACTCCATTCGGACATCATCGAGCTGGACGACGGTCACCTTCTCTGTGTGCGCTAACTTCGTGAGCTGATTGATGTTGTTGCCGATGGCACGAATCTGGCGCGACAATGCTGTCGCCCCCTCGCGGTCAATGACCGGCGAGTGAACACGCTGCTTTTGTGCCAGTTCGCGGAGGAAGGCCGGTACGGTCATGCCGAGTGCGCGGGCCTTGTGCTCGACGCGCTCGAACTCCTCATCCGACAAACGAATGGGCACCATACGTTTGCGTTTTCGGTTATCGCCAGGCATACGCCCACCCCCTATGTAAGCATAGCATAAAAAGAAGTATCCATGGTAGATGGCAAGCTTCGCCTATGGCTATCCGCCGAGCCGTTTTAGCTTCGCTCAAACGGTCGCCTGGATACCCCTTCGGCCTGCTTGTTGGGCCTGCCGTCCCAAACCCTGCCTGGTGGCTATCGCCCCCAGACCCCTATGGAAACAGAGATGCCATCGAATCGGAAAAATGATTCAATGGCATCTCTGTTTGGGGTAACTGTACCCGTGCTTTAGCGTAGGCAGGTGGTTTGTGTACTGTGCGTGTCATGTTGAAGTAACCGGTTAGAGCCTTGAATTGAATCAAAAGGCTATGGTTTTTCGCTGTCTTTTTCGTTCAAATCTCTCTGATACGATTATACATGAAAAGCTGCTGCCGCTTGCTCATTAGCACCTTCGCGACTTCTAGGTATTAACTCCAACTGCAGATCTAATGCATCTGCTACACGAAACAATGTATCTACACGTGGTACAGAATTCCCCGTCTCCAATCTTGCAATCGCAGATTGTTTTACTCCAGCACGTTGTGCAAGTTCATCTTGGGTCAGGCCCAGTATTTTTCGACGCAAAACCATCGCCGTAATCAATCTAACAAGATGGTCTGTTTCACTCTGCTCTGCCTTGCTATAGAGATCATTACGTACATCATCCCAATGTAGCAGTCCATCAGAACCACGCGTTAATTCCTGCTTTCTCCTTTCGTTCATTTCGAAACCTCCCCGAATCTATATATCGTCGTATCGCGGCCCTCTACATACGTCTCTGAAGAGAACGTTTAGTTTTAGAGAGGGGCATCCCCCTCCCCTAGCTACTGACCGTGGCTCTTCACCCATTGGCTGTATTCTCGCTTCGCCTTTTCGATTTCACGTCTAGGCGTTTTTTGAGTACTCTTCATGAAGTGGTGCAGTAAGACAAAATGACTCCCATTCCACCCTACAAAAAGCACCCGATACCGACCAGGACGTAGCTCCCAAATTGGGCCATCAATATGATCCACATATGGCTTTCCAATACGTGTACCAGCTTGTTTGAGCAACTCCAGATTCAAGTCGATTTGCTTTTTCAATGTGACAGCATCCTTTTTCCCTGCTGCCGCATCTTCTGCAACTTGGGCAAGAAAATCAGCAATTTCACTGTTGCCACGGTCATCCTCGTACAAAACGATATCGTACGATGATCCGCCTTCCCGCATTTTATGCAGTTTTCGTTATAAATTATAACGAAAGTGTTATAAATGGGCAAGAGTCCAATAACGGGTCTGCTCACGGCTCTACCCCCTAGAAGGGAGGGCCCGCCATGGCTTTCGATGTATAACAAAAACAGCCTCTATTGGGGCTGTTTTTGTTTATCACGGAAACCGCAAGTAGTGTTTGTGGTGTTTGAAAATAAAAAATTGACGCTATATATAGCGATTAACTATTGCGAACATACATTCTCATCAGTATAATGTGCATTGGTAATTGATTCCGTTGGATATGGAGATGGTTTATTGAGCAAATTCAGAAGCCGTAAGTCGGTCGTTATCTCTCCTGTAAGTGAATTGAAGGAACCAAAAGAGTACGTAAAGGAAAATCTCGTTCGGTTTAGTCAAGCAAACACTTATGAGGATGCACGTACAGAGTGGAGATTTGTTGAAATCATCGGTTCAGGCTCTGTCGGGTTTACTGACCACTGCGAAATCTGTAACGCACAGCTCCGTAACTTTAATTGTGTAATCCGAAATGAAAACAACGGAAAAATGCTCAAAGTAGGCTCACGCTGCATTCGGCAATTCATCACCTTAATCGGCACCTTTAGTATCGAAGCCACCAATCAGTACATGGATAACGTGGAAAAGGAGTGGGATACACTCCAAACACTACGCAGTATGTATAACGTGGTGGTTAAAGTGGACAAGCCCTTTGCTCGTGAACTCCATAGATTCCACAAAAAACTTACCGAACTCCTACGACAACGAGGTCAATATCCTTTACATGAATCCAGCAAACCGAGAGACATGGAACCAATCCTTAAGAATGTTTTCGGTTTTACTGAATTACCGCCTATTAAAGAACAGCGAAAACTGTTTCAGATTTTATGGGATGTATCGAAGTTGGCAACCATTCGTGAACATAAACGGTTTAGGAACATTGCTTACAAAGAGGGCGAGACCCTCAATAGAAAACGGTCAAGGGTTACACATGATACATTCGCCAGGTCTGAAGCGTACCGACCGGATGGACGATACCGGTGAGGTGGCTGAATGATGGATATAAAGCAGCTCCTACAATAGGGCTGCTTTTGTATTTTTAACAGATTGATTATACCTAAGATAGCGGATCTCCTTGGCATGACAGTAGATGAGGCGGCACAGGCATGCTATAGGTTGGGACTCTACATGCTTGGAGTGAAAAAGGAATCATGCGCACTATCTGAGTAGCACCGTCTGAATAGCATTATTTGAAGGTGACTATCTGAATAGCACTATTTTTAATAGTGCTATTCATAAAATATGGTAATGTTCGTTAATCCCAGTCAGAGCGCGCCCTCCTGCGGTCGAGGAAGAGAGTCGCGGCATAAATCATCCCGCGACTCTCTTCCTCGACCGCATTCCCCCCAAAAACATGGGGGGAATGGGACGGCAGGAGGGCTGGGGTGGGAAATATAGGGGGTCAGGAGATAAAGGATTAGGGATGAAGATATAAAGATTAAAAGGATTAAAAGGAGCAAAAGAGCAAGCGTGCTTCATTACACGGTTAGTATGATTGGCTTTTTGAGTTAAGGATACTGTGACGTAAGAATCGCCTTGTAACCCCTTTGGTGACAAGGGATTACGGCTGTCAGTTGAATCATACACAATTCATTTTTGTTTCTTTTGACGCCTACTTCCTTTACGGTGGAGGCGG
>NZ_JBHUCX010000053.1:0-747 GCF_042678105.1 Alicyclobacillus fodiniaquatilis
CGCGGTGGTACAGGAATTTCAACCTGTTGTCCTTCGACTACGCCTTTCGGCCTCGCCTTAGGTCCCGACTTACCCTGGGCGGACGAGCCTTCCCCAGGAACCCTTGGGCTTTCGGCGGACAAGATTCTCACTTGTCTTTTCGCTACTCATACCGGCATTCTCACTTCCATTCGCTCCACCATGCCTCACAGCACAGCTTCTCCGCCAATGGAACGCTCCCCTACCATGTTTCCATCCATCGCTTCGGTGCCTGGTTTAGCCCCGTTACATTTTCCGCGCAGCGCCACTCGACCAGTGAGCTATTACGCACTCTTTAAATGGTGGCTGCTTCTAAGCCAACATCCTGGTTGTCTGTGCAACGCCACATCGTTCCCCACTGAACCAGTACTTTGGGACCTTAGCGGTTGGTCTGGGCTGTTTCCCTCTTGACCACGGATCTTATCACTCGTAGTCTGACTGCCAGGTTCTTCGACAAAGTGGCATTCGCAGTTTGACTGAACTTGGTAACCCTCGCGGGCCCCGCATTCAATCAGTGCTCTACCTCCACTTCTCATTCCCTGACGCTAGCCCTCAAGCTATTTCGGGGAGAACCAGCTATCTCCGGGTTCGATTGGAATTTCTCCCCTACCCCCAGTTCATCCCCTGGCTTTTCAACGCCAGTGGGTTCGGGCCTCCATGCGGTGTTACCCGCACTTCACCCTGACCAGGGGTAGATCACCCGGTTTCGGGTCGATGACGACAAACTTA
>NZ_JBHUCX010000054.1:0-13194 GCF_042678105.1 Alicyclobacillus fodiniaquatilis
GTCGTTTGCGCTGTCTCGTAGGCTACTCTGCGCTCGTCAAGAAGGCGATTATACAGAAGCCTACAACGTTCTACCGTGAACTGAATTCGACCCTGTTGTTCCTTGGTTGGATAGAGCCTGAACTTGTACGCTGCTCATACGATCACCTCGATTTCTGTTCACGAAGGACTCTCGAAATGTGCCCTTTGAGTTGTTTGACGACCTTGTGTATCCCGTATTGTGGATCACACTTGATGAGAAGGTGAACGTGGTCAGGCATGATTTCCATTTCAACGATTTCGGTCTGGATTTCTGTCGCCTTCTGTATTAACAATTGCTTCAAACGTGATTCAACAGGCTCTACAAGAACCTTTCTCCAGTATTTCGGACAAAACCACAACATGGTACTTGCAGTCAAATGTGACATTTCGATTCGATTCGACGTCTCTACTCATTGCGATCACCCAAGAACATCTTACCAAAACAAGTTAGATACCACTATTTCATCTAGCGCTTAGTTGATCGTTAAAAGACATTTCGCCTAACGACGAGCGCCTTATATTCCCATAGCTAAAGCAAGGGGTTTTACGGCGCATCTGATAAAAAATCGGCATGCCACGATTAAGCAAATACCAGAAACGATTTTTGGTATATAAACCCAAATCGGTGTATATTCTCGAGATTTATTAGGAACATTATTCTTGGACTCTAGCTCTCGTTGTGCCTATCCACTTTTCATATTTTCAACTTCACTTGGACGAATTCAACACGTTTCATACGCCGATGGCAACATGAGCAAGGAACTAAGCTAACAACCCACCCAAGGCTCTTTATTATCTTCCAGATGTCGCACTTTTTACAGTGAAACCATTCCACATTCATCTCAAATACCCAGCCTCATTCAAGGCCTGCAGTGCATAAACTGCAGTCAATCCATCAATACGGTTCAGTCCACTACAAGAGAGCGCTTTTTCTTTGTTGTACAACGTATCACTCGGTTCGGCTAAGCTCATACAGACCTGATACGTCGGTATCGCCAAGAAGTATCCGGAGAGGGTTTGACCAGCAATACATGTGAAACCAGTTCCACGTCCCTGTACGGTAAATTCCACGTGACTTCCATGGTTCACGAACCACCGAATGAAGCCTTCCCATTCTTCATCTTCGTACACGAAAGACAAATCAAGTGCCTTCCGTTGTCGTAAGATGTCTTCATCTTTGACAGGTCCTGTGGCAATCAATTCACTTTTCATCATTTCATATTCCACCGGAGTTGCTCCCTGCTTCAAAGATGAAAAATACCGTTTCATGGACATTTCACCTAATTGGGACTCCGATATGCCCAGTCCCTCAGCTGCCTGCATGGCTTCGAGCTTCGTATCTGGCGTTACGTATAACACAATCTTTTCTGTCTGACGTTCATTCTGCGGCTTTTTTGGCCTGGCCACATGTACCACTCCAGAATATTATTTATATATTAATTATATACACAAAATGGGCCAAGTAAAACTTCAGAGGAAAAAAAGATGTAGGGGGAGACCCTACATCAAACCCATTGACTTAAGGCTGCAAAAAGAGTGATCGCAAACGACAATATGGTCTAGGACAGCGATTCCTAGAATTCGGCCGGCCTCAACTAGGCGCTTCGTCACCTGTACATCTTCCGTTGAATATTGGCTGTTTCCTGATGGATGGTTATGGCAGACGATGATCGAGGAGGCATTGGCCAAAATCGCAAACTTGAAGACTTCACGTGGATGCACTATCGTCGCATCGAGCGATCCAACCGATACGGTATGTATCGCGTTGATGACATGCTTCGTATCGAGTGCCGCCACGACGAAATGCTCCCGGTCCACACCTTCGAGATAACTTTGGAAGATAGATGCGGCATCATCTGCACTGCGTATCGAGAATCGTTCAGTTTCCAATGTTGCCTCCCGAACCTGTACAACTCTCACGATATCGATGTTCTCCATGTGTAAACTCCTCCTATGGCGCGCTGGCCGAATCGTACCCGTTTCGGGTCAACCCAGCCCCATCATGCGAGTGCACCCGGAGGGCCGAAACAAAGTGGAGGACTGGCTGCTTTTTCGGGCCAGTTGCGCCGCATGGCACAATAAAGAGACCCGAGCGGAGTCGAGTCCCAACCACTACAGACCACCGTTACGCCACTTCCACCAACCACCCAAGTGTGCCGAGGAGTCTTGCTGAGAAGTCGCACACACCGAATAACAATGCACAATCAGGTATAAAAAATCACGCAGGTGCAATCTTTTGCATTCCATCCTCCAGAGAATATAAAGCGGCATTGAAACACCATGAAACACCCAGTTCAGCACACCACACCGTTTTTTGACCCAGCTACGAGTCGGCACCAATTCCCTGTTCAGCCACACACACCGCTTGGATGTCCATCTTTTGTACCCAACCACCAACTGCAACCCCAGAACCATTTCCACCCCTCGATCCACCATCGGCCTCTATGTTTTGTTTTGTCTTTGTCCTTTCTCTTTCTTCTTTTCATCACTCACTACTACACAACTAAAAAATCCTATACAACTAGCCCGCCCGCCGCCCCGTTGACCCCACTCCTGTGGGGGAGAAAGTGGTCGAGGAAGGGAGTCGCGGGACGATTTTGCCGCGACTCCCTTCCTCGAAGGCGGGAGGAGCTTGTTGTATAAGGGATTTTTCCACCATCCTAATATTTGTCGATGTTCAAATCATAAATTGAACACTTTAGATTTCATCACTATAGATTTGAACATATTAGAATTGAACACTTAGATTTGAACTTTGGCTTTAACCTACTACATAGTCCCATATCGTCTTTGTAATGTTCTTCATCGGCAAGCAATTCCACCCGCCCTTTTGTCTCTCGTCTAAAGTCAGAAAAGCAATATTCTCAAACTGGCGAAATTCAGCGATGGATTGTAGCGGCAGAATGGAATTAAAAACTCGCCTCTTCCTCCCGTTTGTTTCCACAGATCGTTCATGACCGACCACCAAAATAAAAGGCTCTGCGCCATACTTTTCACGCCACGCTTGCTGCTTTCGATACGCTTTCCAGCGTTCTATTTTTTGCCGGAAACGCCTTCGATCTGCAGAACGCTCGTACTCAATATGTAAAACCCTTTCGCCTTTTTGTGTATAAATATGAAACACAGCATCCGGCTCGACCGTGAAAGTTTTGCCTCCAGTCACCGAAAAAGATTGCCTTGTTAATCGAGTAGGTGTCCACTCGAACCGAAGCTTTTTTGCAATCGCTTCTTCAAAGAAATCCAGACAGAAATCATTCAATTCCAGTTCGTGAATAATGCGCGAAAGCTCAATGATGTTTCCGTCTTCCCGATAGTACAAGCTGGAAATGTCCTGTTCTAAAAATCGAGTCTTAGAGATAACTTCATAACCCAATTGACTGATCGAGAAGATATAGGGCGCCGATCCCTCGTTTTTCATGACCATAGGACGATACCGAAGGACGAGGCCAATTTGAAACAATTTCCGCATTCTTCGGCTGCATGTGTAATAACCAGATTTACTACGAAAATGTATCCGGACGATCTGATTCAAAGTTAGAAATCGATGCTCTAGTAGCGCTTGCAAAATATCGAGGTCCCTCGAAGTCAGATTAAATTTATCCTCTTCAATCGGCTGAAGAATTCTCATCAGTTCCCAAGCTTCTTCGGATCTCTCCCATAACGGAAGTGCAGTCGTTCGTAAAAAATCCATTAGGAGTGAACTCCTTTCACAGAGTATTTTTTAAGATGGCGATACAGAAAGACCCGCGGTGACACGTCCAATTCGCCATCATCCTCAAGCGCTTCGATGGTCTGAAGAAGTTCAAGAACTCGGCTGTACATTCCCTGTGGCTCAAGTCTTAAGTCACGAAGTACTTCCCCGATGATGTCGTTTGTAAGTCCAGCGATTTCCGGCCATACCATCAATGGCTCATCAGCCGCCTCTTCAACAACCCGCACCACTTCTGTCTCAGGGGATTCTGTCCATTCGGGATTGGGTACAATTGTGCTTTCTGGTTCCTCGGTAACTTCCTGTCTCGGTTCGGGGAAACTCACGGGCGTAATCGAAAGGATTCGTTGTTCTGGCCAAGGATGAGCATTCATCCATTCATCCTTTGCTCGCGGGTCTAACGGTCTTGTTTGTGCAATAAACGCAGGAAGCGGTTCCCCATCAACTACAAACCGCGCAGCTGCATGGAAGCGTGGCAAACTGTTGATGTCATCCGGTCCAATTAAAATCCGATCCTGGATTTCATCGGTGACACTGAATAGATTTGTAAAGCGAAGCGCAAATGATTTCGCCCAGGTCTCCGCCTCCGCCTGCTCATTCGTTCGAAAGACCACCTTGTGGCCAAACAGTTGCATAAACGTCTCTCGAACTTCGGGAGACAAACTAGAAAGTGACAAAGTCGCGGCTGCCGTTCTCGCTCCATATTTCCGCGACTCCTGAAGCAAGGTTTGTAGGGCCTTATTCGCATACCCATGCACTTCATCAAGAAACAGATTGACCATCACCCGCTGGCTTTCCGGTAACTCTGCCTGACTGTTCACACCCTGGAACACAAGACTCATGAGCATGTTGGCAAACAGATTTGCGGTTTCCTCCCCAACCTCGTTTTTCGCAGTATAGAGGAGCAATACAGCCCGTTCGTCGATGATTTTCCGAATCGTGATGGGATTCGGATGACAAAGCATCGTACGTACACGATCACTCGACAAAAGCTCTGTTAATTTGTTCAGAATCGGCCTGACCGTTCGGTTATACTCACCTTTGCTCTCCAACAAGAGCGGAAACTGCACATTCCAGTAAAAATACTCTTGAGAATCTTCAGGTAAATAACTCCGCACGCTGTTTCTGAATTGCTCTTTCACCAGCATTTGTTGAACGTGTCGGAAATCAAGGAGCGGAATCGCCTTGCGCCAGTCATCGGAATGCTCCCGAACTTTACGCAACGCATAGATCGGTTGTTGTAAGAATTCAGCCGACTGCCACATGACCGAACTTTCACCATAAGCCGTTCGAAACGCAGCCAACAAGTTGCCTGCAAGCTGATCGGTCGGCACCGTATCGTCCGAGAGTATATTGAGTCCCCATTCTCCCGGGCGTGAAAGGTCAAGAATATAGACGGGCTTTTCCGGCGGGATATATCGCAGAAACTTACGTGCATCTTCACGATCCGGCGTCACAATGACGGCCGCTTGCTTGGGGTCTGAAAGTACACCTCCTGCGTACTGACGAAGCGCTTCCGACTTACCGCTCCCCTGCATCCCCACAAGAAAAAGATTCTGGTATCGCATATCCTCTGCAATGCCAACATCCCGCCCTTCTTCTGTCGTCATAAAGGCGGTTTGAACGTCACAAGGTAATCCCCTCGGAACAGGAACACGCCGGATGGAACTACGTCGGAATCCAGCGCTACGCAAACGCATCGAGGGCAACTGTAAAAGTGTAGCTAGGTGGAATGAAGACAACGTGACAGAAGGACCGACACCCATAGATGGCATCCCAAGCGTTGTCCATGTCCACCAAAGTTTTTTCATCATGAGGAGACCAATGTATCCAAAGTAACTTTGGGGAATGAGACGGTTTTCGGCGGAGGCCTCGGTCATCGCGCCAATGACACTTTGCCGTGCTTCGGAAGAACCAGCAAACAAGCGGATTTCTGTGTGGTAAATTCCCTTTCCTCGACTTTCAACAGATGCCTTGAGTTCTTTCTGTGCAATCATGCCAAGCCCGGGATCCAATGGATTGTGGGCCGATCGCTTCACTCGATTTTCCTCAAATCGCTCGTGCAACTTCCTAAGCTTCTTTTGCTTCCGTAGACTAAGTGGCACCATCACGATCTGAAATCCACAATCATCCTCTACATCATCAAGGGCAGAAAAAAAAGATTCCGAGATAGAAGCTTGATAGTTCTTTAAGGTCTGCAACGGATAAAACCAGTTCCGTTCTAAACGAAGCTGTAAAATATCCTTCGGAAGGGGCCTCTCCTGCCTCTCTAAGCGTTCAAAACGAACGTTTTGATAGGTAGCCTTCAACCGCCCACAAATCCGGTCCAGAATCGCACCAGGGGCCGTTAAACGAATATACTTGTTCCCGTTCTCCACGCCTTGTTCCCAACTTACGTAAGAGTATCCCGTAAACCATCCGATCCACTGAAAACGAGGGAGGAGCATCCCATTGACCGAATCGAAAAACTTTGCGATTTCAAACGGTTCTGTCGTATCATCTCGACTCAATACAACCTCAAATGTTTGCAACCGCTTACCACGTTCAAAGCGGAAGAACAATTGCGAAAATTTTAATAGCCCCCATATCACCAATACAGTGACAATCGCCCACGCCATAATATGTACCGCACCCATTACAACGGGCTCTAAGTGGTACCACAATATTTTGCCAAATTCATTGGGATGTTTACGAACGACAGCCCACCCTTTTTTCCCGACAATAAAATATGCCCCGCCAATCAAAAGGATCGCAGCACCAAGGATAATTGCAAAAATACTCCCCATCCGCTCGTCGTCTTCTCTGGACATATTATCAAACATACTTTTGCCTCACCTCTACTTCACTCGATACAAACGTGGTTTCTCCCAATCTCCCCTTAAAATATGGTTCTTTAGTGTTCTCCGTTTTTGTCTCTGATTTACGAATCGAGCAACATCTCGAATCAGCTGATAGAACACATATAAAACAGCAATGGGGCCAAGAAGCATGGAACATACGAACTTGATAGGCAACACGAAAATAATCCACAACAACTTAAGGAAAAACAGCACATCCAAACAGCGCATAAACAGCCCACTGAAGCCGGGAATAAGCCATTGAATCAATCGATTGATGGCATACCACCCAGCTGGCGCCGTGATAAAGGTGAGCATTGGGGGCTTCAAATTGTCAGGTAGATTGAGGCTTACGATGAAAAATATCACCATACCAATTAGTACTCGATATGGGGATTTCACCAATTCCCAGAATCTCTCCCGCAGAATATACCAAAGCACAAATACGCCTCCTTTTGGGATAGCTGTCGTCCTTTGCTTAAGACTTAGGAGGGGTGATTTGAATAGGTTTCTTACGACGCGGTTGCAGTTGTATCTGGTCCCTGGATGAAGGCTCATTTAACGAACTGGGGTTATAAACACCATCTTCCACCGCCCCCCCTGTTTGAGGATCCAAATCCACTTTAAGGGGAGCCATACTCACTTGCTGATGAACAACATGTTGAATCCCTTGACTCTCCACCATTAACCCCAGGCGAATCAAATTTCGAAGACGTTCACTAATGCGTTTCCGTGGTGTTTCTGAAATAATTTGATGAATGTCAGAATCGTAGTCCTCATCATAAGACAACAGAAATTTACTGGTGCTCATACAGTGACCTCCTGCGTATTGGCCAAGACATACTTGCGCAGACCTCTAGCAATCGCTAATTGAGGGTCTTCCAAGAGCTCAATGCGCGGATTTTTCGGAGACCATTCTAAGAAATAAGACCAAAATGCATCACCAGTTCCACCCGCCAAATAGATATGGTTAAACTGCAGACGGTCTGGAAATCGTTGCGTGATTGCACCAAGCATTTGTTGCCATGCATCATCCATGATGTCTTTTCTTTGTTCTGTAAGATTAATTGGTTCCGCCTGTCCAAAGGTATAAATCAATTTGTCTGAGCCACTTTGTTCTCGAACTTGTCGTTCTACTTCGTAGGTATTCGGACGAACTTTCGGATTTATACGCTGTATTTCTTGCATCAAAGCCCTATAGACATCATTCATGCCGATGGGCTCACTAATCTGCTCAATAATAATCAAACCGTCAAACACGGTCATATCCATCGTTCCAGAGCCACAGTCAATGACAAGCGACTTCCCGTCTTCAAGAGTCTCATCTTGAACATATCCTTCATCATCAACATACCGATCCATCAATACGGCGACCGGCTGACTGATAATCTCTAGTTTCTTAACCATAATCACAACTTGTTTGCCATTTTTCCGCCCAACAATCGGATCTGCAAACCATTTATGTAGTGCCTCAATCGTTTCTTCACGATAATCCTCTGCCGGCGTTCCGATACCTAATTCAACCTCAATAACATCCGTCGAACCGTCGCGTGTTGCCGCATCAATCAGTGCTAGCTTTGTGAGTGTCTGAAACTCACGACGGGAAATCCGGTCTTCTCGGTCATAAGCACTAATAGGCGTCGCTGCAGCTGCCTGTACATTGTCATAGCCTAGAACGTAATCCTTATTCTCAAACGAAAATACATTGTCGATCCTGTTCATCTTTGATTTCTGTGCTTGCACCGCTTGAGCCTTAGCATTGTATACACCATAAACAGAAGGATAAACATCCGAATAGCCCTGCCCAGACTCAGTACGAACACACAAACAGATGCTTCCATTCCCCACGTCTAAGCCTATATACTTCATAATCCGCACCCCTTATACGCTGAAATGGTATTGCCATGTTACATTATAAAACAACACGGAAGTTTGTGTATCTTATTTATCTCTTATTTCATTATTAAATATATAAAACGCGACAATCACACCGGGTTGTACATCCTATTTATATATTTAAATTGCTTTTCACCAGCAACCAAAACAATTTATATATCTTTACGATATCTATACGAAATATCATTTCTCCCTAAACTAATCCATTCAAAAAGATTTCTTACTGATGGGGACATTAAGCCCTCTAAGGGACACGCCTTGTAACTTCATCTGCCTCTAAAGCAACTTCTACTATCTAGAACACCATCAAAGAACGTCTTCCTTATCCAATTCGATATGCTAAAGGAACATAGATATCCTCGTATACGCATCTATCCTAAGCGAGCTGACGTTTCTCTCTTTGCTTAATTTTTGGGATCGCTATTCGCTAAACCAACCTGTATACGGCAGGATTTTATATTTATCTCGAAGAAGAAAGGTTAACAGCAGTATCTAAACCCTATAGCGGGAGGTGCTAACAGTGGAACAATGGGATAAGACATTTAGCGCACGCGAGGTTAGTCAACAAATCGACGTTAAACCAGTAACGCTCAGAGCATGGGCAAAAGCATTAGAAGACGCTGGATATCAAATATACAGAGATCCACAAGCAGGAAGATTGTATACTGAACGCGATATATCAGCGCTAAGAAAATGGAAAGAATTCATGGACAAAAATCTCACTTGGGAGCAAGCAGCTAAACTCATCATCGAGGAATTTGGCGATGCTCTAGCACCAGACGCTAGACCTGGAGAACGGTCCGATAATGGTGCTATAGCGGAGCTAAAGGAATACATGCAACGGCAAGAGGAATTTAACAAAGCATTGGTTGAGCGCTTGGAATGTGAAATCCAAGATCAACGCAATTACATACAAGAAATCCTTGCTGCACTCGCCGAAGATAAGAGATACCTACTTGAATCCTCTGAAGAGGAAAGAGTACAGCTGCAACAGCGCCATGACGAACTTAATCAAAAAATAATAGATAAGCTCGAAGAGCAGAACAAGCAGCTTTTGGAAAAGGTTGAAGAGCAACAGCGCTATATCGACGCTACACTGCAACGCAGAGATGAACAATTGATGCAAACGATTCGATCCATGCAGGCAAATACAATGAAAGAAGTAGCTGCGACTTTAGAGCAAAAAAAGAAGAAGCGGTTCCTAGGGTTGTTCTAATATATCGGTGCTATAGCGTTATAATGATGGTGAAGCAGGTTTTCTTAAACGGGTGGCGAGGTGGGCGAAGACGTGACCGAGCTCAATGATACAATTAGAAAAATACATTTACTTGTCGGGAGTGGGCCCCACGGAGAGGAACAGTGTTCAAAATCGAATGTTGGATGGAATCAAGATTAATAATATCGCCTGCACTGTTATTCTGGTTAAGGGATTTCAGATCAAAGGGAGAATTGAGTATTTTGATGACTTTTGTGTAATTCTCAATGCTGATGGAAAACAGCAGACGATCTACAAACACTCTATCTCGACCATTATTCCATCTAAATCTGTAACGTTAATGCGGCCAAATGAAAAAGCAAATGACTGATACGCATTACAATTAGGTGCTATTTTGAAAAATTACCCACTTATTGGTACAAACCTGCACGATTTCACGCCAGGGATATCAACCTAGCCCCACCTATCTGCCACTGACATGACATCGCTCGCTGTTTGACAGCCCCCTTTCTCGTAAAAATGTCGGAATCCCTTTGTTCCATAAGAGATTCGGCGCGTTTCTGAACAATAGGTACGCGCTACAATGACATTGAATCGTTCTTATACGGTATATGTTTCTATTTTGAATAGAGTAGCAACCCTATTTGCGCACCTCTTTCACTTTTATGTCTTGTCATATATCCAATAAACAACATAATATGTCTATTGTTGCTCTTTGTTTACGCCGCGAAGAAGCGGTGTGGCTATGAAAACGCCAAACACAGCTGCAAATAGTCCTAAAGTCAATGGGATCGGGAATCCTGGGCTAATTCTCCAGTGATCCCATGTTTCAGAGACCGGAATCATCACCATTGCTGCAATCGCACCCATAATTAAACCTGCCAGGTTTATACCAAGACGACCATTACGCCCTTTCACCCGAAAAGACGTGTGCTGTCGCAGATCACTGAACGTGACCCGTGTAGCCCTCCTAATATGCGCGTAGATATGAACGGCGACAAGTGGCAGCCATATAGCCACGCTTGCCGCATGGATAGTAAAAAACAGCCCCATATGTGTCGGACCTATAATCGCTAGTGAAAAGCCACTGATAAAGACCAATAGCGTCATCAACACGAGAAATGGAGCTAACAACCGTAGCCAAATATTCGGTGTTCCACTTTTCACAAATATAGGATTTCTTGTATAGTAACGAACGAACTTAAATCCTGTACTAAACATTTTGATCACGATCGGCCCCGAAAGAAGAACACCTACGAAGATATGCACGGAAAGCAATGCGTGCAGATTCGCAGTAATAATAAGCTGAGTCACAATAAGTATGAACAGGATGGTTCCTGCAATGGCAGTCATCCGTTCGTTTCGAACAACCGATGATCTATTCAATTGTCTTTGCAGTTTTAGCGCCTCCATCCACACACTTTGTTCAAAAGCAGCTACTAAAAAAATCAAATAACCTAACCAATCTTGTGGTGTAACATAGTCTCTCCTTATTAGCTTAGCGTGCTAATCTTACAGAGAAATAAACATTCGCTTAATAGAAGCTTAACCTTGATGTGTGAAGGAAAGGACGAATTGGTTCAAAACCGTTTTGGTCCATTCCGGCTCAGCCGAGAAGGCTGTTGACAGCAAGCAGTCGGCTTATCTGACCGACCTTCTCCAGACATATCATCTGCTGTGTCCATTCGTTCTATGGATTTGGTCAATTCTATTATGGAACGGGAAAAACATATGGTTTATAGTATTTTGGTTTGAAATCGCTCATAATTAGGAGTCCAAAACGAAATCAAATAAACATCACCTTAGATTCGCGTTCATGCTAGCCATGTTCTCTGGCTTGGGACCGTTTACCTTTGATATGTATCTTCCGTCGTTTCCCCAAATGGTGAAATTCTTCGGAACGTCTGCATCCACGATCCAGGTCAGTTTGACGGCTTGTCTATTGGGATTAGCACTTGGATAAATCACTATGGGTGCACTAAGCGATGTCCACGGCAGACGAAAACCAATCATCATCGCCATGATGATTTACTGTCTATCCTCGCTCGGTTGTGCCTTTGCACCGAATATCGAGGTTTTTATCGCCCTGCGTTTTATCCAGGGATTTGCGGTGTCGGCTGGAACGATTTCAAGTGCGATTGCTCGTGACACCTACAACGGTACGGAACTCACGAAGTTCTTTTCATTGATTAGCGTAATGAGCAGCGTCGCCCCTTTGCTCGCACCCCTTGCGGGAAGTGCGGTCATCTCGTTCACCAAATGGGAGGGCGTGTTTTATTTATTGGGAATGCTCGGATTCGTCCTTTCTATTACAACGATTTGGAGACTGAAAGAAAGCTTACCTGTGCAGAAACGGATTCGCAGTAATCTTTTCGATATGTTCTTAAATTTTAAAACGCTCCTTGGAAATCAAGTATTTATGGGCTACGTATTGGCGCAAGGCTTCCTATTTGGGGGGGTCTTCGCTTACGTCGCTGGTACACCGTTTGTGTATCAAAAAATTTACGGAGTTTCTCCGCAAGTGTTTGCTATGCTTTTCGCATTAAACGGAATCGTGTTAATTAGTGCCTCACAAGTTGTCCGAAAATTAGCGGGGCGAATCTCTGAACATCGCATTCTCCATTTCGGGTTAGGATTATCGCTCATCGCAACGATTACCTTACTCGTTGTCGTTTTGATACATGGACCACTGTTTTCGCTTATGATACCACTGATTTGTTATGTTGCATCAATGGGGACCATCGGTCCCGTTTCGTTTACCTTAGCAATGGAATCCCAAGGACACATCGCGGGTAGCGCATCTGCGCTACTCGGCGTGATTCCGTTTTTATTAGGTCAACCGTAAAAAGATCACTCTGAATCATAGGCTTTTGCTGCTCCTGTCGTGCTCATGTTCGTCGGACGCTGTCTGCCACGTTGGACACAAGAGTCAGTTCAGAGAACGGCTTATCGCGCCCATCGCCCGATTGACGTCCGTTTGCCCTCCAAAGCTCTATCGTCGAGCAGATGATTTTTCATAGCGTTGCAAGCCAGCGTCGTGCAAAGTTCTTCCGACATAGCCCAACTCTCGACGGGCAGCGTCATCGTTGACGGTGAACTCACGCCCAATCATGCGTATCATCGAGCGTGAAATTGGCGGATCGCCGTCTTTCCGCGTAACGGCCCAGATCGTGTCGAGCAGCCGGCCAATTGCAGAGGCGAGCCAATAGGGCATCGAACGCAGCTTATCGATGGACAGGCCCTGCAAGTTCGCGAGCGAGGCGACGAACTCACGGAAAGTCTGCCCTTCTTGGTCTTTGATAAAGAAGGCATGACCGCCTTCTCCGCGTCCAAGAGCGCATTGTATGGCTTCGACCACATTGTCCACGTGACAGGTTGAAAAAGCGTAGTCGCCACGGTTGATGAAGGCGAGCTGTCCAGATCTGACTGCTTCGGGAAGCGCTCGGCTGAACAGATCACCAGGTCCCCAGATAGTCGGTGGGCGAAGCGCGATCGTGCGAAAGCCAGTTTTGTTGG
>NZ_JBHUCX010000055.1:0-720 GCF_042678105.1 Alicyclobacillus fodiniaquatilis
AGCTGCCGATCTCATGTGGGCGTCCGCAAATGCTGCATCCCTGCTTCACGTCACAGCTCGGCTGCGCAAGGTGACACCACCCACTTCTGAGATCCTTGAGCAAATCCGCGATGGCGCCATACGATCCATCCTGAATTCTGAACAGAAGGGACGACTACAATGAAAATTCTCGTTACGGGAGGCACTGGTCTGCTCGGCGACCGCCTGATCTCGAAGCTCGTGAAGGACGGTCACGAGATTTTCGCTCTCACACGCTCCGCATCATCTCACGCCAAACTCAGGGCTATGGGCGCAACGCCAATCGATGCCGATCTTGAAAGCAGCACGCCATTCGTATTTCCGCTGATCGATGCGGTTGTGCATGCGGCTGCCCTGTTCCGTTTTTCAGGTCCTCGCGAGCCCTTCTTCCGTACCAACGTCGATGGCACCGCAGCCTTGTTAAAGGCGGCAGAGTCCGCCGGTGCGAAGACATTCATCTACATTAGCGCGGCGGGGATCATCATGGATAACAGCGGTACGCCCATCCGCGACGCCGATGAAAGTGCGCCGACTTTCCCGAACCACTTCTCCGCCTACCTAGCGAGCAAGGCACAAGCCGAGCCATTGGTTCTGGCAGCCAACAAAACTGGCTTTCGCACGATCGCGCTTCGCCCACCGACTATCTGGGGACCTGGTGATCTGTTCAGCCGAGCGCTTCCCGAAGCAGTCAGATCTGGACAG
>NZ_JBHUCX010000056.1:0-2458 GCF_042678105.1 Alicyclobacillus fodiniaquatilis
TGTTTGTGGCAGGATGAAAGTGCAGGATGTGGCGGCGTAAAACTGCAGTTTTACGCCGCCACAAATCAAGACTTGTTTGTGTAACAAAATGGCACTTGCCAACACCACTCTACGAAATCTACCCTCTGTTTTGCTAGAACAGAGAGGGTTGAGAGGAATGTTGAAAGTGCCACAGCAGCAGTATATCAGGTTTTTGCGCGAAGCAGAGGGTTGTTCGATTCAGGAGATTGTTGAGCGTGTAGGTGTAAATTGGAGAACGGCAAAGAAATATGCGGATCAAGATGATTGGAATGAGTCCGTAGCGAAACGTAAAGGCGCTTTCCCGGTGCTTGGTCCATATTTGGATGCGGTGGATACTTGGCTTGAGGAAGATGAGCGGATGCCGCGCAAACAACGACACACAGCCCGTCACATCTTTCACCGTCTACGAGACGAATATGGGTTTACAGGTGGAGAGCGGACAGTCAGCCAGTATGTGTCTAAGCGCCGCAAGCAGATGGTGCTGGAGCGATCTGAGCGCTTTGAACGGCTTGAGCACCCGGGAGGCGAGGCGCAAGCAGATTTTGGTACGGTGCACATTGTGAAGTCCGGTGAGTTGGTCGAGCGTAAAGTGCTAACCGTGTCCTTTCCGTCCAGCAATGCAGCGTTTGTCTTTCCTGTCCCGAAGGAGAACACAGAGTGTTTTTTGGAAGCGCTCAAACGAGTCTTTGAGCAAGTGGGTGGCGTACCAAGGAAGATCTGGTTCGACAACTTGTCCGCCGCCGTGGTCTCTGTGCTGGCAGACGGAGAACGCAAGACGACGGATGCGTTTGCGCGGTTTTGTGCCCACTACCGCTTTGAGCCGCTGTTTTGTAATCCTCGTAGCGGGAACGAAAAAGGCAACGTGGAGAACAAGGTCGGTTATGGTCGGCGCAATTGGTGCGTGCCACCGCCAGTCGTCGAGACAGCAGAAGAATTTGAAGCGCATCTAGCGCAAGCGGCAAAGCTCGACATGCAGCGTCCCCACTATGCCAAACAAGCGCGTATCGTGGATTTATGGGAGCAGGAGCAACAAAAGCTGTTGCACCTACCGACTGTGCCGTTTGAAGTGTTTCGAATTGAAAATGCGCGGTTGAACAAATACAGCGAACTGCAGTTCGAATCGACGAGGTTCCCCCTGCCTCAGTGCAACGCTTTGTTACCCGTTTTACTGAAAGTGAAGTGGGATGAAATGGAGGTGTTGTCTGCAGACGGGATGTACCAACGACTTGCGACATTGCCGCGTCCTTACACCGAAAAAGCGATGCCGTTAGATTGGCGCTCCATCTTCGCGGGATACCGCAAGCGTCCTAGATCTGTGATGTACTCTACGTTTGTAGACATGATGCCACAACCCGTTCGTGAACTGATTCAGGAGGAAGACGCAGCTTTGCGCAAGTCACGAATTGAGTGGGTTCACCGCCTTCTCGACACGTATTCGCTCAACGAGATTAACGACGGATTGGTGCAAGCGAAAGCGAGTGGTGACCACGGGCGGACAGAACTGGAATGTGTATTGTATGCGATGAGGCACCCAGAGTTTCATCCGGAACCCTTTGCTGAGCCGCACACGCCGGATTGTGTACGGGGACACCTTCCGCAATTGGACGCTTATGACCGCTTGTTAGGGGTGACCGTGGATGCGTGACGATTTGGCGAAGGCCTGCAAGACATTGCATCTTGCTCATGTAGTAGAAGCATGTGACACCGTGGCGTTTGAGAGCAAGGAGCAGTTTATGTTAGACGTCTTGAAAACAGAGATTCGCTTGCGAGAGGAAAACCGACTGAAACGGCTATTGAAAAAAGCGTCGTTTACACAATTGAAGACACTCGAAGACTACGATTTCAGCGCGGTTACGTTTCCGGAGAACTGCACGGAGGTGATGCTAAAGGATTTGTGTTTCCTGGAACGCAAGGAGAATGTTTTGATGCTTGGTAAGGTTGGTACCGGCAAAACGCACCTGGCGATTGCACTGGGGGTAGAGGCGTGTCGAAAAGGACATTCGGTGCGATTCTTTCGCGTACCCGATTTAGTGGCGATTTTGCAGGACAAGCATGAATCTGGAACGCTGGCGCGATTTCAGAAAGAATTGTCTGATTGTGATTTGTTAATTTTAGATGAGGTTGGGTTTGTTCCATTCCACCAGACAGGCGCAGAGTTGCTGTTTCACGTCATCTCCGCGTGCTACGAACACAACAGCGTGATGGTGACGTCCAATCTTGAGTTCGGGCAGTGGAACACGGTATTCGGTGACACGCGACTCACGGCGGCGCTGGTTGACCGATTGGTGCACCACGCGCACATTCTCGCTTTCACTGGCGAGAGTTTCCGATTACGCCACGCGCTGTCTACCATTTCGTCTTAATTTTCCGCAAACGGTGTGGCGGTGCTATGCACAAATTGGCCGCGATTCTTTGCACTTTTCACTTGCGAAAAACA
>NZ_JBHUCX010000057.1:0-924 GCF_042678105.1 Alicyclobacillus fodiniaquatilis
GATCTCCAGAGATGATGATCGGGATATTAGGGATATTGAAAGCCGGAGGTGCTTACCTGCCAATTGACCCGAGCTATCCCGAAGAGCGTATTCGATATATGTTGGAGGACGGCAATGTAAAGTGGGTGCTTACTCCCTCAACGATATGTGATGATTTCCATTTTTCAACTCGAATTTGTCACCTCGACGAGTCGTTCTGTATGTATGATTTCGGTAATTTGGGGAAATTAAATGAATCTCAAAATCTGGCTTATGTTATCTATACATCTGGGACCACAGGGCAACCTAAAGGCGTTATGATTGAACACTGCAATATTGCACACAACTTGCAGTGGCATAAAGATGAATACGCTCTTGAGACTGGTGATGTCATTTTATTCATGCAAGGATTTGTGTTTGATCCATCTGTACTGTACACATTTTCCGCTTTATTAGCAGGAGCAACAATTTTACTGTTGCCAGATGATGATATGAGAAATCTTGATACAGTTTGTAAAGCAATAGTAGAAAGAAAAGTTACTCATTTTTGTTGCGTACCAAGTTTGTACAGTATGTTTTTGGATTTGAATAGGGCTTATGGTTATGCTTTTGGTGCGGAAAATTTACGTGTTGTGATTATGGGAGGGGAACGCTTAACAAATGCATTAGTAACACAGAGTAAATTGATGTATCCAGCGGTTGAACTTGTGAACGAATATGGTCCAACGGAGAGTAGTGTTTTATCAACAATTTGCCGAAATGTATGTTTCGGTGCACTGGTTTCTATTGGATGTCCGATCCCAGGGACTTGTGTGTACATCGTTAATGATATGGGAACTGCACAACCAATCGGGGTACTAGGGGAATTATGTGTCAGTGGAGCAGGACTTGCCCGTGGTTATCTGAATCAACCTGAACTGACGGCGGAGAAGTTTGTAGAGAATC
>NZ_JBHUCX010000058.1:0-57417 GCF_042678105.1 Alicyclobacillus fodiniaquatilis
TTACTGGTTGGCTTGGACTGAGCCTTCAGGACATAACGTAGGCGGGTTGCGCCATGCGTGTTCTGAGAAGCCCCTGCCTTTAGGCATGGGGAGTGGTCACCCGAATTCAGTGTTGATTGATGCATGTCTACGTATAAATTGTGCTGGAGGCGCGTAGCTGATGGAGACGAATCCTCTGTCTATTGACGATGTTGCGCATCGCTTAGCCTCTGTGCCGGGCGTGCAGGCTGTGGCTTTAGGGGGCTCCCGCGCCACAGGCGAGCACAGGCCGGACAGTGATTTTGATTTTGCCATTTACTATCGGGGGCATTTCGATCCCGATGATATCAAAGCGCTGGGCTGGCCTGGCACGATTTCCAAGATAGGCGGCTGGGGCGGCGGTGTCATGAATGGGGGGGCGTGGCTCACTGTCGATGGTTATCATGTGGATGTCCATTATCGCGATCTCGATGAAGTGGAGCACCACATGGCGGAAGCGGAGCAAGGACGTTTTGCGGTGGAAAGACTGCCATTTTATCTTGCTGGTATTCCGACATACGTCGTCGTTGGCGAGCTTGCGTTGGCGCGGGTGCTTGTCGGCAGTCTGCCAAAGCCGCAGTACCCGACATTGCTCTGCGAAAAAGCCTATGCCTTTTGGCATGAAACCGCGCTGCTTCACTTAGCCTATGCCGAAGGGGCGTATGCCGCTGCGGGGGATATCATCGGTGTGGCTGGCGCAGTGGCGCGGGCCATTGTGGAAGAATCCCATGCTCGGCTGGCTGCACGGGGAGAGTGGGCCTTGAATGAAAAGCGCATCGTCAAACGGGCGCTGCTTGATCATTTATCCGTGAAATTGATGAATTTAGAGCCAGAACAAGTAAAATTGCAAAGTATCATTCAAACGGTGCGAAATGAGTTGAACACGCCGATGGATTTGGCGGATCGAACCGAATCAAGACATTGAATGTTTGAAATGAAAAGTACGAGGTGTCTTCTGTTGATAGCGTATTTGAAGCAAAATTGGTTTTTCAATACCAAAGCGGACATCTTAGCCGGGGCGACGTCAACGTTGGCTTTGATTCCTGATGCGCTGGCTTTTTCCTTCATCGCCGGTGTCAATCCAATGATTGGGGTTTATAGTACCATCTCGATTCTCATTGTCATCTCTTTTTTTGGCGGGCGGCCAGCGATGCTATCTTCATCGGCTGGTTCCATGTCTGTGTTGATGTCGGCCCTTGTCGCGCACTACGGACTGCAGTATCTGTTCGCAACCACCATTTTGACGGGTATAATTCAATTTCTCATGGGGCGTCTGAAACTTGGTCAATGGATGAGCTATGTGCCGCATGCGGTCGTGACGGGGTTTGTCAATGCGCTGGCGATTCTTGTGTTCTTGGCGCAACTAAAAAATTTCCGCGGCGAATCATGGCCGATGTATGTGGTTGTGGCAGGTACATTACTTATCATCTATCTCCTGCCTAAATTTACGAAAGTGATCCCTGCGCCTTTAGTCGCAGTGGTGGTGATGACCATTGTGACCGTTACGTTGGGACTGCATACGCGCACGGTCGGCGACATTGCCACCATCACAAGGGCATTGCCTACGCTGCGAATTCCAGATGTCCCTTTCACGCTGCATACATTGCTCATCGTCTTGCCCACCGCGCTCTCGCTGGCGGTCGTGGGCTATTCAGAAACCTTGTTGACACAAGTGATGATTGACGAAATCACGGAGACCAAAACCGATAAAAATCGTGAGATGACAGGACAAGGCATCGCGAACGTGGTTTCGGGTTTGTTTGGCGGCATGGCTGGTTGCGCACTGGTGGCCGAGTCGGTGATGAATACGAAATTATTGGGCGGTCGCGGGCGGTTGTCCACATTGACGGCGGGCATCGTGCTGTTTTTGCTGGTGCAGGTGTTTGGCGGTGTGGTCAGCAGCATCCCCATGGCCGCGTTGGTCGGCGTGATGTTCATGATTTGCTCGCAGATATTTGACTGGGGGTACCTGCGCAACATCCATCGCATTCCCAAAAGCGAAGCCTTTGTCATGATTGTCACGGTGGCCGTGGTGGTTCCTACACAGAATTTGGCCATCGGTGTCATCACAGGTGTGGCCTTGAGCGCGATTGTGTTTGTGTACAAGATCTCGAAAGTACAAGTGAGGCCGCGGTTTGATGGAGACGAGCAGGTATATTTCATCCGAGGCCAGCTGTTTTTCGGCTCGACTACACACTTTGAAAACGCGATCAACTTTAATGAAAGTGTGCAAAACATCTGCCTGGATCTGACCGGCGCGCACGTTTGGGATCACGCTGCACAAGTGGCGCTGAATAGAGTGACGACTCGCCTGCGAAATCAAGGAAAGAATGTGCGCGTGAAGTATGGCACGCATTCGTTGCGCGATTTGTCTTGGTGAAATTGATTGATGGACCGCCCATGCGTGATGCGTCCCGCACCAGCAGAACCATGAAAATACCAGTCAATCGAGGCATCGTGGGTGGCGCACACCAAGGTATCGACTTTACTTTCAGGATAGGGGAATCAGAAATCATGGAAAATAACGGTGCGAAATCTGGCAATCCAATTTTTTCGGGCTGGTACGCCGACCCGGAAGCAAGAATATTCGAGGGGCAATACTGGGTCTATCCCACATTTTCAGCGTCCTACGATGAGCAGACATTCTTCGACGCGTTCCATTCGGACAATTTGGTGGAATGGACGAAAGTGGAGCGCATTCTCGACAAAAAAGACATCACTTGGGCGCAGCGCGCTGTCTGGGCGCCATCTCCCATTGAACGGAACGGGAAATACTACATCTACTTCTCAGCGAACGATATCCAAAACAACGATGAGTATGGCGGCATTGGCGTTGCGGTGGCGGATGGGCCAAGTGGGCCGTTTATCGATGCGCTTGGGCATCCTTTGATTGACCAGTTTCATCATGGCGCGCAGCCGATAGATCCACACGTGTACATTGACGATGATGGCAGCGCCTATTTGTATTATGGCGGCTGGAAGCATTGCAATGTCGTCAAACTGAACGAGGATATGATCAGTCTTGGCACTTTCGTTGACGGGGAAGTGTATAAAGAAATTACGCCTGAAGGATATGTGGAAGGCCCATGCATGATTAAGAGAAATGGCACCTACTACTTTATGTGGGCGGAAGGTGGCTGGGGCGGTCCGCATTATTCGGTGGCTTATGCTAGGTCCGATTCACCTTTGGGTCCGTTTTTGCGGGAGCAAAAGATCTTGGCGCAAAATCCGCAAGTCGCCACAGGTGCTGGACACCACGGCATGATTCAAATTCCGGGCACGGATGAATGGTATATCGTGTATCACCGTCGGCCGCTCTCGGAAACAGATGCAAATCACAGGGTGGTATGTATAGATCCGCTGCACTTCAATCCGGATGGAACCATCGCGCCAGTCGAAATTTCCTTCGAAGGCGTTTCTGCGCGACCGCTGACGAATGTGAACTCTGTTTGAGGAAGAGGGATAAGGGGCGTATTCTGGGGCCAGCACTGTGCATTGGCCGGTGGGACACGCCCCTTTCTCACGTCGTGATGGTATTGTCCTGAAATTCCTGGACAGAAGTTTGCGTCCCTCGTTTCCATCAATCTGCCCGGCATGATCCTCGTATGCGAAGATTTTGTAGAAAGCGAGTTGAACGAATGAAATTACCAAGAATTGTCGTGGCTGGCACGAATAGTGGCGTCGGGAAGTCCACCGTGTCACTAGCGCTTATGGCTGGTTTTCAGCAGAGGGGGCTAACCACACAAGGGTTCAAAGTGGGGCCAGATTATATTGATGGTAGCTACCATTCCGCAATCACCGGTCGGACGTCTAGAAATTTAGACAGTTGGATGCTGACGCACGATATGGTACAAACCGTATTTGCCAAGGCAGCAATGGATGCTGATTTGTCTATCATTGAGGGTGTCATGGGATTTTACGATGGAAAAAGTCCATCATCGAATGAAGGAAGTACGGCGGAAATGAGCCTGTTGCTAGCGTGCCCCGTTATTCTCGTCATTGACGCCTCTGGTATGGCTCGCAGTGCTGCCGCCATGGTCAAAGGTTATCAGTCGCTCGACGAGCGCGTCCATATCGCGGGTGTCATTGCCAACCGCGTGGGTGGGGAAGGGCATTATCGGCTGATTCAAGAGGCCGTAGAAGATGCTTGCGGTGTGCCTGTAGTGGGATATCTCACGCAACACGATGAAATCAAAATTCCTGAACGGCATTTGGGTCTCGTTCCAGCGATTGAGCGCGGCGAACATACGCTTATGTTCAAAAAACTAGGGGACCTTGCAACTGCCACAATCGATTTGGACGCCATTTTATCCATTGCAACAGCATCGCCCGATCTCGGCGAAGAACCTTCAATTTTGCAACCGACTGCGCAACGCGCTGTACCTAATCAGCCGCCTGTGAGCATTGCAGTCGCTCGAGATGCAGCTTTTAACTTTTACTATGAGGAGAACTTGGAGTTTCTCAACAGTTACGGTGCGGAACTCGTATTCTTCAGCCCACTGGCAGGCGATGAAATCCCAAGCGCAGCACACGGGCTCTATATTGGCGGGGGATTTCCTGAAGAGTTCGCGGCGCAGCTTTCGGCCCATCATCAAACTCGAGCGTCGCTTTTCCGACATATCCAAAGTGGACTGCCCACATATGCCGAGTGCGGCGGGTACATGTATCTCACCGAAGAACTGACGGATGTAGGGGGAAAGACGCACGCCATGGTCGGCGTCATTCCGGCGCGTGTCAGTATACAAAAAAGGTTGTCTGGCTTTGGATATCGCGAAGTGACTGGGACGGACGGCAACTGGTTAGTCCCATCTGGTGAGAAGGCACGTGGTCATGAATTTCATTACTCGTCTATTGCGTTTCACACGCAAACAAAGCCTGCGTATCGCACGACAGGAAACAAGCCTGTAGCTTTCCTTGAAGAAGGGTATTTCCTAGATAACGTCATTGCGGGTTATACTCATCTTCACTTTGGCTCGAATCCAAACGTCGCAAAGCGGTTTGTAGAACGATGTGCCCGATTTCGAGACGCCAGAGCGTAGGCCAATCAAGGACACAGCATTTGAAAATGGAGGTGGCTTGATATGTATCCAGAACGTATTGTTTGCCTAGCTGCAGAAATACCAGAGATTCTCCATCGGCTAGGCGCATTGCAGCGTGTGGTCGGCATTTCGGCCTATACCACGCGTCCACCTGAGGCGCTCGATATCCCAAAAGTGTCTGGATTTCAGCATGGGAGTACGAAGCGCATCCTTTCAAATCGACCGGATGTCGCCATCTTAACTTCGGGTGTCCAAAAAGATTTAGCCAGCGAGTTATCTGCCCAGGGTGTTACGACCATTCACCTCAATCCCCATCGCTTGGAAGACATGTACAACACCATTTTGCTGATTGGGAATGTAGTTGGAGCGCCCGAAAAAGCAGTGGCGTATGAAGCGCAACTGCGACAAGCAGTAGAGGATGTCCGGCAAAAGGCGAGTAAGCTACCTTTTCGGCCAAAAATCTACTTTGAGGAATGGATGGATCCGATCATCGTCGGAACGGGTTGGGTGAGTGACCTCATCGAGATCGCTGGTGGCCAAGATGTATTTCGCGAGAAATCTATAAGGGGGCGCTATGCGTCTGATCGGGTAGTGGACAAGCGCGATATCATTTCAGCGGAACCCGACATTGTGCTGGCATCCTGGTGTGGTAAACCGTTTGACCGAGACAGTTTTCTATCGCGGCCAGATTTCGCAAATATCCCAGCCGTGAAAGGGAGTTTTGTCTATGAGATGAACAGTGAGATCCTTCAGTGCGGACCGATGCTCATCGACAGCCTGAAGATTATCCATCACATCATCGAGGAATTTGTTGCGCACAGCGTCAATGAAACGCGCTAGCTTGCTCGCTGTACTGATTTTTGACAAAGACACCTGATTATTTACAATAAGACATGGCATACTCGACCCGAGGTCGAGTAGAAGTGTCTGTGAATGCGGTTACATAAACTTCATCAGTAGGTTTGGACTTGCCGCGCCATTATTTCTGGAAGGAAGGTTGTCATGTGGACAAAGCAACATCGAAGAGAAAAGGCAGTCCTTGGTGGTACTTGCTTGCCCTGATCCCACTGATTGGGACCTTGTTTCCGGAGTTCTACTCGTCGGTAACGCCAACGCTATGGGGCATTCCATTCTTCTATTGGTATCAAATGCTTTGGGTCATGATTAGTTCACTTGTGACATTCATCATGTACCTTATTTTAAAAGAGAATTAATGTAGAAGCCGCAAAGGAGGGATAAATTTCTTATGCAGTGGGCAGCGCTCGTCGTTTTTATCATTCTATTCGCACTTGTCACGATTCTTGGTTTTCTAGCCGCTAGATGGCGCAAGGGAGACCTCTCTCAAATTGAAGAATGGGGCCTGGCGGGGCGACGGTTTGGCACCGTCATCACTTGGTTCCTCGTCGGAGGGGATCTCTATACGGCCTATACGTTTATCGCCGTCCCCGCGCTGATGTACGGAGCCGGTGCAATGGGATTTTATGCAGTGCCGTACACCATCGTGGTCTATCCTATCTTTTTCATCATCCTGCCTCGGTTCTGGTCTGTCGCCAAGAAGCACGGCTATGTCACGGCAGCCGATTTCATCGAGGGACGCTTCGACGATAAACTGTTGTCTTTGGCCATCGCCATCACAGGTATCGTTGCGACCATGCCCTACATCGCACTACAGTTGACGGGCATGCAGGCTGTGATTGGGGCCATGGGCATCGGTGGCGATTGGCCGCTGATCGTGGCATTTGTCATTCTTGCGCTGTACACCTACACGAGTGGTCTTCGGGCGCCGGCGATGATCGCCGTCGTGAAGGACTTGATGATTTACATCACTGTGATTGTCGCCATCATCGTCATTCCGATTAAACTCGGTGGATTCAGTCACATTTTTCACGCCGCACAAACGGCACTCGCAACGCACACACCGCCGGGCGCCTTCATCACATCGCCGCAGACAGCATCTGTCTATGGCACACTCGCCTTTGGTTCTGCGCTTGCCTTGTTCTTGTACCCGCACGCGATGACTGGCGTGTTCAGCGCGAGCAGCCGCAAAGTCGTGAAGCGCAATATGGCGTTGCTTCCGGCTTATTCATTCGCGCTCGGCATTATTGCATTGCTCGGGTTCATGGCACTCGCAGCCGGGATCAACACCAAGTCAACGTCATCCGCTGTGCCGCTCTTATTCATAAAGGAGTTCCCTGGATGGTTCGCAGGCTTCGGGTTTGCGGCCATCGCCATCGGCGCGCTGGTTCCTGCGGCAATTATGTCCATTGCTGCTTCAAATCTCTTTACACGCAATATCTACAAATCATTTTTTTATAAAAGTGCCAGTACACAACACGAGGCAAAAGTTGCGAAACTCGTTTCACTTCTTGTCAAAGTTGGCGCACTGATCTTCATCATCGGATTTCCCCAACAATACGCGATCAGCATGCAGCAAGTCGGCGGTATCCTCGTGTTGCAGACGCTTCCGGCGCTGATTTTTGGCCTGTATACGCGTTGGTTCCATCGCCGAGCGCTATTGATTGGTTGGCTCGCTGGCATCGTCTACGGCATTTACATGTGGTCGACCACAGGCTATAAATCGACCACTTATGTCCTGAATCTGTTCGGGCATTCCGTGGCAGCGTACGCGGCCATATGGGCATTGATTTTGAACGTGATCGTCACAGTCGTTTTGACCGTTGCATTCAACACGGCAAAGATGAACAACGGAAAAGACAGCACACTCGCCGCCGATTATTGAGCGAGCCTTTAAGGCTAACAAAAAGAACCGTCTCCTCTGACATCGACATTTGTCAGGGGAGACGGTTTTTATAAGCGACCAATGTCACTTCGGTAGTGGAAGATCAAGGGGTATGATACATTGCTCCGAGCAGGCCGGTGGCATTCACTTCGCTTTGAAGTAGAGCAGGTCTAGATAACGGGTGAAGCCGTGATGTAATTGCTGTGTTAATCCGCCTGTACCCGCGTCACGAATGAGAGGATGACGGCAATCACAAACAGAATGAGTGTAATAGTAATCCATTGTGTCGGCTGCGAAATGACAAGCGGGCCGAGAATGACCGGTATAATGGCCACGCCCAAATTTGATGCCATGCTGTAGCCTGCTGTATTGAGCCCGGCACTTCCATTGTCAGCAGCACGTCGCGCGGCTTCTTCAAGTGTTAGTGTGTACCAGCCGTTCCCGAACACGCCTGCAAGGAAGAACATGATATCGAATATGGCTTTTGAATGGCCTAAGTGCCCAGTCATGAGCAGTGTGACAAGCAATACCGAGAGGAGCGTGAGAATCGCCAATGTTCGGATGAGTTGCTTCGCATTGCGTAGTCCTTCTGCGACAGCGCCAAACAATCCAGCTCCGACGGCTGAACCGAGAAATGTAAGCCCCGATAATAATCCCCCGAAAGCATCTGCGTCAGCGATTTGCAAATGTCCGAGGGCCGATGCGGTTACACCGCCGATCATCACACTGGTTGACGAAACAACAAGCCCGATAATCCACCAATTCGAATACGTCACTCGGATGCGGACAAGCATGGGACCATCGAATTGAGGAATGCCGCGAAGTGCTATCAAAAGCCAAATTCCCACGATAAGATTTAGGATGAACCCAACCCAGAGGCCGGTCATCACGGTGAAATGGGAAGCGATGATAGCACTTAATCCCATGCCGAAAAATAGCATTCCAAT
Organism: Alicyclobacillus fodiniaquatilis; assembly: GCF_042678105.1. Lineage (NCBI taxonomy): Bacteria > Bacillati > Bacillota > Bacilli > Caryophanales > Alicyclobacillaceae > Alicyclobacillus > Alicyclobacillus fodiniaquatilis. Next base: position 8,745 of record NZ_JBHUCX010000058.1, read on the forward strand.
TGTAAGGCCAGTCGCCATTTTCAAACTGCGAATGTTCGACATACGAAGAACTGATCCTATTGGAGCGATAAGAAACGGGTACGCGAGTGCTGCGATGGCTTGCGCGATAAAAAAGACGACATACGTATGAGCAAATAGGCGTAGGAACAATCCAATGATCGACAGAATGACCGCGCAGGTCAGGACAGGTCTCGGTCCTTTTCGAGCTGTCCATATCCCGGCTGGAATTGCACCAATCACCATGGCATAGCCGTAAAACGAAATGAACAAGAGTGTGGATGACAACGATGCGTGGAGCTCCGTCATAATGGCTGGTACCATCGATGCCAGCATAAACCACGCGAAACCAAGGACAAATGCGAAAAGTACATAGGGAATAAGAACGCTTTTACGATTACTCACTTGGAAATCTCCTTTCTGTGATGAAATCTATTGTAGTATATTTCGGTGGGTTGCCATATTATCTGAACTGTTATAATGATTGCGCTGTCTCTCTCTATGAGGGAATGGAGGCAGTGTGAGGAGACTTCGTAGCATGGTTCCGGATGACAGTTGGAGAAAGACGCTCACCATATTGTTGTTGGTTACCTTTGTGAGTAATGCGGGCATGAGCATGATTGTTCCATTCCTTTCTCTATATGTGGTGCAGATGGGAATCACCAATCAATCTCAGGCGGTGCTCTGGTCGGGTATGATCTTTGGCGCAAATCATCTGTTTATCTCGCTGTCCTCTCCCTTTTGGGGCAAGCTGGCGGATCGATTGGGCCCTAAGACGGTCATGATTCCTTCAGGATTGGCGATGGGGATTGTGTACGCAGGCATGGCGTTTGCAGCCTCGCCTATTCATCTGCTGATGCTACGCTGTGTGTTCGGCATGGTCGGCGGCTTTGGTGCCGCATCTGTAGCTCTTCAGGCCATTGTCACACCAAAAGAACGCGCCGGAGAAGCACTCGGTAAGTTGCAGGCCGCGGCAGTCGCCGGGGGGTTGCTTGGTCCTTTGCTTGGCGGTGTAGTCGCCGAGTCGATAGGCATGCAGCATACATTTTTGGTCACATCAGGTTCAATTATCGTTTCCACTTTGATTGTTTTGTTCAGTGTCAAGCGGCCGAGCCCGGTGCTGGTGCCAAAACAGTCGTCGTCTTCGACCAGCTTTGGTGCCGTGTTGAAAAACACACCCCTCATCATGGCGCTCTACTTTTCATCATTTCTCCTGTCAGCCGGAATTCAAACGATTGAGCCGATTCTAACGCTGTACGTGGAGAATTCCATGGGCATACATCGTCATGTTGAAACCGTCAGCGGTCTCATTTTTTCTACGAGTGCCCTCGGAACCGTGTTGGCCGCATCTTACCTCGGTAACTTGGGGGACCGCGTGGGAGCCCATCGAGTTCTGTTGATCTGCCTCCTGCTCACGACCTTGTTCTATATACCGCAAGCGTTCGTGACGAATCCGTATGTTTTCTCCATCCTGCGTTTCATGACAGGAATATCCATTGGGGGATTGATCCCTTCCATCAACGCCCTTTTAAGACGAACGACGAGCAAGGAAAATCAGGGAATGACGTTTGGCTTAAATCAGACCGCCATGTCGATGGGAAATGTGGTCGGCCCATTGCTGGGCGCCGTGATCGACAATCAATTCGGAGTGCAGACGATTTTCTATGGAACATCATCACTTTTTGCAATAAATCTGATATGGATTTACGTCGTGTCTCGCATGTCTGTTTCCAAGAAATTTTTTGATGATTCCATCGCAGTCTAACCTGCAGCTCTGATACAAAATTCGTGGAACAACATGTGCAGTGGTGGATCGCAACTAACGCTACGCTGCATAGTATGTATTCAAAATATTTTTACACGAGAACTCACCGCAACGTTCAGTTTTTATGTATGCTACTACATATTGATGAATATACGCTGAAGACAAGCATTCGCCTTGATGTGTTGATCAATCCGATATTTTCCTGACGTGATTGACAACCTCTTTGAATAAGTGTGGCTGCGGGGTTTTTAAATCAATTCTGAAGAGAGGGGTTAACATCGATGAACCCATCTTACCATTTTGACGAAGTCGCTAGACTCCCGTTACCTGGAGACAATGTCGCCATCGCCACTCAACAACTGGCGGCCGGCACCATCATTGATTATCAAGGTCAAGCCTTGACCTTGGATTACACTGTCATGGAAGGACATCGCTTTGCTGTGAAAGCGATTGCTTCTGGTGAAGCCTTACTCTCTTGGGAATTGCCGTTCGGTGTGGCGCTGCAAAGCATTCAGCCAGGCAATTATGTAATCAACAAGGGTGTGTTAGATGCGCTCAGTCTCCGTTCGCTGGAATTCACGTTGCCAGCAGCGCCTAATTTTGATGACCAAATTCCGCCTTACGTTCTTGATGAGGCAAACTTTCATCCAGCGGAAGCGTTGCCCATTTACCCGGAGACACGCACCTTTATGGGATATCGGCGCAACCAAGCGCGAGGCGTGGGCACGCGCAACATGGTTGTCTTGTTGGGTACCACCTCTCGCACTGGGAGCTATGTCAAGCGACTTGCCATTCGCCTCCAGCGCCAACTAAAGCAATACCCCGGCGTAGATGGTATTGTTCCTGTAGCGCATACCGAAGGGGACGTCGATGACTCCAATAACCTGGAACTATTGCTTCGGACGTTAGCCGGCTTCATCGTCAATCCGAACGTGGGTGCTGTGTTGATCGTAGACCATGGCACGGAACCAGTGACCAATCGAATGCTCGAAGCGTATTTACGTAAACACGAGTATCCATTAGATGATGTTTTGCATCAGTTCCTTTCCATCAGAGGCGGATTTCAAGAGAGTTTGACGAGAGGGGAAGCCATTGTACGTGAATGGTTACCAACGGTCAATGCGATGGAACGGACCCCTGAATGCATTAGCAATCTAAAGATAGCGCTACAATGCGGCGGTTCAGATGCTTTTTCTGGCATCTCTGCCAATCCGCTGCTAGGTTGGATTTCAAGGGAGTTAGTTCGTTATGGCGGTAGCGCCAATCTGGCCGAAACCGATGAATTAATCGGCGCCGAGTCCTATGTCTTACACAAGGTGCGCGACCTGGAAACCGCCCGCAAGTTCCTATCGCTTGTGCAGGATTTCAAAGAGCGAGCGGCATGGCATGGCGCGAACGCTGAAGGAAATCCATCTGGTGGCAATAAATATCGGGGCCTTTATAACATTTATCTCAAGTCCATTGGCGCCGCTCGCAAGAAAGACCCAGCCACTCGCCTTGACTACGCCATTCACTACGCGGATCTCATGAAGGAATCCGGCTTCTATTTCATGGACAGCCCTGGTAACGATCTCGAGGGCATTGCGGGGCAGGTGGCTTCTGGGTGCAACCTGATTTTCTTTACCACTGGCAACGGCTCAATCACCAATTTCCCTTTTGTGCCGACGATAAAAGTCGTGACGACGACACGTCGCTTTCAATTGCTAGCCAATGATATGGATATCAACGCCGGTCAGTATCAAGATGGCATGTCTATGGACGAATTAGGCAAGCAAGCTTTTGATCTGACGTTACAAATCGCCTCAGGTCAGCAGAGCGCCGGTGAGAAAGCTGGCCATGCGCAGGTGCAGATCTGGCGCAACTGGCGCCAAACCGACGCGAGCCAACTTGATACATTGCTCCATAAACCCTTGCCGACAGGGGAACCGATTGCGATTCGAACGGATGTATCCGCAGACCCCAAGCCAATTCGCTTCACTTTGACTCGTCAACAAGACCATCTAAGCAGTGATGGCATCGGATTGATCTTGCCCACCAGTCTTTGTTCTGGTCAAGTGGCAAATCAGATTACGCAGCGTCTGAACAATCTGGGTCTAGGTCAACCAGAGCATCCATTGCGCATCGTAGCTTTGCCGCACACGGAAGGGTGCGGCAATAATGGTGGTCAGCCAGAGGAGATGTATGCTCGCACAATGGTTGGCTATATCACGCATCCACTGGTCAAACACTGTCTTCTGTTGGAACATGGATGTGAGAAAACACACAACGATTATATGCGTCACAAGATGGAGGAACTGGGTGTCGATCACAGCCGTCTTGGATTCGCTAGTATTCAACTTGACGGTGGCATTGAAAAGGTGACTCAGAAGGTAGAAGCGTGGTTTGTCAATCAATTATCAGCAACTTCGCCAACCACGAAGGAAACGGTTGGGCTCGAGGGATTACGCATTGGACTCTTAAGCGACGGCTCCGTTACAGACGCATGTGGTCATCAACTTGCGACGCTGACAAAAATGATTGTCGGCGCAGGCGGCACGGTGGTTGTGCCAGAGAACAGTGGCTTGCTTTCGACACCTGCCTATCGGGAGGATGTATTGACTTCCTCCGATATCCTGCCGTCATTGTCCTATGGTGAACATGCCCGTCGCGACGGTTTCCACGTGATGGAAACGCCGACCGAGCATTGGGTGGAGACCGTCACGGGGTTGGCAGCAACGGGTGTAGAGCTCATGATCGCGCTGGTTAATCGCCAGCCGATGCAGACGCATCCCTTTGTGCCAATGTTGCAAATGGCTTCGGAGCCGACCATGCAACAAGCTTACGCGAACGATTTGGATCTGTCTCTCACAGGCGATCCCGCCAATTGGATCGATCAGATGCTCAATCGTTGCAAGGAGATCATTGAGCATCGCTATACGCCTCGTCTCTATCAACAAGGTAACGTTGATTTTCAATTCACACGCGGGCTTCTTGGGATTTCATTGTAAATCGGATGTAAGTGGATGGTCGCACTTGTTTGAGTAAAACCGGCGCCGCAAAGGAGCCGGTTTTTTTCTGAGCACGGTTTGTTTGCAAGTAAAACATGGACCCACTGATAACCATTGTATATTTATGGCGATTGGATGGGCGTATCCCCTTTGAGCGGGGCCACGAACATTTTTCAAATCATCACCAACAAAATGCACCTCTTCAAATGTTGTATATATAGAAGGGGGAGAGGTTGTGGATGAAGCGTTGGATGAGAATTTAGATCAGTCCCTGTTACGAATTAGGCAAGGCGATGTTGAAGCGCTGCATACTTTATACACCATTCTCCGTGTGCCGGTGTATTCCGTAGCCTTGTCAATCGTGCGAAACCACGCCTTGGCTGATGAAGTACTGCAGGAGACCTTTGTTCGCGTTTACGATAGAGTGGAGCGTTATCATTCTGGAAGTAACCCAAAAGCGTGGGTAATCTCTATCGCTCGTAACATTGCGCTCGATTTATGGCGCAGCAGCAAGTTTCGGAATGAAAAGCATGTCGACTTTGATACGGTCTCACCACATCCGAACTATACAGGTGAAACCGCTATCGTACAAAGAATCACCATCACGGAAGTGTTATCACAACTTGATGATGTTGAGCGGGAAATTGTGGTATTACATGTTGTTGCGGGTTTTAAGCATGCCGAAATCAGCAAAGAATTTGATATTCCAGAGGGAACAGTTCGTTGGAAATACAGGCAGGCGTTGAAACGATTATCCTACTTAGTTGGGGGGACATGCGATGAGCCTGGACGAAGCGATGTCGAGATTTAATTTGAAAAATGAGCTTACCAACCATTGCCCTAATGTTTGGGAAACAATTCGTGCGAGGATTGCCAAAGATATTGCATCCTCACTAATTCAAGAATTAAGTGGGCCACCTTCTCCGCAAGGACGCATGTTAACCGAAATGAACGCAGAGTTGCACAGTCTGATGCGAAAAAAACATAGGGGCGTGATATAAGTGGCTAAAGACAGGCGGACCGAATTAGCCGAGAAATGGGAAGTCACCGGAGATGAACGATATTTAGACGAAGCATTGAAGTTAACCTGCGAAGCGCTTGAGAAAGATCCTACAAACCCGGATATCCTACACAGTTACGGTTGGCTTAATCAATGCAAAGGAATGGTGTATCTTCGAAGGGCTGCGGATTTTTTGACCCAAGGGCTGGAAAATGCGGACCGCGATTCCTGGGTTTACGGAAAACTTAACGCTCAACTCATTTCTGTCCGCGATTCACTAAAACAGAACCACATATCTGTGGAATTTTACAAGAAAAAGCTCAGTGAGTTTCCGGATGATCCAAGAATATATTCGTTTTTGGCTCAGTGCTACTTACGTGCGGACCAAGTGCTGGAAGCTAAAAAGGTCGTGGAGGCAGGGCTAAAACTTCATTCTCGCCATCCGACTTTGAATTTCATTGCTGGCTCGGTTGCGGCTCGGGAAGGAAATACAGACCAAGCCTTAACACTCTGGGAACACGCGTCACAATTGGACCCGGAATTTATCGACCCACGATTCAGCCGAGCGCATTTACTGGAAGAGGGGCATCGGTTTGAGGAATGTGTGAGCGAATGGAAATTGGTTCAGGACTGGTTAGAGAAGCGCGGATGGTTGACAGATCACGTGACGGCAGCGCTTCGAAGAGTCGAAGACAAATTGAAAGGCTCAAATACGACGAAATAACTTAAACCATCAGGCCTTGATCTTTCTTATCCGCAGGGCGTTAGATGCTGATACTGTATGAAGTGTACAATGACAGGTTGGTTATAGACGTGATTAAAGTGGATTCTCGTGGGGATGTGTACATGAGGTCGTCCATGGTGTATGTGGGCGACTTTTTTCATGTTAGAACGCTAGGTGACGTGTCATTCCTCGTCATGACGGTGAAACTTCAAAGGTGTCATAAGACCATCCCAAGACGGATATACCACAATCCTGCAAGTTTTTCTGCGCCAATGTCCTCGCATAATTATCTCACAAATCAGGTAAGTCAATGGCTGCAGACCGTGCGTATAGATTCGGGAGATAAGACCAATATACATTTCAAAGGTGTCTAGTGGAGGTGTCTATGCAGAGCGGAAAGCGAGTGAGATTGCGGCGTCGGACAAAATTGTTGGAATCCGTCTCGTATTCGGTCGAAGTCGATGAATTTCAGACAGATGTTTTAAAGAATGAAGCGGCGTTTCGAGCTGAGTTGGCACATTGCTCCGATATTTGTTTTCGCTCATTACATACGGATTGTGGTACAGCCATCGTGCTCATTTATGTAGATGGTCTGATTGATATAAAGTTGCTGGATCAAGTGGTGTTACAGCCGCTTGCAACGGATGTAAACGCGCATTCATCGGTCAAATTGTCCAAAGCGTCGATTCAACGGCAATTGGCAACGGTCTCACAGGTGCATGCTGTTTCTACAGTCAGTGGGGCGCTGAAAGAGCTCTTCAGGTCAAAGGTCGTCGTCCTCATCGATGGAGAGAACCAGGCGCTCATCGCAGATTTACAAGGATTCGAAAAACGCGCTGTGGAGGAGCCTAGCGCTGAATTGACCGTGCGTGGACCACGCGATGGGTTTACTGAGACGCTGCGGGTGAATACCAGTCTCATACGTCGGCGAATTCGCACGCCAAGATTGAAAATGGAGTCATTTACGCTAGGAGAATTGTCAGACACGGACATTGTCATCAGCTATATCGACGGCATTGCGCCATCCGCCATTTTGGATGAGGTGCGCACGCGCATTCGCCGGATCAAAATTGACGGGATTCTGGAGTCTTCATATATCGAGGAAATGATCGAGGATTCCCCATTCACCCCTTTCCCTTTGATTCAAAATACCGAGCGGCCTGACGCGGTTTGTTCGAGCTTATTAGAAGGGAAAATTGCCATCTTTGTGGACACCACTCCGTTTGTGCTGATTGTGCCGATGACATTTTGGAGTGGCCTACAAGCTTCGGAGGATTATTATGAGAGATTTATTTACGCGTCATTCATAAGAATATTGCGATTGCTGTTGGTGAATGTTGCGCTATTTCTTCCGTCGCTGTACGTCGCGGTCACGACCTTCCACCCCCAGCTCATTCCCACGAATTTGCTTATCAGCATCGCCGCAGCCCGTGAAGGGGTTCCTTTTCCAGCGGTGATTGAGGCGTTGATCATGGAGACGATGTTTGAGGGGCTGCGGGAAGCGGGCGTTCGTCTGCCTAAACCAATTGGCTCCGCTGTCAGTATCGTGGGGGCGTTGGTCATTGGGCAAGCAGCTGTGCAAGCGGGCATCATCTCGGCGCCTATGGTGATTGTGGTCGCGGCGACGGGTATCGCTTCTTTTGCCATCCCCCGGTACAACCTTGGCACGGCTTATCGGATTCTTCGTTTCCCTTTATTGATATTGGCTGGCGTGCTGGGATTGTACGGCATCTGTTTTGGCGCGTTGCTCATCTTGATTCACTTGGTCAACTTGCGTTCGTTCGGCGTTCCATATATGACGCCGGTTTCGCCGCAACTGTTCGGAGAGTGGAGAGATGTGTTCATCCGCTCACCACGGTGGAATATGACGCGCAGTCCAATGTTTAGTTCACGTATGCGCAGAAGAATGCCTGCTGGTCAACAACCGAGTCCGGAACAGGAGAATCGTCGACATTGAAGCGTGTAACCATTCTCTTATTGATATGTAGTGGGTGTTTATTTTTTACAACTGGCTGTTGGGATGCCACAGAGTTGAATGATCGCGCCATTGTACTGGGATGGGGTATCGATAAGGATGCGCACAAGGGGTATATTCAAACAGCCCAGATTGCGATTCCTGGATTGTTGTCTTCGAGCGATGGAACCGGTGAAAACAAAGGAAAGGGGTATTTGGTGGAATCGTCGCGAGGAGACAACATCCTTGATGGATTGAATCGCATGCAAGTGAAGTTGTCGCGCGAAGTGTTTGCCAGTCACCGTAAAGGCTTGTTCGTCGGTGAAGGATTGGCGCGCGATGGGCTCAAGAACATCTTGGATGAACTGACACGCAGTCCGACCGTGCGCTTGAGATCAGATATGTTTATTGTCAGGAATGGACAGGCGATGGACGTATTGAAGATTCAAGATCCGCTTGAGCGCATTCCTGCCTTAGCCGCATTGAAAATGCGGCGCAATATATGGGGCGGTGGGGAGAAGTCATTGCGTGATTTCTTGATTGCGGCGAACAGCAAAGGCATGAGTCCCATTTTGCCCACGGTGTCCATACAGCAAGACGATTTGTCCAGCGAACCGCAAGTGCAGATGGAAGGCGCGGCGATATTCGATGAACGTCTCAAATTGGTGGGCTTCTTGAATGTCGAGGACAGCAGTTTGGTGCGATGGATCACAGATAAATTGCGACGTCGAACCATTGTCGCAGAGGTGCCTGGAACCAAGGGGCGCGTCAGTGTGGATCTCCGCCATATGAAAGGCAGGATCGAACCCATGATTGACGGTTCTGACATTCGCGTTGCGGTGACGTTGAGTGGGCAGGGAACGATTCGTGAAAGCAGCACGCAATTGGATTTCGAGAAGAGCGCCAATGTGAGTAAGGTCGAAAAAGCGGTGGATCAGTGCGCAAAGGCCCATGCAATCGCTGTGATTGACAAGGTGCAGAAACAGTACAAAACAGATGTGTTTCAATTTGGCGAAGCGATTCATCAAAAATACCCATATCAATGGAGAAAATTACAGAATCATTGGCCTGACAAGTTTGCCGAGCTAGATGTGTCTGTAAAGGTGAGTTTGACCGTGCGGAATGCGGGCCTGACCGGAGCCTCATTGGTTTGAAAACGGGGAGTAGACGAGACGACAGCGCATCAAGTGGAGGTTCCAGTATGAATTGGAACATGAAGATATCTGGGTTGCAGGTATTCTGGATCATGATGACTTTTGAAATTGGCAATACACTTTTGCTGACGATGACCGCTTCTGCCCAAGAAGCGAAACAGGATGCTTGGATTTCCATGTTCATTGCGGGTTTGGGTGGAATCCTCATCACGTTCATCGCCACGACGTTGGGTTTGCTCTATCCGAATCAAACGCTGATTCAATTTAGCAAGCGGATCGTCGGTAAATGGTTTGGCGTGTTGATAATCATTCCTTTTTTCGTTCAGTGGTACTCTGAAATGGCCATAGTCACGCGGGAGTTCTCGGAATTTATCATCATTTCTTTATTTCGATCAACGCCGCTTTGGGTCATCATCATCACCATTTCCGTTTTGCTGGTTTACATCGTCTACCTTGGGGGCATAGAAAGCATTGGTCGCTGCAGTGAAATCATTGGGCCGATTGTATTGGTGATGATCGCACTAATTTTGGTGCTGGATCTGGGAAATTGTAATTGGCACAGAATTTTGCCGATTTACGCGGATTCCGGCTGGCGCCCCATCTTGCAAGGGGCGTTATTTCCGATGTCGTTTTACAGTGAGTCGGTGATCATGCTCATGCTGATTGCCTTTATGGACAATTCAAAACGAGCGCAGTCTAGAGTCATGTTGGCCATTGGTGTATCCGCTTTTGTCGTCTTTGTCTCCACATTGTTCGTGCTCTTTACATTTGGTCCCGCGCTCGTGTCGAAAATGACGTATCCGTTTTATGATGTCGCCAGATTTATTTCTATTCTGAATTTCATTCAAAACATCGATGTGGTGGTCGTCATTCTCTGGTTTACCAGTGTGTTTATCAAACTCTCCGTCTATTTGTTCGTCTCCTGTTACGGAACTGCGGAGTGGTTGGGCATACGCGATTGGCGGAAGTTTCTCTGGATTCTCGCGCCGATGGTCGTCATCTTGGCGATATGTATCCCCGATGTGCAAGTGGTCTCCGTGGAATATTACGGAAAGATGTACTGGGTGCCGTATGTATTTACCATCAACTTTCTGGGGATTCCTATATTCCTTTTAGTGATAGGGCTGTTTCGTAAGAAATTACATGTACAAAACAGATGAGGATGAACGTATTTTGAATCGCTTTGACGTGTCTATTTTTCACGCGCTGAATCGACATGCAGGACATATGTACGTGTTGGACGGCATCATGTCGTTTTTTGCCGAATATGCGATGGAGATTTACGGGGCATTGTTGATCATTGCGTGGTTTGTGCTGCCAAGGCGGGATGAAGACAGGCGGCATGCGCTCGTCGTCGCCGTGATCGGCGGTTTTATGGCGCTTTTCGTCAATATGGTGATCGGTTTTATCTGGTACCGCCCGCGCCCATTCGCAGTTCCTGGTATTGGCGCGCATAAAATCATCCCCCATGCGGCGGATACATCATTTCCGAGTGATCACACGTCTGGCGGTTTTGGCATGTCCAGCGCCTTGTGGGGAAGCGGCCCGTCTTGGTTAAGCTGGATATTCACCATCTGCAGTGCCATTGTCATGATTGCTCGGATATACGTGGGCATGCATTGGCCAACGGATGCCATCGCTGGCATGGTGATTGGTATCCTCTGCGGTCGCTTAGCCGTGCGCTTATCCACGTATTTCCGCTTCATCACGAGCATTGGGCTCTGGATTTTTCGGATGGGCCGCTATGCAGTGTGATAGAGGCTTTGCCACAGATAAAACGTCGCATACGCCTCCCAGCCACTCCAGGCGCGCGCCAGTATTTGCAACGTTTCTGGCGTTGGTTTTTCATCTGTGCCCAATCGCGCTTTGACGGCGTTTTGCAAGCCGACATCTGCCACGGGGAACGCTGCGGGATTGCGCAGACAGCGCATCATGACATAATTGGCCGTCCATGGTCCGATTCCTCGGATTTGCAGCAGCCTCTGTTCCGCTTTTTTGAAGTCGCCCAATGCGAGCAATCCATCTTTGGACAAGGCGCCATCACGGATCTGGGCGGCGATTTCGAGCAAATATTCCGCTTTCCGCTGTGTGAATTGCAGCGCTGTCAAATCGCGGACATCCAGTTGTGAAACCGTCTTTGCGGTTGGAAACAGCCAGTAGCTTCGTTGATTCCACGTTTCTTGTGCGCCGAAGGATTCAACCAAACGCCGTTTCAGGGTATAAGCGAATGCTAGGTTGATCTGTTGCCCGCTGATGGCCCAACACAGCGCTTCAAACAAGTCTGGCACGCCGATGATGCGCAAGCCAGCATATTGCCGCGCCAGAGGCCCGAGCAGGGGACATTGCGCCACTTGCGCATAGAACGGTTTCAAGTCGCGATCAAAATCAAACCAATCCCGCACATAGCGAACGATGGCCACCTGCAGGGCTGCCGTCATTGCGCCATGTTTGACCAAGCGCACAGTCAGCGCGTCGTCGTCTCCGCTGATTTCGACGATCACGCTTTGTCCCTCGACGTTCAGCAGACGATAGATTTTGTCATGTTCCACATGGAACATACACTCATGCGGGGATCGAGTGAGATAGCGCAACGTCTGTGCAAAGTGAAATGGCTTGGGCGCGGTGAGGATGATTTTGTCTTGCTGTGCGCTGTTCAGTTCTTGCTTTGCCATGTCTGTTTCACCGCCTTTCTGCTTGCAAGATATCGTCAATAAGATTGCCATCGCGTATAACCGCCATAAGGCAAAACACGGCGGCGCTTGGTTTAAACTTTCGCTCTATGGATGCGGCTTCCTTGTCGCAGCGCTTTTCTATTCTTGCGCTGTCATCTTTCTCCGCTTACCGAAGAAGGTGCTTCAGCGCTATACTGAAATGGCGAGGTGATGATGATGAACGACGAATTTTGGCAAGCCATCCTTGCTTGTGACGCATCCTATGATGGATCATTTTTCTATGGCGTGCGAACAACGGGGGTCTACTGCCGTCCCTCGTGCAAATCGAAAAATCCGAAACGAGAAAACGCGCGTATTTTTGCAACGGCAAACGAGGCAGCGGCATCTGGGTTTCGCCCTTGCAAACGCTGCCGCCCTGATGCAGTCAAATGGCCAGATGAGGAGGTGACGGCGGGGGTGAAGCGCATCATTGAGCGGCGTTATCATGAACCGCTTACCTTGTCCAGCCTGGCGCTTGAACTTCATATCAGTCCATATCACCTCCACCGTGTCTTCAAACGGATGGCGGGACGGACCCCAAATGATTACCTGCGGGACACGAGGATGGATGCGGCGCAAAAGTTGCTTGAAGGAACGGATTCGAGCATGGCCGAGATTGCGTTGAAGGTCGGCATGCCCAATGCGGCTCATTTTTCGACTGTGTTTCAAAAACATTTTGGCATTGCGCCGTCTGCATTTCGCAATCGCATGAGATATCTGTCGTAAATCATAGAGATCGGAGGGAATCGGATGCAAGAGGCAAAGCAAATCTATTGGAACTCGATGATGTTCGATGGGCAGGTCTTTTTTGTCGCTGCAACGGAAAAAGGACTTTGCTGTGTCGCGTTGCCGAACATGTCTTTCGAAGCGTTCACGCGCCTTTTGACGAAACTGGAGCCGGGCGCAGTGCTGGTGCAGAACGAAGCGGTGATGGCGCCGTATGTGCTTCAGTTGGAGGAGTATTTCCGGGGGGAGCGCAGCGATTTTACCCTGCCGCTGGATTTGCGCGGAACAGATTTCCAGAAGGCGGTGTGGGAGGCCCTGTTGAAAATTCCTTACGGTCAAACCACATCATATGCCGAGGTAGCCGCATATATCGAGAATCCACGCGCCGTTCGCGCGGTGGGCGGGGCCGTTGGCGCAAATCCGATTGCGATTGTCGTGCCATGCCATCGGGTTGTCGGCAAAAATGGCACATTGACTGGCTATGGCGGTGGTTTGCCGTTGAAAACGCGCTTGCTTCAACTAGAAGGATTGGGAGATGACATGGCGACCTGGTGGGGATATGACGCATTGTCACACCATTGATTCTGTCGCATATCAACCCTGATGCACCACGGGCGGCGATCTTATGATATATTCAATCTTAATGTGATGTGAAAGCAGAATGTTCCGATAAGGTAACATGCAAATCCCCTTCGTAAATACATCACAAACGCGCCTGAGCGGTTGACACAATCCAACATTGGGCGCAAATCTATGTATATCGATCACGATTTTGAAAAGGAAGTGGATGAAAGATGGCAAAACAACAAATCGGTGTCATTGGTTTGGCTGTCATGGGCAAAAACTTGGCGCTCAATATTGAAAGCAGAGGATTTTCCGTCTCTGTTTACAATAGATCTTCCTATCGCACGGAAGAGTTGATCAAAGAGGCCGGCGACAAGAACCTGGTTGGCACTTATTCTATCGAAGAGTTTGTCAACTCCTTGGAAACGCCGCGGAAGATCTTGATTATGGTGCAAGCGGGCAAGCCGACAGATGAGACCATCGAACAATTGAAACCGCATCTCGACAAGGGTGACATCTTGATTGATGGCGGCAACGCCTTTTTCCAAGACACTCGTCGTCGCAATCAGGCGTTGGAAGCCGAAGGCTTCCGCTTTATTGGCACAGGGGTTTCCGGCGGTGAAGAAGGCGCTTTGAAGGGACCGGCCATCATGCCTGGTGGACAGCCGGACGCATATGCGCTGGTAGAGCCTATTCTGACGGCCATTTCTGCGAAAGTGAACGGGGATCCCTGCTGTACATATATTGGTCCGGACGGCGCCGGTCACTATGTGAAGATGGTGCATAACGGGATTGAATATGGCGATATGCAGTTGATCGGCGAAGCCTATCATTTGCTCAAAGATGTCTTGGGTCTCTCCGCAGCAGAGTTGCACGATGTGTTTAATGAGTGGAATCAAGGAGAACTGGACAGCTATTTGATCGAAATCACGGCGGACATCTTCACCAAAATCGATGAAGAGAGCGGCAAGCCGCTGGTCGACGTGATTTTGGACACAGCTGGCCAAAAAGGAACGGGCAAGTGGACAAGCCAAAGCTCGCTCGATTTGGGTGTGCCGTTGTCCATTATCACCGAGTCCGTATTCTCGCGTTTCTTGTCCGCCATGAAGACAGAGCGCATAGAGGCGAGCAAAACGCTCAAAGGACCTGAACCTGCTCCATTTACGCAAGATAAGGCAGCGTTTATCGAGGCTGTGCGCAAAGCGTTGTACGCCAGCAAAATCTGTTCTTATGCTCAAGGCTTCGCTCAAATGAGATACGCGTCTGAAGAGTTTGGTTGGGACTTGAACTACGGAAACATCTCCATGATTTTCCGCGGCGGCTGCATCATTCGCGCAAGGTTCCTGCAAAACATCAAGGATGCATATGATCGCAATCCGGGCTTGAAGAACTTGTTGTTGGATCCATACTTCCAAGAGATTGTGCAAAACTATCAAGACGCATGGCGGCAAGTTGTCTCGGTGGCCGTCGCGCAAGGGATTCCTGTACCTGGATTTTCAGCTGGGCTCGCTTATTTCGATAGCTATCGCACAGAGACGCTGCCGGCGAATTTGCTCCAGGCGCAGAGAGACTACTTCGGCGCCCACACATATCAGCGGATCGACAAAGAAGGCGTATTTCACACCAACTGGTTGGGATAAGCGCTGGAACGCGGCTATGGGTCACACCCATAGCCGTTTTTTTTACGCGCGCGGGAAGAGCACGGCTTTTTGTGTGGAGTTCCTCTTGTTTGGAAGGAGTGATGGCGCATGTCTGGCTATATCATGGATCTGCGTAAGGAGATTGGCCCAAGACCCATCATCATGACGGGGGCGGGGGTCATTGTGGTGGATGAAGTGGGGCGAATCCTGCTGCAGCACAGAAGTGACAACGAATGCTGGGGGATTCCTGGCGGTTCGATGGAACTAGGGGAGAGCTTCGAAGAAACCGCGCGGCGGGAAGTGCTAGAAGAAACGGGCCTTGTGGTGGGCGACCTCCACCTCTTTTACTTGAGCTCTGGTCGCCAAAATTTCTATGAGTATCCCAATGGGGATCAAATCTATCTTGCCGGTGTGGTCTATACGACCACTGACTATTGCGGCGAATTGCGGACGGATCGCGATGAAAGTTTAGCTGTCGCCTGGTTTCATCCTGAAGAGATGCCAGCACGCATCAACCCGCTCGACAAACCTGCAATTGAATCCTATCTCGAATTGGCCAAACGTATGAACCGGTGACGAGATTTCCCGCACTCAGACGATTCATGTGAATCGCCACATTTGTAGCAAATCAAAAAGTCACCCCGATCGGCGTCTAAACCGAACGGGGTGACTTTTATTTATGGGAACGAAAAGTGACTATGATTACGACTATGAGTGTCAGGAGAGCAAGTAGGAACATGCCGTTATTTGCCTCCACTCAATTGAGGGGAGACTTATGAGGGTGTTAATGATGAAAACCATTGTCTTTCTTTGTCTCATGCGGCATGGGCCCATCCAAAGAATCCAGATATTTAACAGCTTGATTTAGATTCATCAAGAATAGATGAGCCAGGTCCATTGAAAAGCCATTTCGCACCACAACGCGCATAATCGTTACATTCTCCATATTTGGCGGCATAGGATAAGCGGGCACTTGCCAACCATACGTCCGCAAGAGTCGAGACAAGTTATAGAGATTCCACTTTGATGTGTACCCATCTTTCAGTCGCCATGCGAAAACAGGAATATCCGAACCGTCAGTAAATAGTTCAAACGGCCCCATCTTATCAATCTCCGCACTAAGAAATTGTGCCACTGACTGACAAGTTTTTTGCACTTTATAGTACCCGTCTTTTCCTAAGCGGAGAAAATTATAATATTGCAGCAGTACTTGTGCGCCGGGGCGAGAGAAGTTTAATGCAAAGGTCGGCATGTTTCCACCTAAGTAGGACACGCGAAAGATAAGATCCTCTGGGAGATCTTCAGCTTCACGCCATACCACCCAACCCAGTCCGGGGTAAACCAGTCCATATTTGTGCCCAGATACATTGATGGATTTCACCCTAGGTAATTGAAAATCCCAGACCAAGTCTGGTTGAAGAAAAGGGGCTACGAATCCACCCGAAGCAGCGTCTATATGCATCGGAATGTCGAGGCCAGTCCGTGCCTGTAAATTATCGAGGGCTTTGGCAATCGCATCAATCGGTTCGTAAAGCCCTGTGTAGGTCACCCCGAGAATTGGCACTACAGCAATTGTGTTTTCATCCACGGCAGCGAGAACACCTTCGGGGTCCATATAAGGGTGATCAGGGGTGATGTTCACATAACGCGCTTCAACATCCCAATAGTTCGCGAACTTTTCCCAAACGACCTGAACAGCAGAACTAAACACGATATTGGGATGGTCAATCGATTTCCCCTGTTTCTTACGCGAATTTTGCCAGCGTCGCTTTAACGCAAGACCTGCCAGCATACATGCTTCCGATGATCCCGTGGTCGAAACGCCCATTGTGCTGTCTGGGTGAGGTGAATGCCAGAGATCAGCTAAAACATGGATACATCGCTCTTCTATCGCCGCTGTTTGCGGATATTCATCTTTATCAATCATGTTTTTGTCAAACGATTCGGCGTATAAACGATCAGCGGCTGGTTCCATCCATGTGGTCACGAATGTTGCCAGGTTTTGTCTGGCGTTGCCATCGAGAATCAATTCATCATGGATAATCTGATATGCTGTATCGGGCAACATTCCTTGGTCACGCAAGCGGAATCGCGGAATTGCGTCTTCTACTTCGCGAGCAAACATGGGATTTAGAGATAATTCGTGAGGCAACTTCATTTGACTGTTGTGGGGGTTCCAATGTGGCATCTCGGTTCACTCCTGCTATATGTATTTTTCAGTATAATGAGCGGTATCATGCCGTACGATGCCCTAAAAAATTAATATTATTATTTACGTGTCGTGAACCAGGCTGTTTGTAAGTGTGTAACGTGGATTCGGACTTGCTTAATTTTTGTTCATTTGCCCCCGTTCTAATCGCGAATAAGCAGAATGGTTCGGGAACGGCGCAGAGGTCGCTAATCGTAAAAATGTTGCATTCCAATTCCCCGGCAGCTAATAAAACAGCGACTTAACTTCGCAAGAGATAAATTTTGTCCAAAGCAATTTCGATTGCCTGTGGCGGCATTTAACGAACCAGCGATCAAGGTGTATAAACGGATGGGAGCAGGATCGATCAAAACGTTTATGAATAACACGAACGGCGGTGTTTACGGATTTCTTGAGATGATTGCCGATGCTTGAGGATATAGATGCCCTATCACCAAGGAATACAACCTCATGAAATCAATAACACACACCATCCCCATCGTCTGGTCTAACGTTCGAACACCGTTGTATATGTTTCATTCGAATTCAAAACGTCAATCACACAAAAACGACGAAATTCACTGTGGTACAAGGGACTTCATTGTTTTTGTGAAAGAGACATATTTCATTTGTGTTTCGTTGAATATCTGGTTTTGAATAGTGAAGTTCATAATGCAGACCCTAGAACGAATCTCCATTATGATGTTTTGGAGGAACTGACTCAATGAGATGGATTTATTCGTTAACTGGGATAACCATTCTTTCCATGTGTACACTGTTTACCCCATTGGCTAAGGCAGAAACAAAATCATCTTTGGTTAAACAGCCGTCCAACGTTTTGCCATTACCTCACACTGAAATTCTCTATCCTGTAAATAAATATAAAAATGCTATGGGTACTGCACTTATTTACGACGTGTGCTTACCATATGACAAGCCTGTATACGGGTGTTTGCCGAGGAGAAACATCAGTATCCATGCCAATTTCTTACCCACTCCATCGTCACTTGGAAATTACGATGCGTATGCTGGTTTTGCCCAAATCCCTAAAGAAATAAGTTGGAGTTTTACATTGTTACCTGGAGAACAGCACACTTACAAACCAACCTGGGGAGACAGCCCTCCAACTTGGGCAGGAAGATTTGACTTGATTTCTGTTACTGTGCCGAAGGATGTCGTTATTCAAGTACGGCTGTGTAATTCGAAAACACAAAAGTTAGGTCCGGTTGTACTGAGAAATATACCCAGATAACCGTAAAGCGGCTAATGTCAGTTAAGGGGAGTTACGGTAACCGTTCAATGTGGCACATATTTTTGTGTTTAAGTGTTCTATTCCTTATCAAACCACAGAATTCTCCTTGAAAGGAGTTGATGCTTATGATGTGATTTTTCGATATAACCAGTTGGTTTGTAATCCCATTCAGACAGCTTATTTTCTAGGGCATTTGTGTTGCGTTTTTCTACATAGGAACCCAGTAGCAGTCTGCCCTTAGGTGCAACATAGTTATTAAATAAATGGTCAAGAAAACTCTGTTGTTTGTTTATTGGTACGTAACTAAGCTCTTTTACACAGACAAAGTCATACTTTTTTTCCTCTGGTGCCCAATATAATGCGTTACCAATAAATAGCCTATCTTTCCAGTCGGGAAGTCTTTTTATTGCTAGATCAATAAGACCCTCTGAAATATCTAATCCATGAAATTCAATGTTGTAATATCTTAAGCCCTTCGTCCATTTCTCTAATGATTCCAGTAAGTAACCATTTGCACAACCGACATCAATGAATGAACCATCTTTATTTATCGCTTCGAGTATCATTAGGTGCGAGAGAGAGTAATGATACTCATCTTCACTATGTCCCGATTGTCCTCTTGGATTATCACTTTCTAAATAATTGCGTGTAAAATACTGTTTGTTTATTTCGTACCACTCTTCCTCTGAAATTTCCCCCTGCTCTAAAGCTCTCTGTTGTTCCTCATTAAATCTGTATGCTCGGTCAATGATACGCTCCACATTTAACTCCTCGTCGGACATATGTTACACCCTCTTTTTCAACGAATATGAGAATAAATTCTATAATGGCTCGAAAAACCCTACGGGGCAATCCAGTAGTCATTTTTTGAGTCCGATATCGAGATGTTCCGTCGACTTCTTGAATTTAACACTCCAGTTAGCGACAGAACGCGAGTTGTTGCTTATGCTAATTCTCGAACCTTTGCTAACCACCATTCCTTGTTATGTACGGATAAATTCGGTTGATGTACGCTCATAATGGCGTAAGTTGAATTGACCTCTACCACGTTGGCAAGACCCGTATAAACGAAATCTACAGTTAAGCCAAAGGGGCGAACTGTTCTCCCAAACTCATTCTCCACTTGGTTTACTATGGGATGAAAGCCCAATAATTGAATCCAGTAATTCACGCCTTGTTGACCACCTGCAGTATGTCCCCACCAATCTCTAAATGACTGGAAAACCTCTCCGCATCGGGTTCGAAGGGGCACTTCAAGGTCACCAAAGTGACCATTTGGTGCAAAATGCCTACTCCATCGTCCTTGATGACTATCATGGGCTAACTTTGCTCGGTCAAGCACTAAGTCATTCCACCATTGATTCCATTGCTCGACTAGTGTCTTATGTTCCTCGACATCTAAAGCTTCAAGGCAGTATGCTGACCACATCTGTTCTCTGCTAAAAGGAAGGGTGTCTGTTATGAGGTCAAAGGAGCACGCTACATAAATTGCGAAATTTAAGTCTATTGGAGCATCTGTCATCAAACGCCACGCAGGTTGTGTTCCCTTTTGCATTTTAAACACGCCTTCTTTCTTCAACATTCCTCTCCGTTACCCCCATAACACGTTCCGATATGGAGTGCTTCGTTAACAGTATAACTTTGCGGAAAGATGCGATTTACCTGTTCTAAACGAAGTCTCTGAAAGAAACTCAAGGATATTTAGTTTCATTCGTAAGCAAAAGGCCGAGGGGAAAATTCCTCGGCCTTTTGCCCTAGTACAATCAACTGGTTTAATTCCATGGTATGCCCAAAACCCTAATACTTGTCTATGTTCGTTGGTTATTTTCCAGTCCGTTAACCTTTTTTACGTAGCCTTTTTAAAGTGGAATAACGTAATGCCATCATTTAATTCTACAGTCTTTACGACTCCTGGTAACATTTTCACTGTCACGGTAGCAAACCCATTTAAGGACTCTGAATTGGTGATACGGAATGATACACTTTTGAGCTCTTTAACTGATGCGTCGTGTGACTTTATGTAGTTTGAAAAGCGCTCATTAAGCATAGATAAGTTTGAAGGCTCATTAATGTCAAGATAATAATACCGGCCTTGTGATTGATAAGTCCTCTTGCCGTGTAAATCAACATAGACCATTGCTTTATACAAACCCGTTTGCAGCTTATTGTTAGTTGTTTCTATGACATCCTGAGAGAGTTTTCCCCAAATAAAATACCCAACAATGATACAGATCACTGCCAATAATGCGATGGTATTCCTGCCAAAGCGAATCCCCACAGTCAAATCACCTCTAACTAAGCTGACTTGAATTAACGGTCCATTAACGTGTTTTACGTCGACTTCTTGAATTTAACGCCCCCGTTTGTTTAACGAGAACGCATTCAAATTTCAATATCATATTCGGTAACGTAAACGCCTGACCCAGAAATCTGTATGTCATTTCCTTGAGAACCGATGCTTACAAAAACATATCCATTTCTCCCGATTTCGTGACCTTGTTCAACTACAAGATTCACTTGTTCAGAATCACTTTTTATATATCTGCTATAGTAAGCTCCCATGACTCCTGAGGCTGTACCAGTAACAGGGTCTTCAACTGTTCCTGAATACGGAGATGAAAAGTGGCGTGCATGCATGTGGGCTTTTGGGTCGTGCGTTTCCAAGCAAAACGGATGAACTGACATTCGTGGCATTTGTACAAGTACACTTGGAAACTGTTCATTATGCGGAGTCATTCTTGAGAATGATTCGAGCTTCTTTATAGGAATCAATAAAGTCCAAATACCTGTACTGCCAAAGACGACGGGTAAGTTCTCGTCGATGTCTTCCCTTGTAATCCCGATTGAATCAGCAAGCTTATCGAGAGAACCTTGAAACTCAACAAATTCTGGTGATGCCTGTTTCATTAACACCATGAATGATTCATCAGAAGTCGACGTCACCTGCATAGGTAAAATTCCTACATTCGTTTCAACTGTTAAGTATTGACCGTTTATAAGTTTTCTCGACCGTAACCCAAACAAACTTGCCACCGTTGCATGACCGCATAGATTTATCTCATGACTAGGCGTGAAGTATTGTAAACGTAAATCAGCGACGTCTGATTCCAGAACAAATGCAGTTTCATTAAATCCTACTTGCTTAGCTACTGCGACCTTCTGTTCTTCTGACAGTGTATGCCCGTCAAAAACCACGCCAGCGGGATTACCCTTATCTTTTTCAGTGCTGAAAGCATTGTAATGATAGACTCGAACATTACCCACTACACATCACCCCTCCTATAAAAACATAAAATTCGTTGTCTTCTGCCGCTAACCTGTCCCGTTAGCTCCATAACACGTTCCGATATGGAGTGCTTCGTTAACAGTATACTTTGCGGAAAGATGCGATTTACCTTCTCTACACGAGGTCTTTGAATGAAACACAAGTCTATTGTGTTTCATTCATGAAAATGCCGAAACCCTTGTGCTGCAACGGGTTTCGGCATTTTATGTTTGTCCGAGTTTTCAGGGGATTAGCTTGAACGAAACATAACTGAATTCAATGCATGGATATGTTTCTTAGGAGTCGTCCTCTTCTGTGGTTGTTTTGTCGTTCTTTTAAACTGCTCTTAGAATTATCATTCTCAGATGAATCAGGCCTGAAATTGCGGGTTTTCTTCCGGGAATACACCATATTTCCCTCGCGAATACTGCCAAGAATACATTCGTAATGAGTAATCTTCCATCCAACCTATCTATATTACGGAGTTCTTCAACAACTTTATCGAATATGGGCTATTTAATTCTGGGGTAAAATTAAATATGATTTGTATATTTGGGAGTGCACCATTCGTAGGGCCCCATGAATAGGAGTTTCGTTCAATGTACCGAATGTAACAATTGCAATCCAGCACTGGAATGAGGTTTTATCATGCGTATTCAAGACACGAAGTTTGTTGCACTTGATACAGAAACCACAGGTATCGTCCTAATTCGGATAAAGTCGTCGATATCTCACTTGTGGAGGTATCACGCAATGGAATTAAGCCACTTTACAATACATTGATTCATCCCAATCGAGATATACCACCAACCGGATCGGCCGTGCATCATATAACCCTCAAACATGTGGCAGATAAGCCATTGTTTGAAGAGGTTTGGCCAACGATAATGGAGCACCCCCAAGATGCCGTCATCGTCGCACACAACGCACAATTCGACCGCTCAATGACTCCAGAAACGGGACGACCGTGGATATGCTCGTATCGGCTCGCTCGTCATTTGTGGCCTGATGCACCTGGGCACAGCAATCAGGTACTGAGGTACTGGCTTGGGATTGACGTAGACGCGGAGGCTGCGCACAGTGCGGCAGGAGACACATTAGTGACAGCACACCTGTTTTATCGGGAGTTGGGATACTATCGGAAACACATTGCCAATCAGACCAGGTAGAGAAGCTCATCGAGTACGCGGAATCGCCGATACCGATTCAGGTAATGCCGTTTGGAAAGCACAAAGGAGCTCGGTTGGACGAGGTTCCATCGAGTTATTTCTCGTGGGCGCTGCAGAACATGACTGATTTGGACTCGGACTTGCGCATCGCAATGCAAGAGCAGGCTGCGACACGGAATGAGGGATGAAATGCAGGTAATGGTGATGCAAAAATTTTGACGTTTACTTTGCGGAAACTCTTAAACACTGGGACTAGGATCGCCATTATAGACGGGATATCATGAGGATGTTTTAATGTCGATTGTTCTGGCATTAATTTGTGTATAGATATTCACTGTGTCAGCCTGACTCCTTATGGCAGTAGCGGACAGGATAGCTGAAGAATGAATTGATGAGATGTAGGGGGATTTGTCTTGAGCTTGAAACACGATTTTTATCTCATCAAAGGAACGGCAGACATACAAGATTATTGGAGGCATCGGGCGGACGCCCATAACGTAATCGACTCGGTTACCATCAAGGATGATGTTATTCAATACATCTTGGACACGTTGGATTGGATACCGAGTAAGAATCCTGCGTTAGACGGAAATCCGAATGGACGGGGTATCAATTATCATGGTGTCACGCTTTTTGATAAGAAATCCTCGCATTCATTGAAGGCCATTTTTACCGCTTGGCGAGATTTATTCGCAAATGCACCCAATCAAATGGAACTGACTGGCGAATTTATTACTGAATCTGGGTTAGAGTCAGCGGGACGCTATGAAACCCTATCCCTGGACAGAGATGAGGTCATAAAGGTATTTGAACAAATCATCGCAATGTCTGAACGTTTAAATCAGAGCGATATGTATGTGTATCACTGCGGCATATGACAGGTGATCTGCTAACGGGATCGGAAATCAAATAAGTGAGTTGTGATTCCTGAATAATCATTAATTTGTAGTTTTGCAGCTTTCTTGAACACATGGGACAGGTGGGGGCGTGAGTATATGCAAATAAAGGCACTTGTATTGGATTGGGGCGACACGGTAATGCGTGACTATCCCGATGAAGCCGGAGCCATGGTAACATGGGCAAAGGTTGAAGCCATTCCAGGTGCGGACGTAGCATTGGGTCATTTTTCGAAATATTTTTATTGTTTTCTAGCGTCTAATGCGGGAGATTCCAATTCGGTGTTGATGGGAAAAGCGTTGGAACGGGTTGGAATCAGGCAATACTTTCACCATCTGTTTACATCGAAAGAATTGGGAGCATCCAAGCCAAGTCCTGAATTTTTTCGCGGAGTTGTTCGTGAGTTGGAATTACAACCTTGTGAATGTGTAATGATCGGAAACGATTATTACAAAGATATTGTCGGTGCTAAGAATGTTGGGATGCGTACCATTTGGTTTTGTGAATCCAAAGTTGTCCAAAGTAAGAACACTAGTGCAGATACTGTCATTACGGATATGAAGGAGCTCATTCAAGCGGTCTCCGCTCTCAATGAAAATCAGTAAATTGCTATTAGATGTTATTGCAGTTATGGGACGTTAATTCAAGAAGCCGACGTAAAGAAACCTTATTAGGGAGGGGCATTTTTGAACAATAAACTTTCGATTGTGGCAAAAAGTTTATGGGCTTGAGTCGCCTGTGTTACGGCGTTTTAGGGGGTCTATTACTTATGCTTACGGTATAACACCTATGTTGAGTTGGAAAAACAAAAAGACAGGGCATGGGCAGGACCTCCACTTAGCTGGCTGCAATCCACAGCAGTTTTAACACATTTTGAGTGTTGGTGTGTTGGTCTGATAATAATTACCATTGCGGTATTCTACATGCACAGATTACGTGTTTTTACAGCACCTAGAAGCTAAGGAGCTTCTTCAGTTAACGGGGGCATTAACTGAAAAAAAGATTGAACCCTCGTGTGTATGAATATTCAGTTCGATGTTCAAAGCCATTATGGCGCTATGGAAGCAAAGTGTGCAATAGTGCCACTTATAGAAATCTGAATAGATGATTGAGAGAGGAATATGCAGGAAATTGTTATGATCAAAGCTCATGACAGCGCGTGTGAAGGAGGTTTTTATATGTCAGAGCATGACTTACATGTTCAAACCATGACCCAGCTAGAAGTGTTGAGGGAGATCAGTCTTGTCTTTTCTTCTCTACAATACGATTTCTGGCTGCGTGGAGGATGGGCAATAGATTTTCTGTTTGGGAGAGTTACTCGGCTTCATGATGATATTGACCTGGTTACTTGGATACATCACCGAGCCAAAATAGAGCAAGCCCTTAAGGAAGCGGGCTATGAACAGATTCCAGTCAGAGAACCATTCAACGGTCGGCAGTCTGATTTTCGAAAAGAGACTGTTGATTTGCAGATTGCTTATGTCAGCCGTCTGAAGAATGGCAGCATCATACTGAACGATTTACCGGAATGGGAGTGGAGGTTCGATTCGTTACTAGAGCATATGTTTGTATTGAACGGCATTTCTGCCCGTGTGATGAACCCTCGCCAATTACTTCAAGAGAAGGATGACTACGAAGAAGACGGTAGAATCCCTCGTCCAAAAGACTTTGAAAGCAGGAAGTTACTCCAAAGCATTTTAGATAGCGGACGCTTCTCAGAATAAACCGACTCATATGCGTGCTGTCCTAAAAAGCGACGGGATAGAACTTTCCACTCATCTTATAAAGCCATAGGGATCGTAGCCCCAATAACGCTTCGTGTCCGTCTTGAATAGACACGCAATGGGCGAAATTGATCATTGCTATACATTGTATATATCAGGACGTCACTACGACTTTTCTACAAATCCATAAATCGTAATACGTTCACCATCTGAAACAAGTTGGATCCAGTGAATCCTTTGTCGGTTCGGATGGCAAAGAGGTTGACGCTTTGACCACCCAAAACCGTATCTTCTGCTGCCACACGTACAACCATGTGAACGGGGCAACGATAGCGCAACACTTCTTCGATGACATGTGGAACTCGTTTCGGATGAAGGCGAAGGGACTCCAGTGCGGGGCGATTCTCAAGCAGGTTCCAAATTGAATTGCCGATTAATTTTACAATGGTCACATGTCCTACCAACGACAGCAACTTACAAAACGAGAGTAGATCATCTTCAGAAAGGCGTTCTCCATCGATCTCGGCCAAAATGAGAGAATTGATTAAGAGATTTCTGCGCCAAGCATAACCAACTTCTCGCTCCAAGCCCCTCGTCTCCTATCCTATTCCCCCCACGCACATATTTTCAGCAATCTCTAAGCTTCGTCTCATCCGCGTCTCAGGTTGTTGCCCCATGATATGGGCAACGGATGATGAACTTGATTGACTGAATGAGGCCGCTGCCGCGAAACCATCGCGCAAGGCGGCCAATGTGCGAAGAGTGGAGGAAATGGTGTGGCACGTTTCAAAATGAAGTGGAACCAAGTGGTGCTCGGCCTCATTTTGCTGGTTTCCGCATTTCTCAATGTCTATGCGTTGAATCGCGAAGGATACGGCAACGACTACTATGCCGCCGCCATCAAGAGCATGGTGATGAACTGGCATAATTTCTTTTTCAACTCGTTCGATCCCAATGGATTTATCACCATTGATAAGCCGCCGGTCGATTTCTGGATTCAGGCGCTCTTTGTCAAAGTGTTCGGCTTTCATGGCTGGGCGATGCTTTTGCCGCAGGCGATTGCCGGCGTGTGCAGCGTAGCGCTGCTTTACCATCTGGTGCGGCGCATCTTTGGCGTGGTTGCCGCCATCATTGCCGCGGCGGTGCTGGCGCTCACACCCATCGCGGTCGCCGTGCAAAGAACGAATGAAGTAGACGGCTTGCTTGTGTTTGTCATGCTGTTGGCGGCGTGGTCGCTGTTGAAGGCGATGGAGACGCGCAAGTTGCGGTGGCTGATTTGGGTGGGCGTATTTGAAGGCGTCGGCTTCAACATCAAAATGCTGGAGGCCTATTTGATTCTGCCAGCCATCTATCTGGTGTATATTGTCGGCGCGAAAGTGAACTGGAAAAAGAAAATTGGTCATTTGGCGGCAATGACAGCCGTGTTGGTCGTGCTGTCTTTCTCCTGGGCAGCCGCGGTCGATCTCACCCCCGCCAGTGAGCGTCCGTATGTGGGGAGCACGGAAAACAACAGTGAGATCTCTCTGGCATTTGGCTATAACGGCTTGCACAGATTGACGGGCAACATGTCCATTGGACCAAGTGCACAGACGGGATCGAAAAAAACGCAAATGCCCAATTTCCAATCTGGCGCAGGTGGAAATTCGGCTCCACAAGGCGCAACTGGAGGCACACAGACGCAGTCGTCCACTGCTTCTAAAGCGAAAGGTACTGCAAACAGCCAAGGTTCAGGCGGTTTTACTGGTGGGCCGTCAGGGAACTTCGGTGGCAAAGGTCAAGGCAGCTTGGGGCAAGGGCAGGGACAAAGCAGCAGTGGCGCCAGCCAGTGGCAGGGCAGATTCGGCCAAGGAAAAGGCGGTTTCCCTGCCAACGGTCAAAGCTCGGGCGGGAGCTCGGGCATGTTCGATACAGGCACGCCGGGTGTCCTTAGGTTGTTCCAGAGTTCGTTGAGCGACCAAATCAGTTGGTTGTTGCCCATCGCGCTTTTGGCCGTCATTCCGCTGCTCAGACGGGTTCGTTGGCGTCGGCCATGGACAAGGCGAGAACTGGGGACGTTGTTCTGGATCGCTTGGCTCTTGCCGATGGTCGTGTTCTTCAGCATTGCGGGATTCTTCCACCAGTATTACTTGATCACGCTGGCGCCAGCGATTGCTGCTTTGACAGGGGCTGGCCTCGTGAAAATGTGGAAGGATCTCCGCGGCAAGGGCATTTGGCGTTACGCTTTGCTCGTTGTGATGCTGGTTGATTTGGGATTTGAATGGGGCATTGTCAAGAACTATCCGACGGTGCGCACGGGCTTGCTGATTGGCAGTATTGGCGCTGCGGCGCTGGCCGCGCTTTTCATCTGGCGTGGACAGCGCAAACACTTCAAAAGGATAGGCGTCATTTTCGGCGTTTTGTCACTGCTCGTCGCGCCTGGTTATTGGGCGCTGACGCCGATTTTGGATGGCGTGAATGCGTCGATGCCTGCGGCTGGACCGCAGAGCAGTTCGTTCGGAGGCGGCATGGGGAATATGACCATGTCCAACCAGACTACGGGAACGAGTGACAGCGCGCTTATCGCGTATTTGGAGAAGCATTACAAGGCTTCGCAGGGTTCGTACTTGGTGGCCACCCAAAACGCCGATACGGCTGCGCCCATCATCATTGCAACAGGATTGCCCGTGATGGCAATGGGCGGCTTTAACGGATCGGACCCAGCCATTACGGTGAAAAAGTTGGAGCAGTTGACGAAGTCCGGCAAACTCAAATATTTCTTGTTGCAAACCGGCGGCGGCTTTGGCGGCGGCGGACAGGCGGGCCAAAACACGGCGACTGACGCGTCAGCGCGCACAAGTGCAGCGCAAGGCAATTCAAGTAGCGCAAATGGCAAGAAATCAGCTGTGACGGGTATGCCAACCATGCTGGGTGACGGCAATGCGGGCGAAGCGTTCAGCGCCTTTGGCGGTGCTGGCGGTATGGGTGGATCACAGTCGGCCATCACAAAGTGGATCACCGCGCATTGCAAGGTGGTGTCTTCCAGCGCGTGGGAATCAACGACCGCCACCACGTCTTCCAGCGGCCACAACATGGGAGGAGGAGGAACGCTGTATGAATACGTCGGATCGTAATCATCCGCCACAGTTGAGCGCCCAGCCATCGTCCGGTCAGTCTGCGCGCGGCCGGATGGATGTTCGGTATTCGGTGATTGTGCCTGTGTACAATGAAGCGGAAGTGCTGATGGTGACGCATGCGCGCCTCAAGGCCGTCATGGAAACCTTGGGTGAAGCTTACGAGTTGATATTTGTGAACGATGGCAGTTTGGACGGATCACGCGAATTGTTGGAGCGGTTGATTCAAGACGAACCGAACGTCAAAGTGCTCAACTTCTCCCGGAACTTTGGCCATCAAATCGCCATCAGCGCAGGCATGGAATACGCCTGCGGCGATGCGGTTATTGTCATTGATGCGGATTTGCAAGATCCGCCTGAATTGATCATCGAGATGATCGCCCGTTGGCGGCAGGGCTATGAAGTGGTGTATGCCAAACGGCTGGTGCGGCGTGGGGAGACATGGTTCAAGCGCTGGAGCGCGCTGCTGTTTTACCGCGCTTTGCGTTGGATGACAGATGTGGATATTCCCGTCGATGTGGGCGACTTTCGCCTCATTGACCGGAAGGTTTGCGATGTGATGAACAGCCTGCGGGAAAAAAGCCGATTTGTGCGGGGAATGGTGGCATGGGCGGGCTTTCGGCAAACCGGGGTGGAGTATGTGCGTGAACCCCGCTATGCAGGTGAAACAAAATATCCATTAAAAAGGATGTTGCGGCTGTCAGCGGACGCCATGACTTCCTTCTCGGAAAAACCGCTCAAATTTGCAATGTACATGGGCAGCCTGTTGACACTGGCCAGCGCCGCTTTCATTTTGATCGCGCTGGGGATGGTGCTGCTCACTAACCACGCGGGTTCCGGCATGTTGCTCTTTGGCGGCATCTGTGTGTTTTTCAATAGTTTGGTGCTCGTGGCCATCGGCATTCTCGGCCAATATGTGGCGCGTGTGCACGACGAGGCGCGGGATAGACCGCTTTATATTCTGGATGACCGATTGGGCTTTGAACAGCCTGTGGATGGCAGAGGATAGGAATGCGCGCGCTCAAAGCGCCAATCGGGGCGGCGCGCAAATTCATCGACTTTATTTTCAGAAGTAATGTGTGAAAGCGTGCTATATTTAAACTGTCTGGACAAATCCAATCACAGGCATGGAGGCGGTTTCACATGGGGCAATCGCAATTGCGTCTTGGTATGGTAGGCAGCGGAGATATCAGCAAGCGTTTTTTTGAACAGGCGTCTCGTTTGGAAGATGTGAAATTTGTCGCGACGTGTGCGCGTCATCTGGAAAATGCGGAGAAAAAGGCTCGTCAATACGACGTACCCCGTTGGTACGATGACTACAAGGTGATGATGGACGAAGAACAATTGGACGGTGTGGTCGTCACGACGCCGCATTCCGTCCATGCGGAAGTCGTCATTGCCGCTTTGGAACGCGGACTGCACGTACTGAACGAAAAGCCGATGGCGACCAGTTTTGAAGATTGTCGGCGGATGGTGGAACTCGCAGCAGAAAAAGGCCTGATCCTGATGAATTTGCCGTATGATTTGAATCCGACGTTTCTCGCGGCGACAGAATATGTAAAAGAGGACGTCATCGGCAAAATCACTGGCGCGGAAGCGCAACTGTCGATTCCTGGACCGCCGCGCGACAATTGGTATTACAACCGAGCTGTCTCACATGGCGGGGCTGTGTTGGATTGTCTTGTCTATCCCGTCAGCCGCTTGATTGCCTTACTTGGCCCGGCAACCAGCGTCACTGCAGAAATCAACACGTTGATTCCCAACCGGATTGTAGGTGAGGGAAAGAAAATTCAGAGTGATGTCGATGACAATGTGACATTGATTGTGGAATTCGCTGGGGGACAACATGCGGTCGTTCGATCCTTATGGGGCATTTCCTTCGCGCAAAACAACACGATTGTGTATGGACGCAAAGGCGCAGTCGCGATGAACGACGCTGGATTTGATCTGGTTGTCCATTCTCCAGAACGCCCCATCGACGATGCGGACGAAGTGACCTGGCGCGGCGTTTCACAGTGCTATGTTCCGCACAAACGGCCAGACTTCGGACCGGAAGATGACATCATGGGTCACTTTGTAAACTGTTTGCGGACAGGGCATCAGCCCAAGTGTTCGGCGCAACAGCAGTTGCATGTGCACGAAATCATGTTTGGCGCGTATGAATCGGCCAAAACTGGCCAACGGTATGCGCTCACGACGACATTTGAACCTTGGAATCGGCTAGACCCAGCGATTTTTGACACCAAGACACAGTACATTTAAGCGGTTAGCGACTCGACATGCCTGGTTGACTGGACCACTGATCAAAGCCAGATGCCCTGACGGATCTGCAGAATCTTGAAACCTTGAAATGGACGTGAAGCAATGCGGCCCGGCGATATTAAAATTCTACTTGTGGATGATGAGGCAAGCATCCTGCAGTTTCTGGAGTTAGGGCTGCGCAATGAAGGCTATCAAGTCATGACGGCTTCAGATGGGCTTACGGCAGTGAATCTGGTGCGGGAATTCCATCATCATATCGCGATTTTGGACGTGATGATGCCTGGCATGGACGGATTTGAAGTGTGCAGCATGATCAAGAAAATGGCGCATACGTCCGTCATTATGCTGACGGCGAGGGATGAGATTGACGACCGCGTGAAAGGCCTCAAGCTGGGGGCGGACGACTACGTCGTCAAGCCGTTCAGCTTTCAGGAACTGTTGGCGCGGATTGAAGCGAGATTGCGGAATCAATTTCCGCACTTGTTGAACGAAGTCACCATTGGCCCTTTTCGCATCAATGACCAGCGCAAGGAAATTCTCTTCAATGACAGCATGCTGTCATTGTCGAATACTGAGTATGATTTACTGCGATACTTGGTTATCAATCATGGGATCGTCTTGAGTAAAAGCAAAATCCTAGATGAAGTTTGGGGATACGACTTTGGCGGCCAGGAGAACGTGGTTGAGGTGTACGTCAGCACATTGCGCGACAAGCTGGAAGATGACGACCATGTGTTGATTCGCACCATTCGCGGCGCTGGGTATCGGATAGATCTGCCATGAGCCGATTCCATTTCCGCACGCTCCGCAGTTGGATGGCGCCAAAGTCGCTGCGCTATCAGCTCTTGTCCAGATCCCTGCTGATTCTCGCAGGCCTGTTCCTGTTGATTGGCGTATTTCAGTACGTCTTGATGAGTCGGTTTCTCTATCAAAACACAGCGCAAACCATCCGGAATCAGGTGGGGACGATGCCGTTTCAGATGTGGACACAATCTGGTCCCAACCGCTTGCCGCCGTTTGTCTTTGCCACGCCCGGATCGACCGTATCTTTTATCGATCAGCAAGGCAACTTACATGTCCTCATTCAGCCGCAGGGCGACGAAGCGGTTCCCCACCTATCGCAACAGACCTACGAGGCGGCGCTGACGTATGGTCAGCATGGCGGGCAATATCAGATTGTGCGCGGGGACAATGGGCACAAGGAACTTGTGGTGCTCGCCCCTGTCGGACCGCATGGCCAGCCCGCTGGCATTGTGCAAGTCAGTACAGATCTCCGCCAGTTGCAGCACGTGCTCATGCGGCAGTTGCTCATCTTTGTGGTGCTGGCACTCATCGCATTGATGGTTGGTCTGCTCACGTTTTCATCCACGCTGCGGCGCACACTCGTTCCCCTTTCGCAGATGTATGACTCGGTCAGAAGGGTGGACGCAGGCAATATGGATGAGCGTGTCGTGCCGGACAAAGCGCAAAGTGAAATCGCCTTGCTTGCCAATTCGTTCAATTCCATGCTGGAAAGACTGTCGGTATCTTTTGCAGCAGAACGCGCTGCCAAGCATCGGCTACGGCAATTTGTGGCGGACGCCTCACACGAACTGCGCACGCCCTTGACTTCTATCCGTGGATTCATTGAAGTGCTGCTGCGTCAGGACAATGTGCCCGCGGATCAACTGCAAAGCGCTTTAAAAAGCATGCTTGGCGAATCGGAACGGCTGACGAAATTGGTAGAAGATCTGCTGTTGCTGGCCAAGTTGGACAGGGAACAGGCGTTGGAATTGACGGAGGCGCGGATGGACCTCGTGATTGCGCAAATGGAAGATCAGCTCCGTTTGCTCGCGGGTGACCGGGAGGTGGTCCTTGTGTTGGACGTGGTTCACGCGCGGTTTGACCGGGATAAAATGAAGCAGGTGTTGTTCAACCTGTTTCAAAATGCCGTGCAACACACCAGTCCAGAGACTGGACGGATTGGTGTATCGCTGGTGCAAGCCGAAGGTGTGTATTTGACCGTCCGCGACAACGGACATGGCATTGCGCCGGAACACAAGGATAAATTGTTTGAGCGGTTTTATCGCGCGGATGCTGCTCGGTCGCGCCAACAAGGCGGTGCGGGCTTGGGACTGGCCATCACCAAATCCATCGTCGCACAGCATGGAGGAACCATCGCCTGCGAAAGCGAATTGGGGAGAGGGACGACCTTCACGGTTTGGCTGCCCAATGATGTGAAATCGCACTCAAGTTGAAGGGCAAACGCGAAATTCAAGCATACTTAGACCGCCATACGTAATGCGTCTTGCGCCAGCAGCATTGTGAAAATGAACGTTCGATCCCAATCCTCAATTTAACGCAGCCATGTTTATGGCAGACTTGTCTGACAAGCAGCATAGGAATGATAGAGGCTTGTGACACAGGGGAGGGAAAGTGACTTGCAGGAACAGACAAAAGTGGTTTTCATCACGGGTTCTGGCCGCGGCATCGGCAGTGGCATCGCGCTCGCATTTGCAGAGCGGGGGTATGATATTGTTTTGCATGACCGCCAGACGCATGAGGGCTTGGATGCAATCGAACAACAGGTTCGTCAATCGGGGCGGCGTGTAAGCGTACTCATTGGCGATTTGATGGACAAAGATGTGCCAGCACAGTTGGTCGATAACGCCTTTGCGCAAATGGGGCGTCTGGATGTGGTCGTCAACAATGCGGGTATCACGATTTTTCAACCATTTCAAACCACGACGTTCGATCAACTGACGCGCGTGTATCAGACGGATTTTCTGGCGCCATATCTTTGCGCCCAACGCGCGGCGCAAGTGATGATTCAAAACGGCACCAAGGGTAGTATTGTCAATATAGCCTCTGTCCATCATGAGCGGGCGAATGATGGCGACAGCGTATATGGACCGATGAAAGCTGCTTTGGTGCGCACCACAGAAAGCATGGCCTATGAATTGGCGCCGTACGGCATTCGCGTCAATGCGGTTTCACCGGGATTGACGCTTCGAGCCGAGCCGACGGGGGAATACGCCAAACGCGTTGAGCAAGTGGAAGCCTGCATTCCGCTGCGCCGCGCCGGTCGCGTTTTCGATGTGGCGAAGGCGGTGGCGTGGCTGGCCAGTGATGAAGCCGAATATATCACGGGGGCCAACCTGCGTGTGGACGGCGGCATGAATCTGCCGCTGACGCGGGCGTTGGTCGATGGCCGCCAAGTCTTTTTCTAGACTGTCATTTGGATAAACACGAATCCATTCAATGAGAAAAGCGGGGATAAGCGACATGGCAAATCTGACAATACGAGACGTAAAACCAATCCTGACAGCGCCGGACGGCATCGACTTGGTCGTTGTCAAAGTGGAGACCTCGGAGCCTGGACTGTACGGCGTTGGCTGCGCCACGTTTACCCAGCGGCCTTTGGCCGTGAAGACTGTAGTGGAGGAGTACATGAAGCCGCTGCTCGTCGGTCGGGATCCACAAAGAATTGAAGACATCTGGCAATCGTCGATGTCCAGTTCCTATTGGCGCAACGGGCCCGTTCTCAACAACGCGCTGTCCGGTGTGGACATGGCTTTGTGGGACATCAAAGGGAAATTGGCCAACATGCCGGTCTATCAATTGCTGGGCGGCAAATGTCGCGAAGCCGCGCCCGTGTATCGCCATGCAGACGGCCGCGATGTGGCGGAAGTCGAAGAGAATGTGCGCCGTTTCGCCGAGCAAGGATACCAGTATATCCGCTGTCAGATGGGCGGTTATGGCGCAACCGGGGTAAAGCATACGAGGCAATCGCCTGAAAACGCGCTGCCAGGCGTTTATTTCGATCCCGACGCCTACGCTCGCAGCGTGCCGCGCCTGTTTGATCACCTGCGCGACAAACTGGGTTTCGACCTGGAGTTGCTCCACGATATCCATGAACGCGTCGCGCCGATTGAGGCAGTGCGCCTCGCAAAGCAGTTGGAGCCATATCGTCTGTTCTTCCTGGAAGATCCTTTGCCGCCAGAGCAAATAGAGTGGTTCCGCATCATTCGTCAGCAATGCGCCATTCCCATTGCGATGGGTGAGCTGTTTGTCCATCCGCTGGAGTGGAAACCGCTGATGTCCGAGCGGTTGATCGACTTTATCCGCGTGCACCTAAGTCAGATTGGCGGCATCACGCCAGCCATCAAATTGGCTGCGCTGGGGGAAACCTTTGGTGTGCGCACGGCTTGGCATGGACCTGGCGATCTCTCGCCCATCGGGCATGCCGCCAATGTCCATTTGGATCTCAGTTCGCCCAATTTCGGCATTCAAGAATGGTCGCCGTACTCTGACGAAATGCGGGAAGTTTTCCCAGGGAGTCCGGAAGTCCGGAATGGCTATGTGTATCTGAATGACGAACCGGGCATCGGTGTCGATATTGACGAAGAAAAAGCGGCGAAGTATCCGTGTCATCTGCGATTGCCGGAATGGACCATGCTGCGTGCGCCCGATGGCACATCTGTGCGTCCCTGATGTAAAGATGGGCAGCCTCAGCTTTATCCTGGAGGCCGCCCCTGTTTTCCCCATCATGCGAGTTCTCTTTGACCTCCTCTTGGGCAGTAAAAACCGCCGGATCGATCTCTACCGTTTATACCTGATTGACAATCGCACGAAAACTGCATAATATTTAGTTTGCCTAATAAATAAAGAACATAACTATCCTGGCCTGAAAATGAATTGATCCCCTTTGCGTCGAACCATGTGGCGCCTTGATGGACCGGCATTTTCATGGCTTGGCTGCTAGATGGAGAAATCAGGAGTGTAGGCCCTTGCGGCGTACTTCGTAATGAGGTGAGGAACATATTTACAAGCGAAAATCCAACTGTGCAGAAGCTGTTTCACTCGTTTATGCGCTTTAAGCGCGTAAAATTGCACGGAGGTGCGTCATCTGGACGGAAACCCAGCGATGTGAGGGTGCTTTTTTGCATCAAAAGAGGCGAAGAGGCAGACGTGACCGGCGTCAAGGTTTCAGACATCAGTCACCATCTCAATGTCGCCGCGCCGACGATTACACAGCTCATCAAGGGGCTTGAGGAAAGCGGCCTGGTGGAACGCAAAATGGATGAAGCAGACAGACGTGTGATTCGCGTGAAACTGACGGACGAAGGCGAAAAGACCATTCAGCAGGCGCACAAGGAGCTTTCTGACACGCTCGACGGGTTGATCTCGTATTTGGGAGAGGAAGACAGCAATCAACTGGCCGAATTGCTTGCCAAGGTGTGCCAGTACTACAGTGAACGCCAGTTACGTTCTTTTGGAGATGATTGATGCATGAGAAAATTGTTTAGATTTCTCCGACCTTATGGATTTTCCATCACGATGATTTTGGTGCTGATTTTCCTGCAGTGTATGTCCACCGTGTATTTGCCTCGCCTCATGTCAGACATCGTGGACATTGGTATTATCAAGGGCAACATCCCCTATATTCTGAAAATTGGGGCTGTTATGCTGGCTGTGTCATTAGGGGCGGTGCTTTGTTCGGTCATCGCCGGACTGTTGTCTTCCATCGTCTCTGCTCGTTTTGGCAAAACGCTGCGCAATGAAGTGTTCATCCACGTGGAGAACTTTACGTTGCACGAATTTGACAAAGTGGGGACCTCCTCGCTCATCACCAGAACGACCAATGACATCACTCAGGTGCAGCAATTGGTCAACATGATGTTGCGGATGATGATTCGCGCGCCATTGACGGCGATTGGCGGCATCATCATGGCATTTTATACGGATTTGCGCCTCTCCATCATCGTCGTCATCGTCATGCCTGTGCTTGGTTTTTCCATCTTTGTCGTGTACCGCAAGGCATTCAGGCTGTTTAAAACGATGCAGCAGAAAATCGACAAATTGAACCGCGTACTGCGCGAAAATTTGACCGGTATACGCGTGATTCGCTCTTTCAACCGCGTGGATTACGAGCAACAGCGCTTTGATGAAGCCAATTTCGATCTCACTGGCACAGCGACAAAGGTCAACAAGACGATGGCGTCGCTCACGCCAATCATGATGCTTATCATCAACTTTTCGACCATCGCCATCATTTGGTTTGGCGGCATGCGCATCAATGCTCACGACATGCAAGTGGGTACGCTGATGGCATTCATTCAATATGTCTCGCAGATTTTGTTTGCCATCATGATGGTGTCCATGATGTTCTTCATGATTCCACGCGCAATGGCTTCAGCAACCAGAATTAACGAAGTGCTGGAGATGACGCCGGAGATTCAAGACGCTGCAGTGTTGAGAGAGGCGGACGAAATGAGGGGCTGCATCGAGTTCCAAAATGTCACGTTCAGTTATCCTGGTGCGGAGCACCCTGCGCTGTCGAACATCTCGTTCAGCGTCAATCCTGGCGAAATGACCGCCATCATTGGCGGAACGGGTTCGGGCAAGACCACATTGACCAGTCTCATCCCACGGTTTTATGAGGTGGATTCTGGCCAGATTTTGGTGGATGGCGTCGATATTCGCGAGATGTCGCAGGCGGATTTGCGGGCGAAAATCGGTTATGTGCCGCAAAAGGCAGTCCTTTTTTCCGGGACGGTTGCCGAGAACATCCGCTATGGCAAGGAATTTGCGTCGGATGAAGAAGTGGCGCATGCTGCGGACATTGCGCAGGCTACGGAGTTTATCATGGAGATGAAGGACGGGTTTGATTCTGTCATCGAGCAAGGCGGCATGAACGTCTCCGGTGGGCAAAAGCAGCGCCTTTCCATTGCCCGCGCATTGGTGCGAAGACCCGAGATCTACATTTTTGACGACAGCTTTTCCGCGCTTGATTTTAAGACAGAGGCAAAATTGCAAGCTGCGTTGAGACCGGAAGTGCGGGAGTCCACAGTATTGGTCGTGGCGCAGCGGGTGAGCACGGTCATGGACGCTGACCGAATCATTGTGCTCGACGAGGGGCGTATCGCAGGCATCGGCAATCATCACTCGCTGATGGATACTTGCAGCGTGTATCAGGAAATCGTATCCTCGCAGCTTTCACAGGAGGTGACGGCATGAGCGACAAACGCAAAGAGGAACCGCAAATGCGTCCAGCCATGCCAATGGGTAGAGGGAACTTTGGCAGAGGCAACATGCCGGTGCAAAAGGCGAAGGACTTCAAGGGGACGTTGTACCGGCTCACACATTATTTGAAGCCACACAAATATCGCTTGCTGGCGGTCTTGTTGGCCACGATTTTGAGTACGGTGTTCGGCATCGTCGCTCCTGACTTGATGGGCAAAGCCACCACAATCCTGTTTAATGGCGCGACAGGGCATGGCATGCAGTTCGGCGCGATTTTGCATATTCTCCTCGTCCTGGCGATTCTGTATATCTTCAGTTCTTTGTTCACATATGTGCAACAGTATGTCATGGCGGGTGTGGCGCAAAAAACGGTTTACGAATTGCGCAAACAAGTCAATGATAAGCTCTCACGCCTGCCACTGAAGTTTTATGACGGGCGTCCCAACGGGGATATATTGAGTCGCTTCATCAATGATTTCGATAATATCAGCAACACGTTGCAACAGAGTTTGGCGCAACTCATCAGCGCAGTGGTGACATTTGTCGGCGTCATCGTCATGATGCTGACCATCAGTCCACTGATGACGCTTGTCGTCGTGTTGACGTTGCCGCTCAGCATCATTGTGACAAGAGTGATCGCGAAAAAATCACAGGTGTTCTTTAAAGGGCAACAGCGATCCTTGGGGAAATTGAATGCGCATGTAGAGGAAATGTACACTGGCCACAAGATTGTGAAGGTGTACGGGCATGAGAAGAAATCCATTAACCAATTTAAAGAGATCAATGAACAACTCTACGGGTTTGCTTGGAAGTCGCAATATGTTTCTGGGTTGATTATGCCGCTGATGAACTTTATCGGCAACATCGGCTATCTATTGGTGAGCGTGATCGGCGGTTTGCTCGTGATGAAGCGAGCGATTGAAATTGGCGATATTCAAGCGTTCATTCAATATGCGCGGCAATTTTCGCAGCCGATCACCCAGTTGTCGAGCATTTCCAATATCGTGCAATCCACCATTGCATCCGCAGAACGGGTGTTTGAATTGCTCGATGAAATGGAAGAGGTTGCTGAGCCAAAAGATGCCACGGTTATTGAAACGCCAAAGGGCGAAGTCCAGTTTGAGCATGTGCAGTTTGGCTACAAAAGCGATGCGCCTTTGATTGAGGATATGAACATTGATGTCAAAGCGGGCCAGACCATCGCCATTGTCGGGCCGACGGGCGCTGGTAAAACCACACTTGTCAATCTGCTGATGCGCTTTTACGAATTGAATGGCGGTAAAATTACCATTGACGGCAAGGACATCACCCATTTGAAACGGAGTAACCTGCGCAGCCTCTTTGGCATGGTGCTGCAGGATACATGGCTGTTCAACGGCACCATCATGGATAACATCGCATATGGCCGCGAGGGCGCAAGTGAGGAAGAAGTGATACAGGCGGCGAAATCCGCCTATGCGGATCGGTTTATCCGCACGTTGCCTGACGGTTACAACACCATCTTGAACGAAGAGGCGTCCAATATTTCGCAAGGCCAAAAGCAGTTGTTGACCATTGCGCGCGCCATTTTGAGCAATCCGTCCATTCTGATTCTCGATGAGGCAACCAGCAGCGTCGATACCCGAACGGAAGTGTTGATTCAGAAAGCGATGAACGAGTTGATGAGCGGGCGAACCAGTTTTGTCATTGCCCATCGGCTGTCGACCATTCGCGAAGCGGATCTCATTTTGGTGATGAACCACGGCAAAGTCGTAGAACAGGGGAATCATCACGCACTGCTTGCAAAAGGCGGCTTTTACGCGGAACTGTACAACAGTCAATTTACCGCGAACTCTGCTTCGAACGTCGTTCGAGTCATTTGAGGGTGCGGAAGATGGGGCGGGTGTTGCATGGCAAAAATGGATAATCTGTTGGCCATCATTTGGCTGTTGCGATCACGCCAAAAAATCACAGCTGAGGAACTGGCTGATCGTCTGGAGACGAGTGTGCGCACGGTGTATCGCTATATTGACACACTGTGCGCCAGTGGCGTTCCCATTGTGGCGGAAGCTGGGCATGCTGGCGGCTACAGTTTGCCAGAGACGTTTCATGGCGCGCCGTTGTTTTTTGATTTGGAAGAGCAGAAGTCGCTGTCCCATGCCGCATTGTTCGCAAAGCAGGCAGGTTATCCGTTCACTCAGGCGCTTGAGCGCGCGCTGGGCAAAATCAACCATCAGATGACGCCGGAACAACTGGCAGATTTGACGCGGCACACGGTGGGACTGACGGTCATCTCGACTGCGGACCACTCTGCAGCAGAAGCGTGGCTGCCAACGTTAGAACAAGCGGTTGCCGATGGCTGTACACTCGTCATCGAGTATGTAAAGAACAAGGAAGAAACGGCTGTGAAGCGCCAGGTGGATCCGTACGGTCTCGTGCACTGGCGGGACAGGTGGTATCTGATCGCTTACTGTCACTTGCGGTCAGAGATGCGCAATTTCCGTGTCGACCGTATTTGCGCATTAGCACAGACCGATGTGAACTTCGCACGTCCGGCGGGTTTCTCAGCCAGCGATTTTTTTTTGGAAAGTATGCTGCCGTCAGCCAACAAAGCAGAAGCATTGATGCAAGTACATATCGTTGGGGATGCGGATTGCATTGATTTGTTGAGCCAACATTGGTGGCTGGCGCATTATCTCGTCGAAAGAACCGCCAAACAAGCGCGTTTCATCTTGGAACAGCACACGGTGGAGGCGTATTTGCCACATATGCTAATTCCGTATGGACGGAGTATCCGTGTGGTTGCGCCAGATTTGTTGCGCCAGCGGCTCATCAAAGTGACAGCGGATTTACTCCACTTTTATCAAGCAGATGAAGCGCATCCCTAACAAGCCACAGGGATGCGCTTCTAGCACCTGCGTTCATTTAGTCCTCATACAGATTGGTCTTCCCCGCGTATACCAACGTGCCAACATCTGCTTCTTCGCCGAGACAGATGTTGGTCATTGCGCCAGCTTGATTGAAGTCAAATACGTGAACGGGCAGATGAAAGTCTCTTGCCAGCAGAATGGAAGACTGATCCATCACGCGAAGGCCTTGGGAAATCGCGTCCTCATAGTTCAAATGCGTATAGCGCTTGGCGGCGGGGTTTTGTCTGGGATCTTGGTCATAGACGCCATCGACGCCATGTTTGGCTGCGAGAACGGCGTCACAGCGAATCTCGATGGCGCGTTGAACGGATGGATAATCGGTGGTCACGTAAGGTTGCCCATTGCCGCCAGCCAAAATGACGATATGGCCTTTTTCCAAATGGTGAATGGCGCGCAGACGAATGTACGGTTCTGCGATGGTGTTCATCGGCACTGCAGTCATCACCCGCACATCACGGCTGGTCGATGCGCGCAGGACACCGCGGAGCATCAGGCTGTTGAGCACGGTGGCCAGTGTGCCAATGCTGTCGGCTTCGGCACGCTCAATGCCCCAGGTTTCGGCGGTGTTTCCCCTGAAGATGTTGCCGCCGCCAATGACGATGACAATCTCCATGCCAAGTTCCACCAACGCGTTGATCTCGTTGGAAATGTGCGTCAATCGCTGCTGTTCGAAGCCGAATTCCCCGTCTCCGGCGACAGCCGCACCGCTCAATTTCAATAAAACCCGCCGATACCTTGTCATTTGCCCAACTCCTCCTTACGTGTTTGCACGCCGTTGCGTTAAAAATGAAAAAGCTAAAGCCGGTAGGCCTTAGCTTGAGCAATCGGTGATATATGAGATGCGCATTTGTCGTTTGCGTTTACGCATGAGACTCACCTCCTGGGGGACATGTGAACAAGTCCACATGATGGATTTTCACAAGTCCCCTTGGCATTATACACGTTTATTGCACGGATGCATCACTTCATTTTCGAAGTTCGTTAAGAAGGACGTGGAAGTTGAAGCGGTTCAGTAGATAGCTGATAATAGAGTGATTGAACACGCATGCGTCTTCGTGGCTGGCACATGCAAAAATACCGACTTTATTTTTAGGGCAGGTGGCCTCTTTTGACATACACAGATGAAACGGAAGCCGAACAAATCAGTTCGTCCCGTCGCCTTCGCA
This sequence comes from Alicyclobacillus fodiniaquatilis, assembly GCF_042678105.1. Lineage (NCBI taxonomy): Bacteria > Bacillati > Bacillota > Bacilli > Caryophanales > Alicyclobacillaceae > Alicyclobacillus > Alicyclobacillus fodiniaquatilis. The sequence goes on from NZ_JBHUCX010000058.1 coordinate 50,914, forward strand.
TCGCCATCATTCTTGGGGCGCTGAGTGCGCTTGCGCCGTTGTCCATCGATATGTACTTGCCGTCTTTGCCAGCCTTGACCACAGCGTTGCAGACAAACACCTCTCTGGCGCAGCTGAGCTTGACTTGCTGCCTGCTCGGGTTGGCCCTCGGTCAGCTGTTCGCGGGGCCGTTAAGCGACCGATTTGGCCGACGTTCCCCATTGATTGTCGGCTTGGGCATCTATGCGATTTCTTCAGTGTTATGCGCTTTTGTGCCCTCGATTTGGTGGCTGATTGTATTGCGCTTGATTCAGGGCACAGCTGGAGCTGCTGGGATTGTGATTTCACGCGCCGTCGTGCGCGATATGTACTCCGGCACTGAGATGACGCGCTTCTTTTCTCTACTGATGCTCATCAATGGCGTTGCGCCCATTTTGGCGCCTGTTTTCGGCGGCCAGTTGCTGCGCGTGACCTCTTGGCGCGGCGTATTTATCGTTTTGGGTATTCTTGGCGTCGCCATGCTGATCGGCGTGCTATTTGGACTGCCAGAAAGTTTGCCAGAGGAGCGACGGGCGACCGGCGGCGTCAAAGGGACGTTGTTTACCTTTGGCGGTCTCTTGGCGGATCGTACATTTATGGGGTATGCCTTGTCGCAAGGGTTGGTCATGGCGGCCATGTTTGGCTACATATCCGGTTCTCCATTTGTCCTGCAGAATATCTTTGGTGTATCGCCGCAGATGTTCAGTGTCTGCTTCGCCATCAATGGCCTTGGCATCATCATCGCCAGCCAAATCAGCGGCCGGCTGGCAGCGCGCGTCGGTGAGACGAAGTTGCTGATCATCGGTTTGACGCTGGCGGCGCTCGGCGGGCTTGCACTGTTGCTGATGATTCTCCTTGGGGAGGGGCTATTCGCGATATTGCCGCCATTGTTTGTGCTTGTATCCAGTGTGGGGGTCGTCGCGACAACCAGTTCTTCATTGGCGATGCAAAATCAAGGGAAAGCGGCCGGCAGTGCTGCGGCTTTGTTGGGTGTGCCGCAACTGATTCTGGGGGCAGTGGCAGCGCCTCTGGTCGGTCTTGGCGGTAGTCACGCCGCGACACCGATGGGCGTTGTCATCGCCATTGCCGATGTAGGCGCAGGTGTCTGCTACATGGCGCTTGCACGGCGGCGATAAAGTGAGATTGCCCGCAGGCAGCTTTGTCGTTCATCAGCCAAAATGGGCGAATGGCCTAGGGCATATGACCTTCGTTGGGACAGACCTCCAGTCATAAATCTAAACAGAGACCAACAACATTAGGAGGGAAGCTTTATGTACGGAGCATTTGGCGGGTATACTCGTTGGGCTGTCGTGTTCTTGATTATCTTCGTTCTGTTCTTCTTGCTTGTGCCAGCTGTTGGTTATGGTGCAGCATCCAGCTGCAGCTGTGCGGGATCGTACTAACCTGTAGAAACGTGCAACAAACAGTCGAACACAGGCGTCCTACGCGGACGCCCTTTTTTATTGACATCGGAGGCAGGACCGTGTTTTACGATAGCGGATGGCAATCCGGATTCAGGTCTTTTTCCGTCAGCACCCGTGAGGAATAACCCATTCGATACGGCAATTCGAAAATTCTTGAGAGTCCTCGAACTCTTTGACAGCCATAGCCAAACGTAATCGGCGTCATTCCAGGTATGAAAACTTTCACTGCATGCAATCCGCCGTAAGATACTTCAACACTCGTTTGATTCAGCGCAATCACATCAAATCCTCGCCCGTGTAAATCTTCAAGTACCGAATTGAGAATCGGGCGAATGTCTCGTGAAGCGATTTGGTATTGTTGAGCCACATCGATGTAGACTTCTTCGACTGATTGAATCGGCCCTTGATTCTTTTGATCCAAAAGAAATTCCCAACGCGGGTAAGCCTCGGGCAAAGCGGCAACCACAACGTGATCGAGAATATGCTTGATTTTTTTCGAATCCAAGAACATGGCAGCGGCCTCTTTACGCCGATCTTCTGACGAGCGCTGCAGGCTGAGCACTTGAACAGTTAATTCGCGGAGTGCGCCATAGACGGCTTGGTAGGGATTTAAATGGCACGCCGATCCGCTGACCACTTTCGGATAGTCGTTCTCCTCGTTAATGGCCACAGCACAAATGGCCGGGATGCTTAAATCATGAGAAATATTAAACAGGCGAACTTCGAATCCATCATCCACCAAACGATGATAGACTTCAGATATTCTAGCTGGGCAATGACTGCCCAGTTTGAGCTCGGGCAGCGGCATCTTTGCGTACCACATGTTCAGAAATCCATCTCGTTCGAGCACTTCGAAGATGCCATGCAGGACAGCTTCTTCCAGCGTTCCTCCTATGGCGCATCCATTGGACGTCTCCTTGATGAACCGCTTTTCATCAGCTGTTGGTCCATAATAGGCGATCTGCTCTGGAATGAGAACAGATTGATTGAACTTCGTCGAGTATGCCCAAACCCATGAATATTTGTTCTCTTCCTCAAAAGGTTCATAGTTGCCATTGGACGACTGAAACAACGCATGGCTGTGCAAACCGAACTGTGACGGATGAACGGCGATGCCGTTGAACTCCGAATACTTGCCAAAGACGGTAGGCCGTCGATTGACCGCCTGATATCCGCAACTGCGCTCCAACACTTCAAGTATTGCGGATTGTTTCGCATCGCTGGTGGACAAGCCAGATCCATGCCCAACCATTTCGGTGCCAGCAGGGGTATAAATATATGCGCCTGCCTCGACATAATGGTCGTCACTCCAAAATTCATCTGTGGCCGAAATATAGCCTGCTTTGGTATTGACGTACAGTGATGCTAGATATGCAAAATCCACAGTTCCCACTCTCAATGCCTCCACATCGTTCATGATGTGTGAAGCGAACTGCAATTGGGCAAGAGCGGGATCGTCATCTGGCATAAGGTTACATCGAGGACAATCGTGACTGGGGACAAGTGGTATCCACTCGATGCCTTCCTCCTGTTCGTACACACCACCTTTTCCTTTGGCGTTTGGCGCGTGAGGGGATGCAGAAATCAGCGATTGTATCTCATCGGTTACGATATCCCCCAATGTTAATAGATCTGATTGAGACAGCGTCAGAGGCATATGTTGGGGTTCTTCGATACTGCTGACTGATTGCCCAAAAAAGGAATTCAGAAGACTGCGTTGGAAAGTATTTTCCCACCGCAATTGTAGACAAGTCGCGCAGCCAGGTACTTCTGGCGTCTCCAGCGGCCCTAAGAGAACCGTTGATCCCCTGCCAAGCACAGATAAGGCGCTGAGTTTTAAATCTCTGCACTTTCCCCATACCGAGTGCTCGAATTTAGAAGGCATATCTGAAGCCAAAATGACAAGGTCTGCGCGGCATGCTTCCAGATCATCAAGTGAACAGTTGTGCACCAAATCGAATTCATTTGTTTGGTCGTGTTTTTTGTACCAGGCCTCAATGATGTATTTACCCAATATAGAACCATTGTGAAATATAACGATATTCATGATATCCCCCGCCATGAAGTATCCGTCCCTTTATTTTGTGAGCCACATCATAAGTCAAAATATTCATGTATCCCTGCGTGTAGAACAGTGGCAGTGATTAGACCGGTTTAACAAACAATTTAGCAATCCTTTACAGAGTCTAAACGCAATCATCATTTTTTATTAATTAAACTGGTTTAATATCTTTTTCGGAATAGGGGAATGAACATGGCAAACATTGATGATGTCGCACGTTTAGCTGGCGTATCGAAAGGGACAGTATCCAACGTCTTCACACAAAAACGTGGTGTGCGCAAGGAGGTCGCGGAGCGGGTTCTAAAAGCGGCGCAAGCGTTAAATTTCAAACCCAATTATTGGGCTAGAACACTATCCATGAAACAAACGAGCATTATTGGTTTACGTATGCCGGGGGAGAATACGAAGTTTAGTAAATTTCACTTGTCGTTGATTAACGGGGTGCTGCAAACCTGTTTTGAGCATGGGTATCGGTTACTCGTCAATACCTTGGCCACCGATTATCAGGAGATGCCAAAGTACATGACAACAAACCCTGTGGATGGGGAAATATTTCTCGATCCGGAACACAATGACGCTCGCTTGATGCAAAGAACGGAATTAGATCCACCTGCTGTTGTCGTGGGGCGACCACCGGAAGCATTGCGGCATCGGTTGTGCTATGTCGACAACGACAATGAAACAACGGCGGAACAAGTAACAAGTTATCTGCTTGAACTCGGTCATCGAGACATTTTGTTCTTGAATACTTCACAGCAGCGAACCGTTTCGGTTGATCGCAAACGGGGATATGAAAAGGCGTTGATACAAGCTGGAATTGCCCTCAAACCGAAGCTGCATATCTTCAAAAATCCATCCACACCGTCACTTGATTACGGATTTAGAAGCATTCGCGAACTCGTGACCAAAGGCGTTTCGTTTTCCGCAGTCGTAACGGATACGGACAAAGTGGCGCTCGGTGTATATCGCGCAGCAGCAGAACTTGGGCTGTCTATCCCAAACGATATCTCGGTGTTTGCATTTAGTGATGATTCAGTTTTCTCGCCAGAATTTCATCCTCCATTGTCCGGCGTGTCTCTCAATGCAGAAGAGCTTGGCAGGGAAGCAGCCAATTTACTGATTCGCCGAATTCAAGACAATTCTGCGCCGATTGTCCATCAAACTATTTTGTCGAATTTAGTCGTTCGGCAATCGTGCCGCAATCTCAACTCCACAATCATCCATCTATAAAAGGAGCATGATTCCGATGAAAACAAAACGTCGCGTATATACTGTGCTATCCGCATCCGCTTTAACGATCACGATGATCGCCGGGTGCGGTACTTCGCAGACTGGAAACACAACAGCTGGTGACGCTTCAACAACGACTGGTGCGGCTTCCACAAAGACTGAACCTACGTTGACCATTGCGACAGGTGTCGTTGGTGGAAAGACGCCGCAGGAAAACACTGCGTTTGCCAATGAGATTGGACAAGCGCTGCATTGTAAAGTTCAGTTGATCAGCACAACGGGAAGCAACTATGACCAGCAATTGATGACCATGCTTTCATCTGGACAAAAGATTGATGTCGTATACACCGAAGGCAGCACGCTCGCAGAACTCGCCAAAAATGGTGAAGTGGAGAACTTACAAAGTCAAATTCAAAATTCATCTGTGTTGGGCGACCCTAAAGTTGTACCGCAGTATGAGTGGAACGATATCAAACTCTCCAGTCCAAACGGGAAAGGCATTTACGGTGTGCCAGTCAAATATCAAGGCGCACTCATGCCTATCGTACGTGAGGATTGGCTGAAACAATTGGGACTCTCACAACCCAAAACACTCAATCAATACTTGAATGTCTTTCAGACATTTAAAGAGAAAAAGAACGCCTATGGTTTAACGCTATCTTCCCTGTATGACATTGAGCCATTTATGAGCGCAGTTGGCCTGAAAGAAGGCTATGTCATGCAGAATGGGAAATTGACTGTCCCTTACGCCACATCTGCTGCAATCCCTGTATATGCGTGGTTGCACAAACTATATGAGGACAAGCTGTTGGATCCCAACTTCGTGACGAATAGCACGGCAGATGAGCGAAACCTCTTCCTGTCTAACCGCGTTGGCATGTTTGTGTATTGGGATGCTTGGGTGCCGATGTTGAATAACTTAGCGAAAACGCAAGGCGCTGCATCGACCTTTGATGCAGAAGCATTGCCTGGCGCCGAAGATTCGAATGGCAAGACACTCGTGTCCATGGGCGATACAAGTTTGTTCGCCATCCCCTCCAATGCCCCTGACAAAGCGTTGGCTTTCAAATTCTTAGAGTGGTGGAATACCCAGCCCGGTGAAGTGCTTGGGTCGCTTGGTGTGAAGGGAATCGATTACACCATGCAAAACGGGAAATACAAACTCACCTCCGCGGGTTCAAGTGAAAATATGGACCACGGTGACCCAGATCCGATTAGTTCTTACTGGAAAAACCCATTCCCTCAATTGCAAAAGGGATATGCGAACGCGAGAGAAATTGGCGAGAAATATGGCTATCAACCGCTCATCAACTCGAATTGGACCAATGCGCAGGATATCGTTTGGCAATATGGGGATGAGGCTATTCTTGGCAAGCTGACGCCACAGGCTGCAGTGCAACAAATGCATGCGGCATTGCTACAGAAACATTATATCGACCAGTAATGAATGCCATTTTTGAAAGCGAGGACGATCATTTTGGCTAGCACAGGGCTACTCCATCCGTCAAGAAAACACGCAGGTGTCCGCCAGCGTCGTTTGTTGAAGTGGAAACGCGGCATTCCGCTATATGCGATGTTGTTGCCTACAATCGCCTATTTCATGTTGTTTACGTACTACCCGCTCGTGCATTCAGTCGTCATTAGTATGCAAGATTTTAACCTGATTGGAAATCGTCCGTTCATTGGCCTGGAGAATTATCGCAATGTACTCACGGATCCAACGTTTTGGGCTGATTTTCGAAACACGCTGTTCCTAGGCATTAGTATGCT
>NZ_JBHUCX010000059.1:0-582 GCF_042678105.1 Alicyclobacillus fodiniaquatilis
AGTTTGATTTTCACGTCACCAATCTTGGAAAGTTTCAGCTTGCTACCATTGAGCCAATATCCGCCTTGCGGATAGGTGAACGAATCGTATCTGCCTATGGACTTAAAGCGTGGATAGCCTGGTTTCTCCCCTGCCTTCACTCGTCTAAAGAATGCCTGAAAGGCTTTATCGAGACGTTTTGCCACATCCTGCAATACTTGCGAGTGAACCTGCTTCAAGGCTGGAATGTGTGACTTGCGTTCGTTGAATGTGTTCGCTTGGTCGTAGTAGTTCAGTGTCGTTTGCGCTGTCTCGTAGGCTACTCTGCGCTCATCAAGAAGGCGATTATACAGAAGCCTACAACGTTCTACCGTGAACTGAATTCGACCCTGTTGTTCCTTCGTTGGATAGAGCCTGAACTTGTACGCTTTCCTCATACGATCACCTCGATTTCTGTTCCTCGATGTATTTCTTAATCACATCGAGTTGAACAGTCCCTACGGTGGCAACAAAGTATGAATTGGTCCACAGAGAAGGCAACCGACTCTTTAGCTGTCTGAATTCATCACGAAGGACTCTCGAAGTGTGCCCTTTGAGTTGTTT
>NZ_JBHUCX010000060.1:0-614 GCF_042678105.1 Alicyclobacillus fodiniaquatilis
CCGATTGGCACTAACTGGTCCCATGGATCCAAAACATAAACTTTAGTATTTGCAATTGGATGACCAATAGTTATCCAAGAAAAATCTACGATTTCCGATACCGTAGACCATACCGTCGTCTCAGTGGGCCCATACATGTTAAATATTCGTGCCTGAGTAACACCTTGTAATTCATCCATCAAATATTCTGGCATAGCTTCCCCGCCCAATAAAACGACGGCTAGATTCTGCAAGCTACCTGCGATATCCCTATCCCCACATAACAGTCTCATGCGTGATGGTGTCATCTGCACCAATTCCACATCATGTTCCATGATTATCGAAGCTATTTTTCGCATATCTTTTTGTTCTTTCTCTGATACCATCACCATCGTCATACCACAACTGAGGGGAACTAGACTCTCCAAAACAAAAATATCGAAAGCATACGTCGTTAGCGTAAGGACACGCCGCAATTCGGTAATCGATAGTCGTTCAGAAATACCTCTGATTAGATTTATTACAGAACAATGCTCAATCATAACGCCTTTTGGTGTTCCGGTAGAACCTGATGTGTAAATCACGTACGCCAAATGATTCGGCTGAACCGAGACTGATAAATTAGCTTTCTCTGT
>NZ_JBHUCX010000061.1:0-2505 GCF_042678105.1 Alicyclobacillus fodiniaquatilis
GTAAGCGTCAAACGTAGGACACCTCGTCATAGGTTCCGTCACGCGGGATAATCTTCTCAAAGAGGAGAGTGATCCCCGTGTCAAAGACGGAATTGCGTGCCATGTGGGAGAAGCGGATCGTGGACTTCCAGACGAGTGGACAAACCGGTTCAGCATGGTGTGAATCCAATGAAATCGACATTTATCAGTTCCGTTATTGGAGTCGCAAATTTCGGTTGGAACGTCAATCGGAACCGACGTCTGTAAAATGGTTGTCATTGCAAGTTGACGAGTCTACTGTGGAAGACGTCGATTCAATAATAATTCGGGTGGGTCATGCAAGTCTCCAAGTAAAGTCCGGCTTTAATCCCGCTCTGCTCAGGCAAGTCGTGCAGGCGTTGGCAAATGTTTGACGGGCATGCAGCGCAACGGGTCTACTTGGCCTGTGGGAGCACAGACATGCGCAAATCCATCGACGGTCTCGCAGTCCTGGTCAAAGAAGTCCTAGATTTAGACCCATTCTCTCCTTGCCTCTTTGTATTTTGCAATCGGCGACGAGACAAGCTGAAAATCCTGCAATGGGATACGAGTGGGTTCTGGCTTCACTACCGCAGGCTAGAACGAGGACGGTTTCATTGGCCAGATGACGCAGTTGGTCGGGCCGCCACCATCAGTCGTCGTGAATTGCGTTGGCTGTTAGATGGTCTGTCCATCACACAGCGCCAGACCCATCCGGAAGTCACTGCTAGAACAGTCATCTAGGTCGTGAAAATCAGACTGAAATCCTGTAAGAACCCTTTAATAACAAGGGATTGCAGGGTGTTCTGTCGAATGTGTAATCATGACAAAATCATCGGTTCCAACGATTGAGCAAGTCTATTCCCTAGAACAAAAATGCGCCTCTCTGGAACAGCAGAACGAGGAGCTCATACGAAAAATCGCTTGGTACGAGGAGAAGCTTCGACTCCAGTATAAGCGTATGTACGCTGCATCTAGCGAACGGACGGAAGCCGAGAATATTCAACTTCGTTTGTTTAACGAGGTTGAATGGGAAAATGACGCTGCAGATGCAGAAGAGGCTGCTGAGCCGGAGCAACAGGTCGCAGCACATGTACGCAAAAAGCGTCAGGGACTCCGGGAGGAGCTTCTCGGTCACCTCCCAGTGGAGCGGGTGGAGTATCGGCTATTGCAGGAAGAGCAAGTATGCGGTTGTTGCGGTGGTCAAATGCACGAGATGAGCCAAGAGGTCCGAAAGGAACTGAAGATCATCCCGGCTCAAATGAGTATGGTCGAGCATGTGCAATACATCTATGCATGTCGGCACTGCGAACATAACGAAATGAAAACACCCATTGTGAAGGCGCAAATGCCGCGGCCGGTTCAACCCGGAAGCTTGGCATCTCCATCTGCGGTCGCATACATCATGAGCAAGAAGTTTGTAGAAGGCATGCCTCTATACCGGCAAGAACAACAATTCATACGCCGGAACGTCCTTCTGTCCCGGCAAACCATGGCCAACTGGGTGCTGCATGGTGCAAACCAGTGGCTGAGCAAAATCTACCACCGTCTGCACGAGGACCTGCTTCAACGAAGATACCTGCATGCGGACGAAACAACCTTGCAGGTGTTACATGAGTCGGGACGAGCTGCAGAAACGAAGTCATACATGTGGCTCTATCGTAGTGGGCGTGGTGGCCCGCCCATTGTTCTCTTCAACTACCAGCCAACACGAGCGAAGGAACATCCAAAAAAGTTCCTAACCGGGTTCAAGGGCTATCTGCACGTGGATGGGTACCCTGGATACCACGAGCTAGAAGATGTGACACTCGTCGGATGTTGGGCACATGCTCGACGCAAGTTCGACGAGGCGCTCAAGGCACTTCCGGCAACGAAGAGAAACGCACCAGTTGCTGCGAAGCAAGGACTTGAGTACTGCAACAAGTTGTTCGCGATTGAGCGAAAGTGTAAAGATGCGTCTCCAGAAGAGCGGTATGCCGGTCGACTTGAGCAAAGTCGACCAGTCTTGGACGCTTTTTTGGCATGGCTTGAAGAACAGAAAGCCAACGTGTTACCAAAGAGCACGTTTGGTGAAGCCGTCACTTACTGTCTGAATCAATGGACTAAGCTAGAAGCATTCCTCTTAGACGGCCATCTCGAAATAGACAATAACCGCAGTGAGCGCTCGATTAAGCCGTTCGTCATTGGACGTAAGAACTTCCTATTTGCGAACACGCCGCGAGGGGCCACTGCGAGTGCGATTGCATACAGCATTGTGGAAACGGCGAAAGAGAATGGGCTTAACCCATTCACATATTTGCAATACCTCTTCGAGCGGCTGCCTAATGTCGACACAGATAATCCGGATGACCTGGCCGCGTTGCTACCTTGGTCTCAGACCTTGCCGGCCGAGGTTCACAACCGTAGATCATGACGTGACAAAACGTCCCTGTCGGAATCCCGGCGGGGATTTTCTATTATGATGATCATTCATTTTCGTGATCAAGGTGTCCTACGTTTGACGCTTAC
>NZ_JBHUCX010000062.1:0-42807 GCF_042678105.1 Alicyclobacillus fodiniaquatilis
CCGTTCGAAGGCCTGGATCTTCCGTCGGAGATGGATAGCCAGATGTCTTGTGAGCCATCGAGATGGAACTGATTCGGCGTTGCAATGTGCTGACTTTATATCCCCGATCAGCCAAGTACGACAAATAGTACGCAACCGTTTCTGGGGAACAAGGCAGGTGGTTAACAGATTGTGCTTTACACCAATCTGAAAAGTGACGCCAGTCACTTTGGTAACCGCGTCGGGTATTTTCCGCCTGTGATTGCGTGATGTAATGCTTGATTTGTTGATTCAATCTCTCACGCTGGTCTATGGATAACGAATAGGAATGGGAGGGCACTTCTGTCATCCTACATCCACTTCCCTCTCAAAACAGACATGAACAAGTTTCCGATTTGTTTCAGCTTGCCCTTATCAGCGCATCATTGGCGCGATTCATCACAGTTCTCCATCAGACGTTCACGGATGCATCGGGGTGCTTACGGCTAAAATCATGGTCAAAATCCACCACTGTCACGCCTTTCCCTCTCGCGGTCGTTGCCAGGTAGGCATCTGTAAAATCGAGATTGTGTTTCGCATAAAACTCCAGTGCCTCAGAGAGGATAACGGGATCCGCTGCAAAAACCCCCTCCATCATCACAATCTGACCAAGTACACCGGCCACATCTCGTTTCGCATACCCATAGATTTTCCCAGATAACACAGCACAGCACTCAGCAATGACGACCGGGTCTAAAAGGAGCTCAATTTCTCCTTTCGCCGCATTTACAAAAAGATCCCTTGCTTGTGGAGAAAGTTGGTCGTGATCGCGCAAAATGTACCTCAAGATGACATGGGTATCTAACATACGTTGTTTCATTCCATCTCTTCCTTTGCGCCACGATATTTCTCTGTCAGTTCTTCTGAAATCTGATCCCTCAATTTGTCCATTGGCATATATTCATTTTTCGGACGATGTAATGCGCCATACAATGCATCGGGCGAAACCTGCTTAATCGCACGCAAAATGACCTCACCTTCATCATTTACCCGAAAAACAACGCGATCACCAGGATTTGTGCCAAGTTCTTTACGAATGGAGGTTGGGATTGTGATTTGATTCTTTTGTGTGATTTTCGACATTGGACCACTCATGACGAACACGACCACCTTTCACGATATAGACATCATTGTACCACTTCAAGAACCATTTAGGGCATCATCATCCATATTCAAATTGGACGATTACATCCGATACCTTTCTATTATCGGATGTTGTTTATGTCACTTAAAATCATAATTATTCTCTTTTCCTACACAATTATATTCACTGCGATTCACCAAATATAAATAACCATATTTAAAATAGACACTAATTACGTCAGTCGAACACTTCATCATTGGTACGCAGTTTAATTACGATATGCATGTTGAATGATTTGGTTCTAATCATCTGATGTGGATGATATTTTATACTTATTGGATAGTCACAAATGATCATTCATACGTTTTGATTTGTAAACGATTAAATCGGGAGTTTAAAATATAAATGTGAGTGAGAATATGGAATAAAGGATCTGAGGCACTTTATAAGCGTGGAGGTATCATGGGTCCTCCACCTCTTCAAAAACGCCTTAAAACGAACGGTAGGAATGGATTTTATGGAATACTATGGTACCAGATATGAGAGAGCAAGTGCCTACCTCTGTCTGTGGTGTGGGTTGGTTGATGATCCATTCATGACAAGTTGATGCTACTTGAAACGAAGTTTTGGGAAAGGTGAGGCAAGTGGCCGAGGGGAGGAGCGAAGCCAGAGCTAACAACGGCGCGCCCCTAGACACCCAGGCAGGCCCGAGACCCAACAAAAGAAGCCGCCATATGGTTCCCTGGCGACTTCTCAATGGTGGCTTATTCAAGCAACGCTGAGTATTTTGGTAATGGCTGTGGACGACTGCTTGCTGTAATTGGCACGAACAAAATCCCCATCCAGGGTTGCAATGTAATCGAATTGACTCATACGTGCGGTCGCAAGATGCAGGGCGTCGGCACTCTCCAACAAAAGCAACGAAACGTGACCTTGTGCCAAAAGATATTCCGCACTGGTCACAGGAACAACACGGGTGGTGAAGCCAAAATCGTTATGTAGGGACATCATCAGTTGATTGTAAATTTCGACGGCTAAACTGTAAAAGACTTCGAGGCACTGCTGATTATTTCGCTTTTTTACGGACTTAACCAATTCATTGACATTGACGAGAAACTCACTATCTTTGTTGAAGTACACATGTCGATTGCTCTTTGCTACTTGATAGAGCGTTTTTGCGGAATGGTAATCAACAAGAGCCCGTTGTTCATCCTGCGGCAGACCTCTCACGGTATGAGCCCCTCTATCCAAATATGCTTGCTTGTCCTGATATACCTGCACTGCTCGAAGGATGTGAGTCTGAATCAGGTTGCGAATAACTTCTGAATAGGTGAGCGGACTCACGCCAAGAGTTACACCACCCGCGTTTGCCCATAAATCTATCGTATGTGCCACTTGTAGTCGCCTTGTGTCGGACTTGTCCAAAAACGCCAAAATAAAACAAGCATCCAGATAGACCGATGCTTGGTGGTAGGACTGACTGCTTACTTGATGAGGTAAGATAACCGTGGACATCCCCTTACCTCGTTTCTTTATGGATGTCCACCATGGTCTTCCCGTACGCACCACTGCATCCAAGCATATCTGACAGTTCCAAGGCACTTTTTGGATTTTTCGTGACGAGCGGTGGCAGTTTGGATGTTTCCAGACGTTGCTCCAACTTTATGACTGCTGTTGTCACTTTTTTCACCTCTATCAACTCTACTACTCTATCATCATTGTATAGGGGATTTCCTTCTTTGCCCATGTTTTTCCTCCTCCATACACAGTATGGGAAGAAAATGATGTGTTGAATCCCCCAGAGCAGGTGTTTGTGATACAACATTCGGTTCTGGTGCGAAAATATTTGAATACACCATATGTAGCGTGGAATCAGTTGTGAATCACCACTGTATATTGTGGTTTCGTAAATTCTTGCACCAGAACCTTATTTAATGCACATCATTTGTCGTGCCGGTATAGGCAGTGTGAGTGTGCTGTTGTTGTTTTTCGATTTGATTGGTGATTCGAACAAACGGAACGTGTACCAAAAGTTTTAACAACATGCCAATCCCTAATGCGATGACCGCGTAGAGCAGGTTATCCAGGCTGAACAAATAGCCGAACACTTTGTATCCGATCAGTTTCCCGATTGCATTCATGACCAGTGCTCCTGCAACAAATCGACTGTACATTTCCTTGGGAACCGTTGTTTGATAAAACGAAGCAAAGAACACCACATAGAAGCTAAACGACAAGAACAAGACGAAGCTGACTAAACCGAAGAAGATAACCGGCAGATAATGAGCTCCCTTCAGAAAGGCCAAGAACTTGGGGCTTGCCAAGAACAGCAATAGCACGACCGGGACACACATGCCTAAAATCCCAATGCCGATGTTTTTGGCAACACCGAATCGTTTCATGAGCGGAACGACCGAGATCGCACTGATTGATCCGATCGTTGAAATACTTTCCACTAGACCGTATTCTGTTCCCTTACCTCCGAGGACCGTTACGATCATGTACGGGAATCCGAGCAAGATAAACGGGTACATAAAAGTGTTGGTCAAAAAGGCGTTGCCGACGACCGATGTCAACCGCTTATCAACCAGAAATACTTTGAATCCGCCAATGACGTCTTGGAAAAAGCGTATTTGTCGCATCGTTCCGGGATCACGCTTCTCCATAACGATGGAACGCAGTGCAACCGCTGAGATAAAGAACGACAACCCATCGACCAGCAGAACAGGTCCAAGCCCAACCAGACTGTAAACCAAGGTTCCCAAGAACGGAGCGAAAATTTTCATCGTCTCATTCATCGTTCTCTCGAAGGTGTTTGCTTCAACCAACTGCTCTGGTTTGACAATCAGCGGCATGATCGAGATAAACGCCGGCGCAAACAGAATGTCACATGCGGAGAGGAAGAAAACCGTGAAATAAATCAATGGAAGATGAAACGTCCAGTCAAAGCTGTACGAGAACATTGCCATACAGAGCAAGCCACGACTGATGTCCAGTGCGACAATCCATTTCGTTCTGTCAAAACGGTCTGACAGCGCACCGGAAATTGGCCCCAAGACGATGGTTGGAACAACTCCGACCCCGAGCACGGTTGCAAACTGCTCTGCAGACCCCGTTAGTTTTAAAACATACAGGGATAAAGCGATGTTCAAAAACAGTGTTCCGAATAGAGACGTTGCTTCCGATGTAATTAACAGTGCGTAATTGCGGTTTTTAAACAATGTAAAATTCGTAATATCACCTCCTATGACAGCTATCGTTAAATAAAGTTGCTCTCCAAACAATGGGCTAGCATCATATCCATCTGATCTTGTGTTGGCTTGTTCCAATTCACCCCCATTTTCTCGAGGAGTAGAGCTGTTTTATCAGCCAGAACGTGGAAGTGCGTACCTCCTCCTCCGTTCCCTAGATAATCGAAAAAGCCCATGTGAAGCAACAAGTTGTTGATATCCGAAGAGAGATCCGGGTCTGCACTTCTCTCGCTGATAAAATCGACAAACTCATTAAACGAAACGATCTGCAGACTGGAGAAGTGTTTACGAACCGCTTCTGCAACTTCAAACAAAGAGCTCTTATTGGGATTGAAGATATGGAAAATCTCGTTCTCAAGATGTTTTCTGTTAAATAATAGACAGATGCTTCGGCTTACATAGTCGATATAGGAGAAGTCGATTTCCGTTGTTTGGATGTCAGGAAACAACCTCATCTTGATCATTGCTTTGAGAATCGTGTACAATCCGTTATCCTCTATATTTTCCTGAAATCTCCCCGTTTTCGAATCAAACATAATGTTCCCAACTCGGAAAATATGACAGTTTAGGCCTTGCTCTCTTGCCGCCAAGACGACTTTTTCCGCTTCTAATTTACTTTTTCCATAGGGATTATTGATCTCCTGACCGATATTTGTGTCATATTCGGAGTACACCACTAATTGCTCATTCTGAACGCGTCCGCGAGCAACCGCGGTCGATGAGATCATATTGAAGTCTTTCTGAATGCCCTGCAAGGAGAACTGAACCAGGCGTTCGGTGCCTTTCACATTCGTTTCTTCAAAGGAATCATATGTACCAAAATGTTTCACCAATCCGGCGGCGTGAATGACGCAATCAACCATGCCAGTAAGTGTTTCATATGTTTGTAAAGACATGCCAAAATGTTCTTTCGTCAGATCTCCAATGACAATCCTTACACGGCTGCGATACGCCTCGTTCTCTAAAAGATTATCCGCAAAATAGTACTGCCACTTTGCGGCCAGTCTAGATTCAGCTGCCTTCACACTGTTGCTACGAATCAACACATGTACATCACTATCCGTTGCTTTTAGTATGTCGAACATCAGGTGGATGCCGAGATACCCGGTAACCCCCGTGATGAGAATGTGTTGATATGTCTTGATTTCCTGTAGATTTAGTTCCTTATACGCGTCGTTTCGTTTCCTGTAGGCCGCTTGTTCACGTTCGACGTAATCGGAGTTCTCCAATAGATACTGTTCACTTCGGTTGGCGAATTGTTTCAAGGTTTCAATTTTGTTTTGGGTGTTTTCCGGCCGTTTATTCAAATTTGCAGCCATATTCTCTAAGGTCGTGTATGTAAACACATCGTTCAACGAAATTTCATAGTTCTTATGCAACTGAGAAACAATTTGGATGGCTATGAATGAGTCTCCGCCCAAGGTAAAGAAATCATCGTGGATATTGAGGGTTGTGATACCCAGTACTTTCTGCCAGATTTCCGCGATCTCGAGCTCCTTCTGGGTATAAAAGCCCGATTCACGTCCAGTCAGTTCAATCTTTCGTTTCACAGGGTGTTCTTCCGAAGGGCTATATTTTTTCAGGATTCGAATGAAACCCTGGAGTTTTTCCTTGTTGGTTTCATCCGATTGAGTTTGTTTTTGTAAGTAGGTCAGCAGTTCCAGATGTGTTTGCAAAAGCTCTTGACTTTGAATATTGATATTTGGATTTAATGATATATCCATCCAACATCTGGTGCGCTCAAACGGATATGTCGGTAAACTGACTCGCTGCACAGGGAGTCGATCGTACAGCATATCCCAATTAATCGCTGCGCCTTGCACGTACAATCCGGCGAGCGAGACAAGAATTGTTTCTCGATTCTGCAGAGTCGCAGCCGACTCCTCCAAATAACCGTTTGCCTTTTCTGATTGGAAAGAGCGAGCTTGCGCGTTGTAGAAGATCGTACCCTCTGCTCCTTGTGACCATTTATCAAGATCCAGTCTGTTCAGTTTTTCCAAAAGATCTGGCACATCGTGAGCAATCACTGCTAATCGATGTTGATAGTGTCCGCGACCGGTGTTGGCTGTAAAGCAAACATCAGCCAAATGAGTTTCGGACTCTGTGATCTCGGCTAACCGTTGACGATAATCCGCGATGATTCTCTCCAAGGACTGCTTGGAAACAGCAGACAACGTCAACAGGTGCGGCCCGCTCAATTCGTCTAGATGATGGCGCTGGCGCAATGGAGCCTCTTCCAATACGACATGACAATTCGTACCGCTCATTCCGAACGCGCTGACACCACATTGCAGCGGTACTCCCTCGCTCATCCATTCGCTAAGGGTATCATTAACATAGACTGGCGATTCTTCAAACGCGATCTTGTGATTCGGTTTCTCAAAATACAGTGTGGCTGGAATCTTCTTATGTTTCAAACTCATGATCGTTTTGAGTAGACCAGTTACCCCTGCTAAGTTGTCGGTGTGGGACATATTGGATTTAACCGAGCCGATCGCACAGAATTGCTTGCGATCAGTGAATCGTTTAAACGCTCTTTGTATTCCACCAATCTCGATAGGATCGCCAAGGAGCGTGCCCGTACCATGTGCTTCGATATACGAGATGTTCTCCGGATTTACGCCTGCATCTTTCCAAGCGTCTAAAATTAACTGTTCCTGTGCCAGCATGTTCGGTGCCGTAACCCCGATCGCATGACCATCGTGGTTCATCGCGCTTCCTTTAATGGCCGCATACACGTGGTCTTTGTCACGGATCGCCTTGTACAACGGCTTCAGGATCAGGGCGGCCACCCCTTCCCCGACTGTTGTACCATCAGAATTGTCAGAAAATGTCTTGGTTCTTCCGTCGGAGGATTCGATGCCAACACGCATATTAACATCAAGCGGGAGGAAATTGATCTTCACGCCGCCAGCAATCGCCTGATCAATCTCGCCGTTGCGTAGTGCTTGACTTGCGAGATGAACGGTGGCGAGGGCACCGGAGCACGCTGTGTCAATCATCACCGCCGGTCCATGCAAGTCCAAGATGTAGGAAATTCGACTGGGAATCATCGAAACCGAATTGCCGGGTAACGAGTAGACAAGCGATTCCGGCTCGATGTCATGGATTAATTGTTGATAGCTGAGACCTTTACGGCTCTCACTGCTTACGTAGACGCCGGTTTTCGAACCAACCAATTTTTCGCCACCATACCCTGCATCTTCTAGCGCCTTCCAAGCGGTTTGCAAAAACAGCCGTTGGTTGGGATCCATCAGTTCTGCTTCTTTAGGTGTCAGTCCAAAATACTTGTAGTCGAACTTGTCGACCTCTTCGAGGTACGAACCCTTAAAAAATTTCGTATCCTCTTTAAGCAGGTTGTTAAACTGTAAGTATTTAGATATATCGTTTTCCCGACTGGTAGGTAAATCCCCTGAACAATCGACTTCTTCCATCAAGTTTTTCCAAAAATCATCAAGATTTTCAGCCTTCGGGTAGTACACTGCGGCGCCAATGATCGCTATTTCCTTCATCGAAACTTCATTGATTCTCGATGCGCTTTTTGTACTATTTGGAGTAGAGTCGTTCTGCTTGAAATTCAGTAGCTTGCTCATGCGCGTCCCCCTGTGCCCACTTGGCTCATCAAATTTCCCGTCTTGGTTACGCGAAACAAATGCTGTAGTCGAAACTCTCGTTCTGCTAACGGAACTTGTTTGGTAACAAACACTGAGTGCAGCATATCTAACGCCGCGAGTTTCTGCTCTTCGGTCGGTTGTTTGTTTGTTTGCTCCAATTCCATCAGCATCTGTTTTATGCGATTATAAGGTTCAATAACACCACGTTGATACTCGTCGTGATTCGTGTTCCGATTCTTAGTCGCGACTGCAGTCGCCAGGCATTTGCCGATAAACGAAGGAACATGATTCAGTATGGCAAACGTTTCTTTCAAGTTTTGTAGTTCATCCGCTTCCCCCAGCGAATAAGCGCGTATGCCCGGAAGATTTTTAACGACAAGTTTTTTCAGGACTTGTTTTGACCCCATCTCTATGACGTGTTTGACCCCGCGCCCTTTCAGATACTCCATCGTCTCCTGCCAACGCACAGGCTCCGTCATCTGACGGGTCAGTAAGTCAATCACCTTGTCCGCATTTTCATGCGGCAACGCAGTGACGTTAGAAATCACTGGAACATCCATCGGGCCAAACGTGAAGTTCATGAGATACTCGCGCAGTTGCACCGCCGCTGATGTCATCAACGGGCTGTGAAAGGAGGCACTCACTTTCAGCGGCGTGATCGAAGCGCCCTTTGCTTCCAACAACGCCTCAGCTCGGTTGACAGCTTCTTGGTGACCGGAGATCACCAACTGTTTCGGCGCATTGTAGCAACCGATCGTCACCGGTTTTGACACGGTTGAAATTTCCGCACACACCGTTTCCACTACACTTCGTTCCACTTCTCCAACCGCCGTCATCACACCCAGCCCATTAGCCACCGCTTCCTGCATCAACACGCCGCGACGGCGTACAATGGTCAAAGCATCCGCAAATGACAATGCACCGCTGCAAGCCAGTGCAGTGAACTCTCCTAGACTATGTCCCGCAAGAAAGTCTGGAGCAATCGAGAACTCTTTTATGTACACTCGGTAGGCTGCCATGCTCACGGTCAATAGAGCGGGCTGTGCGTTCTCCGTTTTGGTCAGCTCATCTAAATCACCGACAAGACATAAAGAGGTGAAATCCATGTTCAGAACATCATTGGCCTCTTGAAACACATCTTTTGCGATCGAAAATTTATCGAAAAGCGTTTTTCCCATCCCCACGAATTGCGAACCCTGGCCCGGAAATAAGAAAGCAATCAAACCCGGTTCCTCCTCTACATTTGGATAGTGTGAAAATGATCTGTGAACGACTGAATGACTTGCAAATACTGCTCCATCATCTCGCGTACTTTGACTTTCTGGATGCGACCATTGTACTCGCATTCAAAATATAGATGATGGGGCCCCTCATCCATTATCAAATACACGTCACATACCTCTAGGGTCTGCTGGTCATAGACACCTGCACTTTTTTTGGCAAACCCAAGTACCGCCCTGTTTGTCTTGTTGATCTTGCTCGTCTCAACATCCGCGAATCTATAGCGGAGACGCTCAAGGTCCTCGATTTGTGCCTGTACAACGCCTACCAGATCTTCGATTCTCTCAAGCTGATCGAGATCGATCTGCACAGAAAGTACGTTACCCGTTCCGTCCACACTGACCTGTATCTCCGCCTTCTGTTGTTCCGATAGTTCAGCCAACAGATAGAGGAACAATCCTGCCATCGTTTCTGCCATTCCACTGTTCAACGAGTCGCAAATGACTCGTAAACGCTCATACGCTTCCCCTTCCAGATATAAATTTAAGGATCCTCGCGCTTGCTCAGAACTCCACGCGAAATATTCTTCTGGGAACTGAATCGGCTTCAAATCGATCAAACGTTCTTCCGTTGTCTGTTTCCGGATGAATTCCGCCAGTTTCAAAATGGTCGGATACGCAAACAGATCAGCTACGGTGACTACACCTCCGAATTGTTTATCGACAAGGGCATGCAAGCGGATCATCAGCAATGAATTGCCTCCAACATCAAAGAAATTGAACTGAGTACCAATGTTCTGGAGACCCAGTACCTCCTCCCACATCTGTATGAGAATCTTTTCGGTCTGATCTTGAGGTGCGGTATATTCGTGCACCGTGTCGAACGCATCTTCTACCTCGGGCAGAGCCTTTCGATTGATTTTCCCGTTTGCTGTCAGTGGCATTTGTTCCATTCGAACAAAGAAGGAAGGAACCATATACGTAGGCAGATCATGCGAGAGATAGTCGCGAAGGGTGGCGGTCGACTGTTCTTCCGTTGTCACCACATACGCGACGAGATATTGGTTGTCTTTTACCAAAACGACCGACTCACGTATTTCCGGGTGTTGTAACAGACGAATTTCAATTTCCCCCAGCTCCACTCGGTAGCCTCGAATTTTCACCTGGTTGTCTGCACGTCCCAAAAACTCGATTTGACCGTTTGGCCAAAATCGTGCCACGTCTCCGGTTCGGTATAGCCGCTCACCATAGCGGAAGGGATGTTCGATAAATTTTTCTGCGGTTAAAACTGGTTGGTTCAGATAGCTTCTTGCAAGCCCATAGCCGGATAGATACAATTCCCCTGGGACTCCGACAGGCAGCACTTGCCTGTCCGCATCCAATACGTAGGCCTGCATATTG
This sequence comes from Alicyclobacillus fodiniaquatilis, assembly GCF_042678105.1. Lineage (NCBI taxonomy): Bacteria > Bacillati > Bacillota > Bacilli > Caryophanales > Alicyclobacillaceae > Alicyclobacillus > Alicyclobacillus fodiniaquatilis. Next base: position 10,589 of record NZ_JBHUCX010000062.1, read on the forward strand.
GCAATCGGTCGTCCGATCGGCATAATCTTTTTGTTCAAACACTCTTCGAATTGCACAAACCCAGCGATCGCTCCGATACATGTTTCGGTTGGACCATAATGGTTCAGTATTCGAACTTGCGGATGTGCCGAATGGAACTCTGTGACGTCCTGCACATTGATCGGTTCTCCACCTGATACAATTAAGCGCAATTGCTCTGTTGCCCGGTACCATATTTCTTCCTCTGCATATCGCATCATGCTGAACATGGTGGGAGTCGTTTTGATAAACGTCAAACGGTTCCTTCCGATATAGTCGACCAGAGCATGCGGATCGGTATACAAATTCTTGTCGACCAGATGCAGTTCGCATCCGCTCAACAGCGCAGGATACAAACTCGTGTAACCCATATCAAAAGCATAAGAAGAGATGAGTAGTGTCTTGTCTTCCGGCGTCAAGTTGGCAAGCCCGGCAAACCAATTCACATAGTTGACGAGGTTACAGTGCTCCAGCATGACTCCTTTGGGAAGTCCCGTGCTGCCTGAAGTATAGATAACATACACCAAATCTGTCGACTTACTTAGAGGTTCCAAACTTGCGCTCGACACCTGGGCCAACCGTGTGTCGCAAATGTCGAGAATATCACCAGTAAAGCTAGTTAACTCCCTCAAGTTCTGTCCTGTGTGCAGAAGCAGTCGGGCTCCGCTGTCATGCAAGATATAGCGAATGCGCTCGTTAGGCATTTCGGGGTCGATCGGAAGATAAGCTCCCCCAGCTTTCAAGACAGCCAAAATTGCGATAATCAGCTCAACGGATGGTTCCGCAATGAGCGCGACAATCTGGTTGGAAGCGCAACCCTGGTCGCGCAATACACGGGCCAACTGATTAGATTGTTCATCGAGTTGCTGATACGTCAATCGATGTTCTCCGTATACAACTGCCAATCGGTCGGGTGACTTGGACGCTTGACTTTCAAAAAGTTCGTGAACCGTGCGGTCTCGCGGAACGTCCCGCTCTGTCTGATTCCACTCCAAGAGCAGGGCATGACGCTCTGCTTCGGTTAGCATCACAATGGACCCGAGCTTCTGTTCTGAATCCGCGATGACAGCTTGTAGAATCTGTTGGAAGTGCTGAACCATTCGCTGTATTGTTTCGGGTGTAAATAGATTGGTCGTGTACTCGAAAGCGAAATCGATAGCTGACTTTGTCTCTTGTGCATGCAAAGTCAGATCGAATTTCGACAGCATATAGGGAAACTCGCCGACCTCAAAGGTGAGTTCTTCGGTCTGGATACTTGCTAGATCCATGTTTTGCATCGAGAATAGCACATCAAATAATGGATTCCTGCTGCTATCACGGTGCAACTTCAGTTTTTCCACCAGATCTTCAAACTGATAATCTTGATGCTCAAACGCCTGGATTGAGCTTTCTTTCACCTCCTCCAGGTAGTCATGAAAGCTTTTATCCGATGTCGGATGAGTGCGGATCGCCAGTGTGTTTACAAACATGCCAACAATCTTCTCCGTATCGGCATGCGTTCTACCTGTGATTGGGGTACCAACCACAATATCCTGCTGACGGCTGTATTTAGATAACAGCACCTTAAAGACCGCCAGCAACACCATATACAAAGTAGTGCCAGTGGATGCGGCTATTTTTTTCAACCCGTTGTGGAGCCTTTCCTCAATTGTGAAGGACAGAGTTGTACCCACAAACTGTTGGATCGGCGGTCTTACGTAATCGGTGGGTAATTGTAGCAACGGAATCTCATCTTCAAATTGCCCGAGCCAATACGCCTCGTGTTGTTTCATGGGCTCTGAACTTAGTTGTTTGTTTTGCCAAGCTGAGAAGTCTATATATTGGAGCTTGACCTCGGGCAATTCACGACCTTCATACAACTCGGCCAATTCGTTCAGCAATATTTCTAGCGTGACCCCGTCGGAGATGATGTGATGGGTATCGATTAGCATCACATGATGCTCACTCGACAATTCAATCAATTCGATCCGCAACAAGGGGGACTGGCTCAAGTCAAACGGCCGTAGAAACTCCCTCATCAGATCGTTCAACCGATGGTCCTCTGCGTAAACGTATGGGATCCGCACGTTCACCTTCGAGTGAACTCTCTGTACAGGTTCCCCATCTTTCCAGTCAAAGCTTGTCCGCAGTGCCTCATGACGGTCGATCAGTGTCTGCCAGCAAAGTTGAAGTCGTTCTACTACCAAAGGACCTTTGATGTGGACAGGTAACGGAATATTGTAATGCTTTTTTTCATTTGTAATGCGATCTAAGATGATCATCCGTTTTTGCGCAGAAGAGAGAGGATACCATTCACGAGCTTTCACTCTCTCGATTGGATCGAGTTGATGGAAAGATTTCGAAGCCAAGAAGTTTGCCTGCTCTTCAATGCTCTGCAGTGTGAAAATTTCCTTGATCCCCACCTCCACGTGCAGAACTTGTCGCAACCTGCTCACCAGTGCCATTGCCTTCAGTGAATGACCACCGAGATCGAAGAACAGATCGGTGACGCCAATGCGCTCAACACCCAAGATCTCCTGCCAGATTGACTGAATTTGCTCTTCCAATGGATTGCGTGGAGCAACATATTCTGTAGTGGCGGCCAAAGCTGTGAGTTCCGGTTCAGGCAACGCTCGACGGTCCGCTTTTCCATTCGGGGTAAGCGGAAATTTATTAAGCTGGATCAGAACTGGCGGAATCATATAATCCGGTAATTCTTTATTCAAGAAGCTTCGCAGCTCCGCAACAATGTCGTCTCGATCGGTAGCGATGTATCCACACAAATATTTCTGGGCATTCTCATCTTTGTGCACCGTAACGAGCGCTTCCTTTACATACGGATATCTCAGCAGCGTCTGTTCGATTTCTTGAAGCTCGACGCGAAAGCCGCGAATCTTGACTTGGTTATCGATTCGACCTAGGTATTCGATGCTTCCGTCAGATAGCCAACGACCAAGGTCACCCGTTTTGTACAATCTCTCTTCCTGTTTAAAAGGGCTAGGGATGAACTTCTCGGCCGTCAATTCCGGTACATTCAAGTAACCTCGCGCAACACCCTGCCCGCCAACATAGATCTCGCCCGGCATGCCGATCATCTGTAAATTACCATAAGTATCCACAATATAAGCTGTCGAATTGGCGATCGGTCGGCCGATAGGAATATTTTTTTTATAATTTTGTGCTATAGGGAAAAAAGTAGAGAACGTGGTGTTTTCAGTCGGACCGTATACGTTCGTTACCTTCAAGTACTTACAAACCTGTCGAACCCGGTTCACACTATTAACGGATAAGGTCTCCCCACCCACCAACAGTTTCTTCATTCCCTCGAACATGTTCGGATCTTCTTCGGAGAGTTGCGTAAACAGCGCGTTCGTTAAGAACATACTCGTAATTTTGCGCTCTTGTAAGGTCTGTGCAAACAAACGCGCATCCAGTAGCACATGTTCGTCGATCAAATGTAAACACCCACCGTTTAACAAACTTCCCCAGAATTCAAACGTTGTCGCATCAAAATCTATCGCACCTGCCTGCAAAATCTGTTCGTTTTCATCGAAGGTCGTAAAGTTCGTATTTAAGACAAGGGAACAAACATTGCGGTGCTCGATCAGGGTGCCTTTTGGCTTACCCGTCGTACCGGACGTATACATGACGTAGAGGAGGTCCGTCGATTTGTTCACATGCACTAGATTCGATGTATCACCTGCAAATAGTCGTTCATCGTCCAGGTACAAAACTTCACCCGAATATTCACTAACCAAATCGGCATACGCGTTCATGGTCAGCAGTATGTTCGCATCACTGTCTTGTAACAAGAATGCAATGCGCTCCTGAGTAAAATTCCTGCTGATCGGTAAATATGCTCCACCCGCCTTAATGATGGCAAGGATGCCGATAATTAACTCCACGGAGCGATGAACCATAATACCAACCACTTGATCAGGCTGTACCCCTTCTTCGCGCAGCACGCGCGCCAGTTGGTTGGCTTTGTCGTTCAACTCTCCGTATGTGAGTGAAACCGTGTCTAATACAACCGCCAGCCGCTTCGGAGTCAGTGCGACTTGTTGTTCAAACAACTGATGGATGAGTGCCTCAGCAGGAAGTGGAACTTGCGTATCATTGAACTCAAACAAAATTTTCTCTTTTTCCTTGGCTGAAACGATTTCCAACTGCGACATATCTACATTGGGATGTGTGGTTAATAAGTCAACGACGCGGAACAAATGGTTGATGATCTGATCAACCGTCTCCGGGTGATACAAGGAAGCCTGATACTTCACTTCACATTCAATCTGATCTCCATATAGGGTAAAGCTAAACAGGAGATCGCTTACTGTCGAAGACATCCGCTGCTCGTGAATGTTTGTAAGCTGGACAATCGTTTTAAACAACGATTGCTGTCCCTCGCCACTGGGCAGTTGCAAGAGTTCCGCAAGGATTTCATACGGGAAGTTTAGATTTTGATTGGCCTCGTCGATGGTCGTCTTCACTTGCATCAACAGTTGTTGAAACGAGAGGTGGGGTTGAATACAGGTACGCAACGCCACCATTTGATTGATCAGTTTGATCGGCTGATTCGTACTCTGCTTAAAAATCGGCATGCCCACCGTGATGTCGGTTTCCCCGGTATATTTGTGAAGCAGCCAGTTCACACAGGTGGTCAAAATCGTGTAAACCCCGAATTCAACCCGCCTGCTGATCTTCAGGATTCGTTCCGAAGTTGTTGCCGGCAACGTGTATCTCGCTAATTTGATGTCTTGGGCATCAGACGATCCCGACATATAATCTCCAGGGAACCCCGTGATTACGAGATCTCCATTCAAATGGTTCAGCCAGTATTGTTTCTCTTTCTCGAACTTCCCACTAGAAAGGAAAATGTTTTTTGTGGATTGATCTAACACCATCTGAAACCTCCAAATATATTTGAGTCGTCCTATCAGTTAAAATCAAATGTCACCTCATCGAGCGATATGCTATCCAGTAAAGTAGAGTCGTCATGCAGATCGATTTGGTTGATGGCCATGTCATAATTTTCTGTCATATCCTTAATAATCCGCACAAAATCCTGATGCAAACGTTGGGCTGTTTTAGCCGTAAACAAATCTGTACTGTATTCCAAGCAGAAATTCATGCCCTCCTTGGCGTGCACGGCGAACAGCGACAGATCGAACTTTGCGATGTTCCATTCCAACTCATAGAACGGAATTGGGATGAGATGAACATCGTCAAACGTGACTTCGCTAATGTCCATGTTCTGCAGAGCAAACACGGCATCAAAGAACGGATTGCGGTCGGGTGACCAAGTTCCTCCAACATCGGCCAGCAAATCGTCTATCTGATAATCCTGATTTTCAAATGCATGCATCGTATTAGTCATGACCTCTTCGATAAATTCACGACATGTCATCCCAAGCTGCATTCGATTACGCATTGGAAGCATGTTGACAAACATACCGACCGTTTCTTGAAAATCGTCCTCCGTACGTCCCGCGATCGGAGATCCAATGACGATCTCCTCCTGGTCACTATGTCTGGCGAGCAGGATGTGGAAGGTACTGAGCAACACGGCGTACAAACTGGTTCCTGTATTTTTAACAAGCGTATTTACCTGCGCCATCATCTCGCCATCAATCTCGAATAGCACCTTATCCCCTTCGTATGTCTTGAGATGAGGACGTGGATAGTCGGTCGGCATATTGAGCACCGGAATGTAGTTGGCAAACTGGTTGATCCAAAATTCCCTCTGCTTCTGATACGTAGCCGAGGACATGATCTGTTTCTGCCAATGAGCGTATTCCTTGTATTGCACTTCGGGCGGTGCAAGTTCGTGCCCTTGGTACAAGTCCACCAATTCCTTTAGTAAGACGCTGACGGAGACACCGTCAGAAATGATGTGGTGCATATCGAAGAAAAGAATCTGTCTGCCTTCGTCCAATTTGAACAACTTCAAGTTGAACAACGGTAGTTGGGCAAGATCAAATGGTCGAATTGAATCTCGAAGAACTTCTTGGAGCAGATGTTTCTTCGTTTCCTGACACTTAATCTTGTAGCAGTATTCCTCCTGGATTTTCTGAACCGGCTCGTCATTTACCACTTCAAACCAGGTACGTAACGTTTCATGCCGCGCAATCAACTGATTCCACGCCTGTTCCAAACGCAAGTGATCAAGCGCACCATCTAAATGCATCGCAAACGGCATATTATAACTTACATTTTTTCCTAGAAATTGTTGAATTCCGAACAGCCTTTTTTGTGAAGCCGACAATTCGTAATGTTCTTGTTTCCGTAATTTTTCGATGGCGATGGTGTTTGCCGTTTCGGCTGTTTCGACATACTCAGCAAGCTCCGCAATCGTTGATGAGCGGAAAACCTCAGAAATGGGAATGTTTACGCTGAACGTTTTTCGTATACGTCCGGTCAAAATGTTTGCCTCCAGCGAGTTCCCTCCGAGTTCAAAGAAATCATCATGGACAGAGAATTCTTCGAGACCCAATAGATCGCGCCAGAGGTTCGCGATTTTAATTTCCGGTTCACTATAGCCGCGTTCTGTACTATCTTTTAAAACCGTGCTCAACTGAGTGCCATCCGGGTACTGAAGCCAACATCTCGTTCTAGCAAATGAATAGGTAGGCAGACTCACTTTCTTGCCAGCCCTCTCCTTGTACCGCTGATCCCATTCATTTTCCGTTCCTTCGACTTCTAGCCCCCTATTAGAATAGAAAATCCGCTCTTCAGACATCGTTTGCAACCCGTTCAGGCGAAGCAGTGTTAGCTTGTGGTGCAGCTCTTCCAGATTCGTTACAACCATTGCGATGCAGCACTGATAGCGTCCTCTACCTGTATATAGGGTATAGCAGATATCCGTCAGATTGCGATGATCTACGTCCGGCGTTTCCAAATACTCGCAAAACTCCCTCACCATCCGGTCCAACACCGATTCACTCAAAGCTGACAGTGTAAATAATTGTGGTTCATTGACAGGCACATCCGCCTTCACTGATGACAAGGGCGCTTCTTCTAGGATCACATGGCAATTCGTTCCGCTCATCCCGAACGCACTCACACCGCAGCGACGTAGAGTTCCTTTCGTCTCCCACTCCATCAGACGATCGTTTACATAGACGGGAGATACCTCAAAGGAAATCTGCCGGTTAGGTTGATGAAAATGTAACGACGCGGGAATCTTCTTGTGTTTCAGCGCAAGAACCGCTTTGATCAATCCGGCAAGTCCCGCCAAACTGTCCAAGTGACCCATGTTTGTCTTGAGCGATCCGATTGCACAGAATTGTTTTTGATCTGTGAAGCGTTGAAATGCCCTGCGAATACCTTCAACTTCTACAGGGTCCCCCAGCTTCGTACCTGTGCCATGTGCCTCAATGTATGAGATAGTCTTCGGATCGACTTTGGCGTTCTTCCACGCTTGGACTATCACTTCTTCTTGGGCTATGACGTTCGGTGCGGTGATCCCGATGGAATGACCATCCTGATTAACGGCACTACCTTTGATCACAGCGTAAATATGGTCCTGATCCCGGAGCGCCTTGCTCAGCGGTTTAAGCAACAGCGCAGCGACGCCCTCGCCGATTCCTGTCCCATCAGACCCATCATCAAACGTCTTCGTACGACCGTCGGAAGATTCAATGCCAATCGTGTTCTCTGATTCCATCGGAAAGAGATGAATCTTAACACCTCCAACGATAGTCATCTCTGCTTCGTTGTTTTCCAGCATTCGGCAGGCAGTATGCACGGCTACTAGTGAGGAGGAGCAAGCTGTATCCACGACTAGACTTGGTCCTTTTAAATCCAAAAGATATGAAATGCGGCTGGCCATGATCGGCGACAGATTACCAGACAGAGCAATTGGCACAGAATCCGGTTCAACTTCCTGAATCATCTGCTTATAAGTGTGATCCTCGGAACCTAGGCAGAATCCCAAACAGACACCCGTCTTGCTTCCCAACATTTTTTTGCCGCCGTATCCAGCATCCTCAATCGCCTTCCAGACCGTTTCCAAAAACAACCTCTGATTGGGGTCCATCAAGCTGGCTTCCTTAGGGGTTATACCAAAAAATTGGTGGTCAAACTTATCAATCTCCTCCAAATACGCACCTGTCTGATAGCGGGTGTGGTGCTCCTGATCATTCAGAAACGCCAGGTGCTGTTTGGTATCCTCTTGACGAACTTTTGGAAAGTTTCTAATGAGATCTTCTCCGTTAATCAGATTACCCCAAAAATCATCTGGATTTGATGCACTCGGGAATTGCAAAGCCATGCCGATAATCGCCACATCATCCGTATTTTGTCCCAATTCCTTGATCATCTTTGTCAATTGAACAGCCGTTTCTTTATCAATCTTACCTGCCACCGTGTTTTTCATCAGATACTGAAGGATCGTATTCATGCATTCACCCCTATCTAAACATCCATATCTATCAGATTCTGGATGGCCTGATCGAAATCTAAATCCCCATTTTCAAATCGATCAAAAATGTCAGTGATTTGCTCTTCGGCGTTGCTCTTCTCACTTGGGGGGGGCTCTGTCAACTTCTGCGCCAGCAATGCAATCGTTGGATAGGCAAACAAATCGACCAGCTTCAATTCACCAAAAAATTGACTTGTGATTTGGTCATACAATCGTAACAACAAAAGTGAGTTACCACCGATTGCGAAAAAGTTTTCGTCAATCCCCACCGATTGGATCTGCAGAACACTCTTCCAAATCTCCAACAGTGCTGTCTCGACATCATTTCGCGGCGGGACCTGCTCGATTCTGTTGTCCATGGGCTTCGGCTCCGGCAAGCTCTTGCGATCGACTTTTCCGTTGCTCGTAACTGGTATCTGATCCAGCCGGACAAATAAAGAGGGAATCATGTACTCAGGCAGTTTGCTCGCTAAGTATTGTCGGAGTTCGACAGACGTCAAGCTTGCATCAGCCACGACATAAGAACAAAGATATTTCATACCACTCGGGCCTTCTATCGCAATGACCAACGCCTCTTTTATCGCTGCATGGCGCATGAGATGGTATTCGATCTCACCTAAATCGATCCGATATCCGCGAATTTTTACCTGATTATCCAGACGACCTAGAAACTCCATGTTGCCGTCGGGAAGCCATTTCGCCATGTCGCCCGTCATGTACATCAATTCGCTTGGACTAGCAAATGGATTAGGAATAAAACGTTGATTCGTCAACTCTGGTGTGTTGACGTACCCCGATGACAAACACTGACCTCCGATGTACAAGTCACCCGGTACTCCAATGGGACAAGGCACCATATTCTCATCCAAAATGTAGTATCTCGCATTCTGGATCGGTTTGCCATACGGAATGCTCGTCCAAGCCGGGTCCACGTGATCAATTGAAAAGTAATTCGACCATATGGTCGCTTCGGTCGCGCCGCCGAGGGAGATCACCTGAGACCCGGCAAATGTTTTAGTGAGCTGGTCCGGTAGTTGAACCGGAATCCAGTCACCACTCAAAAATACCAATCGCAATGGATTCGGTAGGTCGGCTGGTCTCGATTTCCAGTATTGTGGGAAGAAGTGAGCGACCTGCTGCATCGCGGCGGGTGCAGAATCCCAGAACGTAATCCTCTCTTGGTCAATTATTTCTAGTAATCTTTTAGGATTGCGTACTTCTGAGCTGGACGCTATACGAATTGTTCCACCTGCAGCTAACAAGCCGAACATATCATAGACGGAAAGGTCAAAACACAAGGAAGTGATAAATAACACCTTGTCCGTACTGTTCACGGAAAACGTTTTATTTCCCCACTCGATCAGGTTGATGACCGGCTTGTGCTTGACCATAACGCCCTTTGGAGTTCCGGTCGAGCCTGAAGTAAAAATTATATAAGCCAGCGCCTCCGAAGTGATTCCGGTAGACAAGTTGTCAGCAGGTAAAACTGTGAGCTCCGCATGCGTCCAAATCGTACAGCGAAAAGAGTGACCCTCGAACCGTGGTTCAAAGTTGGGCTCGCCCAAGAGGATTACATCTTTCAGAGAAGGCACTTTTTCCACCAGTCGTTCACTCGTCGGGCACTGTTTCGAATCAATAATTACACATGGGACATGCAGGCTGCTAAGGATCGTTTGCACTCGTTCATCCGGCCAACTGGGGTCCAACGGTACATAGGCTCCTCCGGATTTCAGGACGGCGAGTGTGGCGACCACTACGTGAACTGAACGGTCCATCATCACGGCTACAAATTGGCCTTTTGCTATACCTAGTTTCCGCAAGAGAACGGCTAATTGATTGGAACGTTTATTTAATTCCAGATAGGTCAACCGAGTCGTTCCGTCGTCCACCGCAATCTGATCGGCTAGTTGGTCGACTTGTTCTTCAAAAAGTTGATGGATCAATTTGGTGCTCGAATAAGGTGTGTTTGTATTGTTGAAGTCCTGGATTAGTTGCTGTCGCTCGTCACTCGTTATCATCGTGATGTCACGAATCAGCGCCTCTGGATTGTAGATTATCGTTCTGAGGATCTCCAAGTAATGTCTGCACATCGACTCCATCGTGTGGCGTTTATATAATGCGGTCGAGTATTCGAGTAAGAACCGGAGTTCGTTCTCCTTCTCTTCTGCAAACAGCGTAAGATCAAATTTTGAAAACGGGTAGTCATACTGATGCGGTCGTATAGACAGTTCGTTGGTTTGAAGGTCCGGGATGCCCATGTTATTCATTGAAAACATCACATTAAAAATCGGATTTCTCCCGACATCTCGCTGCACATTCAGTTTCTCGACCAATTCTTCAAACTGATACTCTTGATGCACAAACGCCTGCAACATTATTTCTTTGATTTCGATCAAGAATTCACGGAATGTCTTTGTCGTACTTGGTTTTGCGCGAATCGCAAGCGTGTTGACAAACATTCCGATGATATTCTCCGTATCGGGGTGTGTCCGTCCGGCAATTGGCGATCCCACCACAATATCTTCCTGACGACTGTACTTAGCGATCATCACGAAAAACGCCGCCATAAGCGCCATATACAGGGTTGTTCCCGTTTCCGAAGTCATTCGCTTCAGACCATGAAGCAATTCCTGCTCTCCGGTGAAGACCAGCGTTTGACCAGCTGATTGTTGAACAGACTGTCTAGGATAATCGGTCGGCAGTTGCAGAACCGGAATTTCATCTGTAAATTTCTCCATCCAAAACTTCTCGTGTTCGGCCATTGGTTGCGAGTTCATCATTCCAAGTTGCCAAACTGAGAAGTCTTTGTACTGAACTCGTTGTTCGGGAAGCTCTCGTCCCATATACAACTCTATCAGTTCCCGAATTAAGATTCCCACGGATACCCCGTCCGAGATGACATGATGCATGTCCAGCAACAAGACATGTTCATCCTCCGCCAATACTAGCATCTCAACGCGGAGTAACGGTTTCTGTGTCAGATCGAATGAACGGATAAATTGCTGAATCGCGTCTTCCACCTGCTCATTGCTCACCGACGAATAGGTGATCGGAATGTCCACATGCAGATGGACCCTTTGCATCGGCTGTCCGTTCACCATGGCGAAGCAGGTTCTCAATGCCTCGTGGCGATTGACCAGAGATTGCAGACAGTGGGCAAACCGCTCCCTATGGAGTACGCCGTCGATTTTCATCGCGATGGGAATGTTGTACAAAAGTTTATTGGAAGCGATTTGGTCAAGAATAAACAGGCGTTTCTGGGGCGATGAAACCGGATAGTATTCCTGTTCTTCCACTATCTCGATAGGAGCAAAAGGACTGTTCTCAGTGTCAGCAATCAAATTGGCTATCTCTCGAACAGTGTCCCGTTCGAAGATATCCTTGATTGAAACTTCGACTTTAAATGTCTTAAGCAGCTTCGCCGCCAGGGTGGTCACCTTCAGAGAGTGCCCCCCTAATGCGAAGAAAGAATCGGTCACTCCAAACTCATGAACACCCAACACTTCGCGCCAAATATCGAAAATTCTTCTCTCTAGATCGTTTTGCGGCAACACCAGGTCCACAGAGGGGGGTATCTTTGGATTAGGTTTCGGTAATGAGCGATTGTCGACTTTCCCATTATTGGTCAACGGAATATGTGACAACTGTACATAGTATAGGGGAATCATGTACTCCGGAAGTTTTTCGGACAGATAACTACGCAATTCTGCAGCACTGATCGGACCGTCAGCTACAAAGTATGCACACAAATCCTTATGCCCTGTATCTGATTCATGCACGAGTACAACCGTTTCCTGAACCGATTGATGAGCTGTCAGGATGTGTTCAATCTCTGGTATCTCAATACGAAAACCTCGGATTTTTACCTGTGTATCGATTCGACCGACGAATTCAATGTTTCCATCTGTCAACCATTTGGCGAGATCGCCCGTTCTGTACAGACGTTCTCCCGGCATAAATGGATTCGCCACGAATTGTTTCTCTGTCAATTCCTGATTGTTGACATAGCCTCTGGCTACACCGTCTCCCCCGAGCCAAAGCTCACCCACGACGCCGATCGGCTCAAGTTTTCCAGTGATCGAATTCACAACAAATGCTGTTGAATTTGCAATCGGTTTTCCAATTGGAATCTTCCTGTCATAGTCCTTTTTAATCGTGAATGAAGTTGAGATTGTCGTATTCTCCGTCGGACCATACGCGTTTATAAGGGTAATCTTCGGGCAAGCTTCACGCACGCGCTTCACGTGCCTGGGCGAGGCCACGTCTCCGCCAATGATCAGCGTGTGCAGCAAGCGGAACATGTTCGGATTTTCTTGGGATAGTTGGTTGAACAAGGGTGTTGTGATCAATGCGTGCGTGATTTGATTCGTTTCCAACACGCGCGCCATTCCTGAGGCATCAAGAAGGGTTTCCTTTTCTATCAAATAAAGACGTGTGCCATTTAACAAACTGCCCCAGATTTCAAACGTGCAAGCGTCAAAAACAAAAGTTCCCGTCATCAGTACACGATCTTCTGGTTGCAAATCGACGTAGTTGGTGCTCTTCACCAATCGTATAATGCTTCGCTGTTCGACCATGACGCCTTTTGGCAGTCCTGTGGAACCGGATGTGTACATGATGTACGCCAAGTTTTGTGGACTTCCGCACATGTCGAGATTGTGTTCACTCTCGCTAGAATTTGTGACCTCTTGAACGTCGATGACTTGCCCTGCAAACTTAATTTCTTTGATCCATTCTGAAGTTGTCAACAAAACGCGCGCGTCACTATTTTGGAACATATATTCTATACGTTCAGAAGGATAGTCCGGGTCGATTGGGAGGTAAGCGCCGCCGGATTTTACAACCGCCACAACCGCCACAATCATGTCGATCGATTTCTCTAGCATGATACCGACTACACAGTCTGACTTGACCCCGTTGGTTCGCAACATTCTGGCCAAGCGATTGGCTTTTTCATTTAGCTCCCGATAGGTGACTTGTTGTTCTCCGTGGACGATCGCTACTTGATCAGGAGCGGCCCTTACTTGTTCTTCAAACAACTGCGCGATCAACTGTTCCTCCGGATAGTCACTTTTTGTATTATTGAATTCGTTGAAAATCCGATGTTTAACCGCAATGGAAACCATGTCAATCTCGCCGATCAATACATCCGGATTTTGGGTCGTTTCTCTCAGAATCTGCATTAAATGATCGGCCATCCGTTGCACTGTTTCTTCTGTGAACAGCGCGGTCGCATACTCTAGTTCAAACGTTAGCTTTTCATCTTGCAAATAGGCATAGAGCACCAGGTCGAAGCGTGCTACGCGCTTGTCAAATGGATAGGGTTCACAACTTAATAATTCGGTGCGAACTGTCAAGCTACTCATATTTTGCATGGTAAACATCACATTAAACATTGGGTGGTGGCTTCGGTCTCGCACAAGTTGGAGACTCTCTACCAATTCTTCAAACGGATAGTCTTGATGTTTGTATGCCTGGAAAGAGGTGTCCTTAACTTCCATTAGAAACTCACGGTAACTTTTTCGGAAGCTCGGATGATTGCGAATGGCCAACGTGTTTACAAACATCCCCACGACGGACTCCACATCTGGGTGTGTGCGACCGGCAATCGGCAAACCCACAACAATCTCCTCTTGTCGACTGTATCTGGCAAGCAGGACTGCAAAAGCAGCCATCAGGACCATATGCGGCGTCGTTCCAGTCTCATCCATCAATCGCTTCAAGCCATACCAGAGGTCAGAATCCGCGGCAAAATCCAGCGTGGCGCCTTCAAAATGTTGAACGGACGGTCTGGGATAGTCCGTCGGCAACTCCAACGTTGGCACTGCCCTCGGATACTGTTGCAACCAGTATTCACGATGTTCCTGCATCGCCTGCGATTGTGCCATGTGGTGTTGCCAGACAGCATACTCTTTGTACTGTACTCGCAGTTCAGGCAGCGAATGGCCTTGATACAAATCAATCCATTCCCGAATGAGCAGTGCCACGGAGATACCATCAGAAACGATATGATGCATGTCGATGAGCATGTAGTGTTCATCCGTTGCAACTTCTATAAATTCTACGCGCAATAACGGTGATTGTGATAAATCAAAAGGACGGATGAATTGCTGAATGAGCTCATTGAGTCCGTCTTCAGAATGGACGGTTCGACACGCGATCGAGACACTCGATCGCTTCTGAATTTTCTGCTTAAGTTCCCCTTCCACCATCTGAAAGTTAGTCCGCAAAGCTTCATGGCGATCCACGAGCAATTGCCAGGCCCTCTTCGCGTTCGCTCGATTCAACACCCCTTCTACCCTCAACACTTGGGGCACGTTGTAATAAATTTGGTTCTGCCCCAATTGGTGATGCAAGAAGAACATTCGCTTTTGGGAAGAAGAAGTCGGATACCATTCCCTGTCATCTACTGTTGGTATCGGCTCGTAAAGGTCAGTATTTGCAGAGCGTAGAAATAGAGACAACTCTTCGATGGTCGGATGTGAGAGAATGTCTTGAACCGCGAGATTCACGCCAAACTCTTTGCGGAGTCTCATCGTGATCGATGCAGCATGAAGAGAGTGTCCCCCCAACTCCATGAAGGAATCGCTCACCCCGATCTGATTCAGACCCAGAACGCCTTGCCAGATAGAAACAAGTTGCTTTTCCAATTCATTGCGGGCAGCCACATACTCTAAATCAATACGCATGACGTCTGGTGCTGGCAACCCATTGCGATCGACCTTGCCGTTGGAAGTTAAAGGAATGCTTTCGACTTGAATGAAATGAGAAGGGATCATATAAGTAGGTAAGGAGCGCTCGAGAAACTTTCTCAACTCGGTGGCATGAAGCGGCCTGTCCGATACTATGTACCCACACAAAATTTTGTTTCCCATTTGATCTTCCCGGTCGAGTACGGAGACATTCTGAATCTGCTCGTGAGTGGCTAACTGGTGCTCGATCTCACCGATTTCTATTCGATATCCTCTGATTTTGACTTGATGATCCTTGCGTCCCAGATAGACCATCGTTCCGTCCGGCAACCATTTTGCCAAGTCTCCTGAACGATACATCCGCTCACCTGGAACGAATGGGTTGTTTATAAATCGCTCATCTGTCAACTCCTGACGATTGAGATATCCTCTGGCGACTCCCGCGCCCGATACGAACAATTCTCCGGTTTCACCGATTGGAAGCACCTCAAGCGTGTCATTCATGACATACATCCGAAGCGTAGGAAGCGGCTTCCCAATGTTGCTGATGTTCATATCGATCTCTTTTTGAGTAATCTCCTTGAACGTTGCATGAACGGTAATCTCCGTGATTCCATACATATTGATGAGTTTCGTTTCAGGATACTTCTCCTTAAACTTACTCAACATCACGGGTTTTAATGCTTCACCGCCAAAGACAACATATCGCAAAGACAGCTGATTGTCCGGCACCGTGCTCTCTACGTTCATCAGATTATAAAAAGAGCCCGGCGTTTGATTGAGTATGGTCACATTTTCTTGTTTTAATAACGCCAGAAATTCAACGGGGTCTTGTGCCACTCTTTTGGGAACAAGCACCAGTAAACCCCCGTATAACAAAGCACCGTACATCTCCCACACCGAGAAATCAAAGCAGAAGGAATGGAACATCGTCCATACATCATGCTCGGAAAATGAAAAAGGCATCTTGTCGTTCATCATAAGACGAACCACATTGCGGTGTTCGGTCATAACACCTTTCGGATTGCCCGTCGATCCGGAAGTATAGATCACATAGGCCAAGTGATCCGGTGTATTAACCGTTTCAAGATTACCCCCATCCGTAGCGTAACAGGAAGCATCGTCCAACCACAGGACTCCATTGGTGAATATAGGGCATTCTACATACGAATGGGACAGCAACAGCGTTGCTTGACTGTCATTCAGCATGTATTCGATGCGATCTTGCGGATAGTTGGGGTCGATCGGCAAATACGCCCCACCTGCTTTTAAAATACCTAAGATGCCAATGATCATGTCGATCGATCGCTCCACCAGAAGGGCTACGATCGACTCGGGACCTATACCTCTTTCACGTAAAATCCTTGCCAGTTGATTTGCCCGCTGATTCAGTTGCTGATATGTTACCTTTTGGTCTCCCAATTTGACCGCTACAGCTGATGGGGTCCTATCTACTTGGACTTCGAACAGTTGATGAATGGTCTGTTCCTGCGAATAGTTCGCATCCGTGTCGTTGAAACGATATAGAATCTGCTCTAATTCCACTGTTGTCATACTTTTGGGAACACAAAACTGCATACC
The DNA here is from genome assembly GCF_042678105.1 of Alicyclobacillus fodiniaquatilis. Classification (NCBI taxonomy): domain Bacteria; kingdom Bacillati; phylum Bacillota; class Bacilli; order Caryophanales; family Alicyclobacillaceae; genus Alicyclobacillus; species Alicyclobacillus fodiniaquatilis. The sequence goes on from NZ_JBHUCX010000062.1 coordinate 27,278, forward strand.
TACCCCTCCATAAACATCTGAACTGCGCTGAGATGGTAAAAGCAACTATTATTTATATTGACGGAGTGATGTACCGAAATGTTACAAATGGGAAGAATAAAGTTCAAACTGACCGGACGGATATTGGATAAGGAACGGCACTTGACGAAACACATCTGAACTCAGCAATCACTAGAGTAATAGAAGCTTTATTCTTGACATCACAGAAGATACCTATTGTCTACGACTCCTTTTTTTCATCCCTCCAGTTGCCAAGTTATCAATGACCTGGCGATGAAGTTGTGTGAGTTTTTACATTTTCTCGGTCCATGGAGAATGCTCTATTCACGCGTCGCATAAACTGAGCGCCGTCGTCGCGAGTAGAGATCCCATCCGACGACCTGGACTTGTGAGTTACTTGCTGCCGAATATAGTGCGTATATGCCGAGAGTCGACGATAGCCTCAGCAGCTTGCCACGGGTCGAGGTATCAATTGCCGCCTGAGCAACAACATAAGAATAATGCTGCTGACTATGATATCTTTTTCACCGGTGTAACAGTCATTTCATGTCTCCCTTCAGGACTCTTTATGCCACAATTTTTTTCCGAAAGTTGTGGCATAGACCTGTGTATCCTGTGGATTTGTTCTTCCATATTGCTTTTCTGGTCTCAGGATACGTCAGGAGGAGGAGTGTTGTCAGTGTACGATGCCAAGGCGAAAAGCTAAAATTACCGCCTGTGTACGATCGTCCACGCCAAACTTTTGCAGGATCCGGTGCACATGTGTCTTCACAGTACCTTCCGAGATAAACAGCTTGCAGGCAATCTCATCGTTGCGCAGACCTATAGCCATACCTGCAAGAAGTCGCGAACCACATCTGCTCCTGCATGAGCCAATCCTTTCGCCAGCGCCTGGTCCGACACCAGTCACAACAGCAACCTTCCCTGTCAAATCAAAGTTAGCTTTATAACACCGTGTCAAATTACTTAGTCCAATATACGGAGTCAATCCACGAAATGTCTCGCGAAAATAGATCCCCCCATGAAATTTCATGTCCTTCAAATTGAATTGACAAACCATCTTCTTTGCGTACTACAACAGATGCTATGTAACCCGGAGTGGGTACAAACGTTTCCCAGACATATTCTGCGTTTTCTACTCGTTCCGGTGCGATTGGTACTGTGAAAGATAACGGAGACATTGAAAACCCTAAACCTTCCGCCTTCATTAAGGCTTCCTTCCTCGTCCACAGCCTAAAAAACTCATTTATTCTATCTACATGTGTATTCTGTTCGTTCACTGATTCGATTTCTGCTTCGGTAAAAATTTGAGGCATTATATTAAAATCGTATGCATCGGTTTGCTCAACATCCACTCCAATCTCAGGACGCTCATGAAAGGCGACAATCACCAATTGTTTTGTATTAGACAGATTAAAAAATAGTGGGGGTGAAGAAACAGGAATACATCTGTAATCAAGAAATGGTTTTCCATATACATTCTTTTGAAGCTTAATGAATTGTGGGGGTACCCCTAATCTTCTGCCAATCCACTCTTTAACAAGAAGACGCCCCGTCAAAAACTCAAGCTTCTTAAAGTTGACCTTGTATTGATTGAAAGTATTCAACTCTTGTGAATCAAGTAGATAAAGTTTTGATAGCCCGTCGTTTAATTGGTCTTCATCAGGTAATACAACCCATATAACTTTAATCATTTGATTCTACAAGTGATAAACCTGTATTCCGGAGTATAGTCTTGAGACGCATTGCGACTTTTTCGGCCTGTCCGAGTAAAAACATATGCCCGCCCGGGATTTCCATAAATTCAACATTATCTGACCATTTTGACCAGCTCTGAAGTTTCAAAGGTGAACACCGAATGTCTTCAGTACCACTTAAAACAAAAAAAGGTACGCGGATACGTGTGGTCGATGGCTGAACATGCCGTTCTAACGCCTGGAAGTCTGCACGAAAAATTGGGAGGTACATATCAATAAGTTCTTTATGTTCCATAAATTCCTCCGGAATACCACCTAGTGACATAATGTACTCCAACAGTTTTGTATCATTTTTGTCAGTCAAATTTTCAAGGACTATATCAGGAGGTGGACTTGCTGAAACTATAACTGCTTGAGGCAGGTGCCCATTATCTTGTAGTTCTTGTGCCATGCGGTGGACAATTCTTCCCCCGAGGCTATGACCAAACAATACAAATGGACCATCCATAAATTCTTTCAATTCTCGTAGATACAAACTCACAAGCTGTTCTAAATCATTCATTAGTGGCAATCGGTTTCCCCCATGGCCTGGTGGGTCAACAGTAATCACCCTCCAATCAGTGTTCATATATGACGATAGAGGGCGAAATGCTGCGGAATAACCCCCAGCATGAGGTAAACAAATCAAATTGTTTTGGGCTAAAATTTTTGGGTTTAGTATTTTGATCCATGATTTCAATGATCCCACCTCAAATTCATATGCATTTTAATTTTAACCTTGTGGAAGTATATCATAGGTTGGTTTTGGAGCAGAAAATCTGATTTAACTCTTCTAGAGTCACTTTTCGAACTAAGCCAAGTTGGTGTACAGCCGATATACGCTCCAAACCAGGAATTATCTGGACGAAATATCCAAATCCCACACAACGCAATGAATCCCCCTTATGATTTGTCTATCTCAAAAACGTTCGTTTTTGAGACAGAGACATTAGCCTCATCGAGATCCTTACAGAATAAGCAAGAAGAAATTAAACAACTCATCTCGAAAACAAAATTACATAAGCAGATATTTTAATGACTTTTGAAACGGATTTCAACGGAAACAATACGTTGAGGAAGAGTGATTGGTTATGCCCGTGTGTCGACTCAAGACCAACACCTTGAGCTGCAGAAGGACGCCTTGAGTGAAGCTGGCTGCAAACGTTTATACGAGGATATGGCCAGTGGAGCAAAAGCATCCCGCCCTGGTCTGGATGAAGCACTTCAATACTTGAGGGAAGGCGACACCCTTGTAGTCTGGAAGTTAGACAGATTGGGACGTTCACTCAAACACCTAATCGAGGTAGTGACGGAACTGAGCGAACGCGGTATTGGATTCCGGAGTTTGCAGGAAAACATCGACACCACCACACCAGGGGGAAAACTCTTTTTTCACGTTTTCGGAGCGTTGGCCGAATTCGAGCGTGAGATCATTCGCGAACGAACCAATGCCGGTTTGAGCGCTGCAAGAGCTCGTGGTGGCAAAGGTGGCCGCCCCAAGGTGATGGATGAGAAAAAGATTGAACGAGCGAAAAAACTGCTGGCCGATCACAGCATCCCGATAGATGAAGTATGTGCGATGTTGAATGTGTCGCGGCCAACGTTGTATAGATACGTGAATGGGTAAAGCAAACAAATGGATGAACGGGGACTTTTTTATACATATTTATGAATAAACACAAGAATTTTGGTTGGAGCTCTTGTTGAACTATCGCACCCTATAGTTCAATAGCATTCGGTGCTAGACTCAGATTTTTGTAATCAGTCTCATAGATACCTAGTACTACAAATGCCCCGTTTAAACTCAACCAAGTATCAAGGATTTGTTGAACGTTGAGAAACATGATGAAGCATCTCTGCGAGGAGAGAACAGAAGACCGTTGCTCCGATCCAGATATTATATCCAGCAAATTGCATAATGATTGTTCAGAAAAACCTGCCAGTAAGGCGCGCGGATGCGTATTCCTGTCGGTCAAACATGCCGAGGATTCGAACACGGAACGTTGGGTGGCGTATTGATTACTTTATCGTTTCCTCCAGACTGCGACCCTTCACCGTTGAGGCCCGCATAGATTTTTATACTATTGGGAGCGATCACTGCCCCGATACCTTGAAATGGCCGATTTTTAATACTCGTTTTCATCCGTCCAGAAATGAGGGCCCACGACAACAACTCGTGAGGACCTCATTTTAGGGGAATGGTTGTAAGCGTGATATTTGACCCTAAGTGGCTTACCCAAATTGCCAAACACTGTGGCTGAGATTCCCGTACCGATAACTTCGGTGCAACAATGCGGCCCGTCGAACATCATCGGCAGCACCCATTGCGTAGAATATTGGGACAAAGTGCTCATTGCCATGAGGGGGTACTGCAAAGTTGACATTCGGTGCTAGTACCTCATATTGATACAATGAATCTAAATCCCAGTCCTTAAGGTGCTTCTCCAACCATTGGTCGAATTGAAGGGCCTTGTCGTCAACGACGCTTTGCTGGAACTGTATCTCACGTAGATTGTGAACAGTTCCCCCACTCCCGATAACCAAGATGTCTTGTTCTCGTAAACTCGTTAACGCCTGTCCAATTTCGTACTGCTCTTTGGGGGATAGTCGTGGATTTACGGACATTGAGATGACCGGAATATCTGCATTCGGATAGAGTAGACGCAAGACAATCCAAGCACCGTGATCGAGTCCACGCTCTGTTTCCACACGCAATGGAATTCCATTTCCGGCAAACAGGGTCTCTACTTCATGAGCGATATGTTGATCTCCCTTGGCAGGGTATCGAATTTGGTAAAGTTCATCGGGAAATCCGCCAAAATCATAAATCGTGTCATATTCTTGCACTTCGCTTACTTTTTGTACCCTTGTCACCCAATGTGCAGAAAACAACACGATGGCTTTCGGGCGTGGCATGCTTTGACCCAATTGACTTAGGAACTGCGTGTATTCATTGTTTTCAATCGCCAACAACGGTGCTCCGTGTGCTATAAACAGCGATGGAATCACATTCATAACCCCTTCCAAAACTGACCCGGTGTATGACCGAGGCCTGTTTGCGCGGAACCCAATTGTTATCTCGGAATATCAGCAACAAGTTGACCGAGTGCCTGGCTAACTGGTGTTGATGGGCGACCGAGCAGCTTTTCAAAATCGTTGCTTTCGATGGCCAATGTTCCCTCTCGAATGCTCTTTTGGATGTCAACCACCAAAGGGATCAGGAAATCTGGTACGCCAACCCCTTTCATAATTTTCGCGTAAGTCGCGTCATCTACCTGTTGCACCTGAACTTCTTTGCCTATAACCTTGCCAACGGCGGTTGCCAGTTCTTCCTGCGTCAAAAGAATACCTGAAAGTTCGTAGATGGAATTCTCATGTCCATTCTCAGATAGTACCCTAGCGGCAGCCTCTGCGTAATCCTGTTGTGATGCCCATCCAACCTTGCCGTTTCCTGCCGATGTCACCCAAGGAGCTCCTGCTAGGACAGCTTGAATGGTCGGTACTTCATTCTCCAAGTACCAGTTGTTGCGCAAGAAAGAATATGGAATACCTGTTTTCAAAACTGCCTCCTCTGTGGCCTGATGCGTGGGAGCAAATAGGTTGTTACTATCCATTGCGTTCACGATACTGGTATACGCGATAAATTTAACGCCAGCGCGTTCAGCCGCAGCCACCGCATTCTTATGCTGTGAAGTTCGTGTTTCGTTGTCGCCATCTGTAGATATGATTAATAAGCGGTCGATACCCGCAAAGGCGGAGGGCAAGGTTTCTGGACGGTCAAAATCCCCGTGACGAACGTCTACTCCCTGCGCCAGCAATCCTTCTGCCTTCTCTGGATTGCGAACACTCGCAGCTACTTGGCTTGCTGGCACAGACTTCAATAAGGTCTCTACCACTTTCGATCCTAATTTACCTGTTGCACCTGTAACTAACATTTTCATGGAGATACCCCCCAAAGTTTTAATAAAACCAAACCAATTTCAGTTAAAGGTAAAAAAATTACTCTGCAAGACTGCCTGCCGCAATTGCTCCTTTTGCAACGTCAGCAATGGTGTATTGTTGGAGCGTGTTAAGGATTGCTTGCTGGGCCTGAATGGAAATCGCTTCGAACACGGTGGGCATTCCAGAACCCACTGGACACATGGGATTCGGTTCCGCCGGACTGGGCGCCAACGCCCGGCCCATCTCCATAGATTGGTACACGTCCGACAACAAAATATCTTCGGGCAATTTTGTCAGTCGATATCCGCCATCACGCCCTTCTCGTGTTTCAATCAATCCCACTTCAACAAGGCGCTTCAAGACACGACGAAGGAAAACCGCGTGAGTGTTCACGCTGGATGCGATGAAACTGCTTGAGTAACCGTCTTTATTTTGGGATAGCAAAGCCAAAGCATGCACAGACATTGAAAACCAGCCACTCGCTGCCACTTCATGTTCCCCTCCAATCAAACTTTACTATAACTGATTTGATTTCAGTTTGTCAAACGATCGCCGAAGAAAAAAATGCTTTCATGAACATCTATCTGCGTCAGAAAAGGCGACCATGAGGAACCTTCATTCGGATAAGATTGTTTAACTCAAGCAACCCTGTAGACAGTAGAAACAGTTTTAGAGTGGCAACTCCTATGGGTCTTCACGCTTTCTCCCAGGTGCTATCGATCTCCACATTCGCAGCAGCAATGAGGGTATACACCGGGCACCGCCGTTCGACCTCGGCACGCAGCTCATCAATTCTGTCGGTACTTTCAGGAGTATCCAGTACCACACGTATCTCAACTTTTTGAAAGTAAGGTTTCACAGCAGGGTCGCCACCGAGCCCTCGACGATCAATTACTCCCGAGATATCAAATTTGACCGCATGAATTTGCATTCCCTTTTCTTTGGAAATTGCCTGGGAGATGACATTTTCACAACCTGCTAAAGCTCCTAGTAAAGTTTGCAATGGATTCGGGCCGCTGTCTTTACCGCCTGATTGCCCGGGTTCATCAACGTTAAACGTATGTTTTCCTGCGGATACTTCAGTCGTCAGGCCTGTTGACGTCGCTCGTACATGAGCTTTCACTAGTTGGTCTTCCATCAGGTTCAATCCCCCTATAGAGTTCGTACGTACGTGGAGTTAAGAGTATGCGCTACTCAATACCCTGGTATTACAGGGAACAGGGTACCAGTATTGTGTAAAATCGTGGAAGACGGTATCACAGCCTGACAATTTGGTATGTCCGCCATGAAAATAGTAAAGTTTTTAGCATAATTCATCTTGTGGGGTAAAAAGCCCACGAAGGAAAATGGGGGTAGAGTGCGATGGAATTGGCACTCAAGGACAAGATAGTTGTTGTTACCGGTGCAAGCGCCGGTATTGGTCTAGCCATAACGATGGGTTTTCTCCAAGAAGGCGCTACGGTCGTTGGGGCCAGCCGACACCAGGAGGAATTGCAAAGACTGGATGAAGCTCACGCTGTCATCCCTGTGGTTGCAGATTTTAGCACACCGCATGGTCCGGAAGTCGTGATTAAGCGGGCGATTGAAGAGTTTGGTCGCGTAGATGTATTGGTGAACAACGTCGGCATCGCGCCCGCCCGCGAAGGATTTCTCACGTTTCTGATACCGACTGGAAAATTGTTCTGGAAACCAACCTCATGAGTATGGTACGCACGTGTCGCGCTGTGATACCACACATGGTCCAGCAGAAACGCGGCGTCATCATTAACGTATCGTCGGAAAGCGGCAGACAGCCGGATACTTTCTTGGTGAACTATAGCGTGTCTAAAGCCGCTATGCTAAGCCTTTCGAAGGCTTTAGCCAATGAATTTGGTCCATATGCATACGGGTGAACACGGTATCTCCTGGACCTACAAGAACTCCATTGTGGGAGAAACCAGGCGGGTTTGCCGAGGAACTAGCACGTCAGTTCGAAATGGATAAGGAGCAGGCCATTTCGCATTTCGCGAAAAATGTGCGCCAGCTTCCCCTGGAACGAATTGGGGACCCTAAGGCAGTTGCATCAGTGGTGCTGTTCCTGGCATCGGACCAGGCGTCCTATGTCACTGGGGCAGAATACACAGTCAACGGGGGGGGGGCATTGAAGGGTGTTTGATGAAGATCCGCATGAGGCTGGGCGAAATAGGCTCATCCTACATTTGTATGTGGGGTACCGGTAATAATTTATCGCCACAGGAAATTACATTGGACGAGGAGGTCTCTCTTATGTCATTGAAGGGAAAACACGTGGTTGTTGTCGGTGGCACTTCCGGAATTGGACTAGCTACAGCAAAGGCATTCCTGGACGAAGAAGCAGAGGTCGTCATTGCCAGCCGTTCGACGGCAAAACTGACGAGCGCAAAGCAAGTTCTTGGTCACAACATACAGGCTTTCGAACTTGACTTTCGCAGCGAAGAAAGCGCAGCGGAGTTCTTTAAGCAAACTGGCCAAATTGACCACTTGGTGATTACGGCAGGAGAAGGCGTGATGGGCCACTTTCGTGATCTGGACGTTACAGACGCGAAAACCGCCTTTGACAGCAAGTTCTGGGGGCAGTACATCACGGCGCGCGCGGTCGTTCCCTATTTGACTAACACGGGTTCGATCACGCTGACTTCCGGCGTCTATGGTGTACGCCCGCCGAAAGGGGCCTCCACCCTCGCCTCCATTAACTCGGCCGTGGACGGATTGGTAAGAGGATTGGCCGTTGACCTCGCTCCTGTCCGAGTGAATGTGGTATCCCCCGGAATCGTGGACACGCCAATCTACGCTGGCATGCCAAGCGATCAAAGACAACAGATGTTTTCAGGCATCGCTGGGCAGTTGCCTGTTGGTAAAGTCGCGAAGCCTGAAGACATCGCACGGGCGTACATCTACTTAGCGAAGAGCGAGTTCACGACGGGAACGGTCGTGCTTATCGACGGCGGGGCTCACCTTGTATAAATCGTAATCAAGGCTGAAAGGACCACCTAGCCATTGTTGGGTGGTCCTCTCACATGACGGGAAGAAGCGACTTCTTAGCGGGCGTACAGATACGACTTTACCCCTGGACCCACAAACTCTTTCCAGATGATGAGATTGTATGGGTAGCTCCAGTCAATGGTTTGTGGGCTGTTAAACATTTGGTGCAGTCTGTTGTTATTAAAGATAATGGACCCCTTCTGATCGAATGCGACACCGTCTACCCATAACATTCGGTCGTCGGAAACAAACTTGTGGAATTGATGGGTCTTCGGCGTGTAGACCCCAATTCCTTTTCCCTCCAACATGGTGTAAAACAGATTTCCTCGGTTGTCTGCGTGCATCCCATCCGTAGTTGTGCCTTTGCTGCCAACAGCTCTTACAGCGTGGCTGATTTCCTTCAACGGCGTATCGAAGTTTCTAAGCAGAAAGGTGTCAATCGCATACAAATTACGCCCTGTCACCGGACAATAGTACAATGTTGATCGATCCGCAGACAACGCGATACCATCAGCCCCTATTCTGATGGGCTTGTGGCGGAATACAGTTTGGTTATCGATGTCGAAATTAAACCCTGGGAAGTTCTGTGTGCTAAAATGTTTGTCCAGAACACGGCGGAATTTCTTTGTTTTCATGTTATATACAATGATTCCTCCGTCCAAAGGATGGTCTGGCCAACCATTTCCGGAGTCTGTGATGTAGACAAAGCCGTGCTGGTTATCTACAACCAAGTCATTAAGAAAAGAAGTTCGATATGGCGCAATTTCGTTGGGGATCGTAATTGTTTCAAGCAACTGGTTTGTATTCAAATCCCAGATAATCAATTTTTGAGAACCATCCGGAGACGGTGAATAAGCGATTTTTCCCTGATCGAGAATCCACATCCGGTTTCGCTCGTCGATTTCGTACCCAAGGACAGATTGGAGAACTGTAACCTTCCCAGGCCTGTTCCAATCCCAGCTAGGAAATGCCTCCAATAAAGGCTTTCCATTCTTGATCACAATACGGTTCATAGTAGCAGGAATGCCGTCTGCCCAACGTGGGACAGACACATAGGTGTTTCCTTGTTGATCCACCTTTATTCCGGCTGGCATTGCATGTTTCCATTTTTGGCCAGTTTCAAAAGCCTGCTTCATATTCGGGTCCGGAAAATTCCAGTCCAAGTGATTCCAATGGTATAGCATCTTATACTGCCCAACTTCGTGGTGGTTTCCCTGGACGATGGTCTGTGCAATCACATTGCAAGGGATAACAGTAAATGTGCATACCCCGGCAAGAAATGTCGCCAACAGGATGCAGAAGCGATGTCTCACTGTGTCTGACCTCCTATCCATTTCAATCAATCGCGTACTACAACTGATTGATAAGGTACCCTGCATTTTTGGGGATAATTCTTCGGATTCTGATACCGCGCTAATGTAAAATCGATTGGCCTTTGTACGCTAAGTATATTTCTACCCAATGCTAACCAAATTAATTGTGTGTTCAGCTAGGTACGGACATCGTGATGTCATTAGGGGGTTAACAAATGAAGGCCGTTACATTTCAGGGTGCAATGAACATGCAAGTACAAGAAATTCCGGATCCATCGCTTCAGCAGAAGGACGACATTATTGTCCGAATAACCTCGACAGCTATTTGCGGATCTGATCTACATATTTACTTAGGGGCTGTTCCGGCAACACCAGGATATGTGCTCGGTCATGAACCGATGGGCATAGTTGAAGAAGTAGCCCCTGATGTGACGAGGGTTAAAAAAGGGGATCGAGTCATTTTGCCGTTCAATATTTCATGTGGTCATTGTTTTTATTGCCAGCATGAGATGGAAAGCCAATGTGACAACTCCAACCCTAATCCGCAAGTCGATACGGGTGGATATTTCGGTTTTACTGAACGATACGGAAATTATCCAGGGGGACAGGCGGAACTATTGCGCGTACCATATGGCAATTTCATGCCATTCGTCGTTCCGGAGTCTTGTGAACTGGAAGATGAAAAATTACTCTTTATGTCTGATGTACTACCTACTGCTTATTGGAGCGTCGACAACTCTGGTGTTAAACAAGGAGATACAGTCGTGGTGCTTGGCTGCGGTCCGGTTGGACTGATGGCACAAAAATTTGCTTGGATGAAAGGGGCAAAACGAGTTATTGCAGTTGATGATCTCCAGTATCGGCTAGACCACGCAAAAAAAATGAACAATGTCGAAATACTTGATTTTGGCGACTATAATGACACGGGTAAACATATCAGAGAAATTACAAGTGGCGGCGCGGATGTTGTCATTGATTGTGTCGGCATGGACGGCAAAAAGACACCATTAGAGGAAGAGGAGCAAAAGGCGAAGCTGGTTGGAGGTACGTTGAGTGCGATTAATATCGCAATGAACGCGGTCAGGAAATTCGGTACGATTCAGATTACAGGCGTTTACGGGTCTAAGTACAATCAATTTATGTTCGGGAATATTTAGGAGAGAAACATAACACTTAAAATGGGGCAGGCGCCAGTCATCCATTATATGCCTATGCTGTTTAAAATGATTACAGAAGGCGAGTTCGATCCGACTGAAATCATTACGCACAGGGTTCCACTGGACAAGGCAGGTGAAATGTATAAAACGTTTAATGACCGTAAAGATAATTGCATAAAGGTTGTTTTGAAGCCAGGTAAGTAATGTTCGCCTGTAAAAACGTCCTAGGGATGCCGTTCCCCCTCCCGATTGTCTTCCCAATCTTCGGCATCCCTCTCATTTTTGGATTGTTGTATAGCTAATAAATGACATAAAAATGGCTATTGTTGCTCTTTGTTTGCGCCGCGAAGAAACGGAATTGCTATGAGAATTCCAAGCACTGCTACGAACAATCCCAACTTCAGTGGGGTTGGGAGTCCTGGACTAATTCGCCAGTGATCCCATGATGCAACTACCGGTATCATCAGGATTGCTGCAATCGCCCCCATAATTAAACCTGCCAGATTTGTGCCAAGACGCCCATTGCGTCCTTTCATCCGATCAGATGATTTCTGTCGCAGTTCACTGCTGCGCGTAAATCTGAACGGCGACAAGTGGCAGCCATATAGCCACACTTGGCGCATGAATGGTAAAAAACCGCCCCATATGCGTCGGACCTACAATCGCCAGTGTAAATCCGCTGATAAAGACCAAAAGCGTCATCAAGACCCAAAAAGGAGCCAACAACCGAAGCCAAATATTCGGCGTACCATTTTGCACAAATACAGGCTTCCCTGTATAGTGGCGGACAAACTTTGGGTATTCGGATTCTGTGGTGGAAAACACATTTGTGGAAGTTTGAGTTCTTCGGTACGCAAATCGGATTTTATAGTGGAATGAAGAATACAGAACTCACTATGACATGTCGGGATCTGTATCAAAATCCATTATATAACATATATATTCCCATTCTGGAAACAGCGATTCTTGCACATTCGCCCCAGTTTGTTTAAGAAGCATTTGAAGTGCTTACCGTCTGAAGAAACTTTTGTAGCGGAGTTCCATCGATATTAAGTCCAGTTCCATTCTGAGCATTCGTTTCGAAATACATGTGCCCACTTCTACTTATAAACAACAAGGGGAACGTTAATCCAGGGTACGATTTTAGCCTCACATCAATACCGTGTAAGTCATATCCAGAGGTTTGCATCAAATTATAAAGGCTTGATGTATCCTTGGAATTAAGGTCTTGAACAATTTGGGTAACAAGGGTCGGATCGTCCGATCTTTGTTTCTCCGAAATCAGCGTTGTAACATTATTGGCTGTAATGGTTGGGGGCGGGAGTGTTTCTCTACGATAAGTTTCTTCCCACATATCGCCAATCACGTACACAAAGTCGCTTGGACTCTCCCCGTTAATGACGCAAATGGAACTTCCATTATCCGTCCGCCCCACATGTTTCAGAAAAACATTCTGTATGGGACGTGCATTGGGTTCAGCAACGTAAGTGATCCCGTTCAGAATCAGTGTTGTTCCTGTTATTTGACCAACGGGTTCGCTCTTATATCCGTACCATCTGTACCCTATATAGACAATAAGCAACAGTAAAAACGCCGAAAAAACATATCGCCACTTGAGTTTCATCTCTCACACACCCAATCGACCGTTAAGTCACTTACGTATATCATTTTATCACGTTGGAAATATATTGAACTCTTCTGTCCGTTCGTATTATGAGGTCAGCCAGTTATTGCTGGTTGACCTCTTTCATTATAGAGGTTTTATACTCCGGTAGCCGGGTCGAACGTCTCTGCCCGTGGGTCAAGAACCCGAGCGCTAAACTGTTCACCCCCTACTTGTGGAAACATGTTTGAAGCTGGTTGGGGCATCGACCTCGTATAACAAGCGAAGCTATGAACTACAAGAAGGATAGGGGCTGCCGGCGAAATCAATGAGAGGAGTCTAACATGAATCCGGTTGTTGGTCTGGATATTGCTAAAGGCGAGAGCAAGGCTCAGGTTTTTTTAGATAAGGGAAAGCCTCACGGCAGGAGCTTCGACGTAGCTCACACAAGCGATGGACTCGCTGAATTCCTTGAGGTATTACGTTCTATCGAGGAACACAGTGGGGTTCAACCTACTGTCATATTTGAGTCGACAGGGCATTATCATTCGCCTATATCTCATTTCCTTGACGAGCAGAACTATGTGTATATCCTGGTCAACCCAATTGTGGCTCACCAGGCAAAGAAAGCCTCTAGCCTTCGCAAAGTAAAGACGGATGCTATCGACGCGTATCGGTTGTGTGAGCTGTATTACAAGGAGGAGTTTGAGCCATTTAAGAAACGTGGAATTCAGCTTCTCAATCTGCGCAGTTTAACGCGTCAACACGACTCTATCACCGGGTTGTGCATCCAAACAAAACTTCAGTTTCAAGCGATTCTAGATCAAGTGTTTCCAGAGTTCCGGGGCGTCTTCGGGGACTTGTACTCCAAAGTATCGCTAAATCTCTTGTCTGAATTCCCGACAGCTGAAGCCGTACTTGACGTGTCCGAGACAGACTTGACGAACAGGGTTGAGTTGCTGTGTCCGAGTCGTTCACGGAGCTGGGCTGTGGACAGAGCGAAGAAACTTGTTGCGGCTGCTATACGTAATCCGTTTCGACAGGCGCGTCAGCAAAGCCACCTTTTCAGTCTTCAACTCTACATTCAGATGCTTCTTCAATACAAAGAGCATCTATCCGCCGTCGAAAACGAGGTAGATGCTCTCACAGTAGAAATTGAAGAGTATCAGATTATCCAATCCATACCCGGCATAGGTGGAAAAATCGCTGCAACGATTATTTCCGAAATCGGAGAAGTGGATCGGTTTAATCACCCAAAGAAGCTTGTAGCTTTCGCTGGTGTAGACCCAAGCGTGTTCTCATCCGGTAAATTCACAGCCACCATAAATCGCATCAGCAAACGTGGTTCAAGCCGATTAAGACACAGCTTATTCGTCGCGGTTCTATGCAGTCTGCGAAAGTCCGGCAGTAAGAGATTAAAGACCTTTTACGACCGAAAGCGTGAAGAAGGAAAAGCGCACAAGGTCGCCGTTATAGCCTGCGTAAACAAGCTACTTCACTGGATTTACGTCCTGTTGAAGCGCAAAGAAACATTCCTAGATATGGATTAACTTCTAGGCAACCATAACACTATGAAAGACCTTCCATCGTCCAACGGAAGGTTATTTGGCTTGCTCAAATTCACCTTAACATACAAACAAAACAAATTTAACTGGCAATCTTGACAAACTATTAGCTGGGTTAATGACAGAACCCAGAAAATACCTGGATGTATATCTATGTGCGCACGGGAGCAAACCCTTCTTAGAGATAAGCGTCCCGTTAGTGACAGAACGAGAATTATATCTGTATCAAAATTATGTGACATTCACGAATACTGGCTGAACTCGGGTTAACTTTAAACCTAATCCGTGAGTAAGGGACTTCGCGTAAAGCAGCAGACTGTCATTTTTGAGATTGGTTAGCCTTGTATTGACGATGACTATGCCCTTACTGTCCAAGCCTTCTGCGTACAAATAGTTGTATTCATTCATATCTAATAATGCGAATGGAACACCAATAATATATAACTCGTTGTGCGATACAGGTAACGTCCATAACGGTATCCACCCAAGTTTAATCCGTACCGTCTTTATTGAATCGTCATTGATTTGCCCGCTCATTTCAGTGTACTTGTAATGTGGAGAAATTGTAGACGTCCATGTAAAGGATAGTTTCTTTTCTAGCTCAAGTCCGCTGGTGTATCCACCTCCAACTACTAGGTGCCCATCTCTCTCATCGACGCTTGATATGCCATATAAAGGTCTGTGGTTCGCTGTAAAGGTGTATATAACTCGTCTGTGGGTGTTCTCCCCTATACACTTGACTACCTTAACGTTTTCCACTTTCCAATGCTTAACCTGATAACGTCGTTCTGTGGCTTGTTCAAGCAACCGTTGTAAATGGATTTTGTCATCGCAAACTAACGGATTCACAGTTTGGGCAAATACATTAACCACTGGATATATTATCACGAGCAACGGAACAACGAGGAAATTTAATAGACGACTGACTACCATTCGCAAAAACACCTCCGCAGCTCCTCACTGGGTAGGTTCCCCTAAGTAGTTGTAAAAATTCGACAGACTGCTATTCAACTAACCTGCTCCGAGAGCGCAAGATCGGCGGTGTGAAGGCAGTGTATATTCATTCAACGTACGTAGCTCTGTCCCCGGTGCTGTTCTTGCCAAATTATCGGGTTATCCGATAATTGCTTCACCTCAGAAAGCGATGAGCACGGCGTTTGATCGCACTGATTTGGAATGTGTGCCCAGCTTCGTGCTCTACCAGATGGAAAACC
>NZ_JBHUCX010000063.1:0-1021 GCF_042678105.1 Alicyclobacillus fodiniaquatilis
GATTCTCTACAAACTTCTCCGCCGTCAGTTCAGGTTGATTCAGATAACCACGGGCAAGTCCTGCTCCACTGACACATAATTCCCCTAGTACCCCGATTGGTTGTACCTCATCATACGTACTAAGAACATAAATTCTTGTATTATCAATCGGTTTCCCAATAGGTGGAACTGCAGGAATTACCATTTCAGGAGCCATAGTATAAATAGTTACCACATGAGTTTCTGACGGCCCATAATGATTATGTAGACAATAATGTACATCTCTCAAATTCTTGCGTGCCCTAGACGTTAACGCTAATTTCTCGCCTGCAGTAATAACATGGAGTATTGAGGAGGGAAGTTCTACTCCATGTTCTTCGAACAATACATTAACAAGCGCAGTTGGCAGAAAAACAGTCACAAGTTCATAGCGCTCTATGAACCGTAACAATGCTGCTGTTTCACGCCTCACTCCGTCCGGAGCAATGAATAAGGTCCCTCCCTGAAGCATTACCGAACCAATTTCCTGATAACATACATCAAAACTAATCATCGTTAACTGTAACGTTCGCGAAAAATCCAGGCCTTTACAAGCTTGCGAATGTAGCAGATTTACTAGTCCGCCGTGTCTGTATAACACACCTTTAGGATTTCCAGTTGATCCCGATGTGTAAATGACATATACAAGGTCATCAAGCTCAGCATGTAAGATTAAATTGCCTGATGATGCTTTCGTAAGATCTACCTCATCAATTTTAATTTGATTAACATCGTCCAAGGATATTTTCTCATCAAACTCGGTTTGTATAAGTATTGTTCGCACTTTACTATCTCGTAACATAAAGCGAATGCGTTCCTCTGGAAATCCTGGATCAATCGGAAGAATAGCAGCTCCTGATTTCCAGATTGCCAATATCGCAAGAATAAAGTCTATAGAGCGGTTCATCATTACACCAACAATATCCCCGCTCGTAATTTCTCTTCCCCTGAGTACCCATGCCAACTGATTCGCTTTCGCATTTAACTCCCTATATGTCAGTTC
>NZ_JBHUCX010000065.1:0-3877 GCF_042678105.1 Alicyclobacillus fodiniaquatilis
CAACCGTCGACGAACCTTGCCTTCGGGCCAGGCATTTAACTCCATGGTCTCTTGACAAGAAAAAAACGAGTGGCGGTTGACGGCCTCGTTCATATCAGTTCAAGCATCTTCTGAATATGTCGCTCATATTCTTCTGTGGCCGTTTTAATCTGACAACTGGCGCACAAAGCGGTGTATAGGAACTCCTCTTTTCTCGCTCTGTAAATGATTCCACGAGAGCAGCCTTATCCGACAGAGCGGACTATGACACAGTAAACAGCGCACAGCGGATTTTTGAACTGTTCATGAAGATGTTGGTGTAACCGCCTTACCGCTGATACAATTGAATTCAGGAAATATCCCTGCAACTATTGCTATTCCACTGCGGCCACTTTATACTGCACCGTAAGTTTACAGAAAACGCAGGTACTAGCTGTCTGTTACAGTTGAATCGACTGGAAGTCTACAACTGTTAAAGTGCGGTTTGGGACCGTGAGGCCGCAGGTTCGAGTCCTGTCATTCCGACCAGAGTAGTAATATTGCGGGTTTTCGAGGTTCTTTAGACTAAAGAGAAACATGTGGTCGCAAGACCACTTGTCTACTGTGCAAAAATACACAGAGGGCAGTGGTTTTTTTGTTATTGAAATATGTTGTAAAGGATTTTTGGACGACCGAGAGTACAAAAATGTTTCTCCCTACACCCTGTCGGAGTATAAACGCATCTCGAACGAGTTTCACAAATTTTGCGTGGATCGGGAAATCGTTGGTGTCACAGATATCACTCCTGCAAGTTTGAAGCAGTATTTTATCTTCTGCCAGAAGGAGCGCAGCAATAACGCCGTCACATTGAACCATAAACTCATCAATCTCCGCGCGTTTTTCCATTACCTTCAAAAGGATGTCGAACTTTTCACCGAAAACAACAACCCCATCCGCAAGATTTCCAAATTCAAGACCGATGTCCGTATCGAGGTTTTTACTGACGAGCACATCAAATTGATGTTAGGATATTTCAGACGCCTAAAATATCGTGACAAATCTTTTTACTCCTACAGAGATTCGACAGTTACGTGACTTTGCTCGGAACTGGAGCACGTTTAGGAGAACTCATTAACATTCGATGGGCTGATGTTGACTTCAAAAATAGTACCATGAGTCTGTTTGGCAAAAAGAGAGTGGCTATCGCAATACCGATGGCAGCAAAGCTGGAACGAGAACTCGCAAAATATAAGATTTACATTCAACAGCGTTTTTCAGACCTCCCAGAATACGTGTTTGTGGATTCTCGCGGTAGAAAATTGACCAACAATGCTATCAAGAACATGTTTAAGCGTTTAAAGGAAGTAATGAATTTTAAGGATGTGCGCCTCAGCAGCCACACTTTCCGACACGCCTTTGCTCATAGAGCCTGATGAACGGCATGGACATGGTCACCCTCCAGAGATTGCTTCGCCACTCAGATATGACTATGACGCGACGATACCTCGCGTTGTGGGGCTCTGCTCTCAAGGAGCAAAACGACAAATTCAATCCACTTAATAATGTGAATTTGTAGAGGGTGTGTGGCTGACTATGTTTGTGATTAAATGTTCCGAAACTCTTGGGGACATCGGGGCAACTTCGACAGTACAGTATTACTACAAATGATGATATAGCAAGTGAATTTAGCAGTAAACTTGGAAACCTCCGTAGAGACCGCGTGCTGAAGCAGAACGTCAAGAGAAATTCCCAAATCGTCAACTGTATTGTCAGACAACTTCCAACTATAACCAACCATATGGAGGATTGTAATGGTTGCCTTAAAAATGATTGTACTGATTTTATCACTTGGAATGGACACGCTTATGATGTCCATATCCCTCGGTTTCGTTCAAACCAAAGGAAAAGTTAAAATTGCTATTACGTTTTCATGTGCAGAAGCGTTAATGCCTTTAATTGGGCTGTTGATCGGTAAAGGTGCGGGTCGCCTTATCGGAGACTGGGCTTCGTTAATTGGTGGAATTGCACTGTTGGCCGTTGCTGTTTGGCTCATTTTCTTCGAAGATGAAGACGATGAGGAAGAAAAATTGGAGCGAAATTTGGTCGGATGGACACTAATCTTGACGGCTTTGAGTATTAGTTTGGATGAGTTGGCAGTTGGGTTCTCAATCGGTCTTGTGGGTGTTCCCATCGCTCTAACGATTATTCTAATTGCGTTACAAGCTTTTGTATTTACATTTTTGGGACTCACTTTCGGGTCGAAATTGAAACCTTACCTTGGCGAATGGGCAGAGAAGTTGGCAGGCATTGTCCTTGGATTGCTTGGTTTATGGATTTTAATTGATGCCATCATACATTTAGTTCATCGTTGAGTTATTCAGGTAACGAGCATATACCGAAGAACGGCATGTATGGCTGCCATGATGATACCCTAGATGTAATATCTGTATTCTTTTGTCTTTCTCTAAAGGACAGGAATGGGCAATAAGCCCTCCTAGAAAACGAGGTAATGCAGACATGAGCCACCCCTATGTCGATTACGAGTCACATCCACTATGGGTAGTGATCGAACAAGCAATAGACCAATTAGTGGAGAACAATGATTTAACGGAACAGACGCCACGAGAGTATATAGTAGGCTATATATGTAAGCAGATCTTAGGTGACCAACACAAATAGTATTTACTCGGTCTTCCTGCTATTATCTGTCGTCGAACGGGCACAAGAGATGCCAGGAAGTATGCATCATATTTTTGAATTAATATTCAGTCATACTGTTTCGCTGTTATTATACACATGGACAAGTAAACGCAAATCTACTTTATGCCAATATTATGGAAAACCAATGGGCTTATTAAGCCCCGAAAATGGAGTGACTAATTTGCGTGTTCGTTTACGAAACATAGTGATAATTGCGATAGCGTTCCTTGCTTTAATCATACTATATGTCGGTTGGAAATATGAACAAATCACTTCATATGGAAATTCAATAAAACCTGTAAAATCCGACGCAATTATCGTACTTGGAACACAAGTTATGGGTTATCAACCGGGTTCCGCTCTACAGGAACGCCTTGACTGGGCACTCATGCTCTATCACAAGCATTATGCCCCGGCATTTATCCTAACTGGAGGACAAGGCCAAGGTGAGCGTATCAGCGAAGCGGAAGCGAGCCAACGGTATTTGGAGAGTAAAGGAGTACCTTCGACAGTTATATACCTGGATAATCAATCCCGAAACACTTGGGGAAATTTGTTCGACTCAAAACAGATTATGCAAAAGCATGGAATGCACACAGCAATCATTGTGTCGAATGACTTTCAGCAGGAACGCGCCCAGCTTTATGCTCGTGAACTAGGTATGCATACGAGTGGATATGGTGGTCACAGTAAATACAGTTACATGAACGGCCCACGGCTGACGTTACGTGAAGTGATTGCGATTACGCTAGAAAGACATTAGTAACATTGCTATTGCACATAAGGGCTGCGAATCCTGAAGAGAAACGAAAGAGGGTGGCAGTCAAGATGTATGGCACTATCATTTGCATGTACACCCCCGTTACGAACACGATCATTTGTATAAAACCGACGGCAGTTTAAGTACGCCGGAGGAGAGAATATTTTATGCTGATCAATTGAGGAATTGGTTTGCAAATTAAAAATTGAACATGTAAATATCAATGGATTTCAAGTGATAGTACCTGATGCCCCACTCCACGGGGCACGTTCAACTAAACGGAATTTACAAACTGATTTTTGGAATGTATTCATCCAATCTTTGGAGGAATTCAACTTTCTTTTGCGTTATGCCTTGGTATTAAGTCAATATGGTGGACACACCAAACCGAGAATGTATGAAAATCCCATTTCGTTTGCTTAGGCTGCAGGTTTGTGTGTCCGCTCGTACGTCGCTTGG
>NZ_JBHUCX010000066.1:0-944 GCF_042678105.1 Alicyclobacillus fodiniaquatilis
TCACTCTCTGTGATGCAGTGCCAGAGGAGATTTGGCGCTTGCGCCAACTGTGCGAGTCGCTTGGTCCACTTCAGTTTGATGACGTAATCCCGCTGATCTTGCTCCAATATCTGAAACACTTTTTCTCCGGTAAACCCTTTATCCATGCGGACGGCACGAATGTTGACGCCATCCGGCAACTGGTCTTTCATCGCCTTGTAGAAATCCGCAAATCCATCTGATGTATGGGCGTCACCAGAGCGCAACTCATCATAGAGACAACAACCAGTGAGTGAATCAAACGCCAGCAAGGGATGGAAACTCGCTCGTCCGTGATGGTGTGGATTATATCCAACAGCGGACTGTTGCTGCGCGCCATAAACAGTCTCTACAGAGGAGTCGATATCGACCACGATGCCTTGTCCTTTGGGGAGAAGTGATTTTAGGATTTGTCTATGCGCCGAACGTATCGCTTTGATGCCAGCGTCGGAACCGAGCCGCTTCAGATCCTTATACAACAGAGTCGTATCAGGCAGTTTCGGCACGTCCAACTTCAGCTTCAACAGGGGATCTTGTTCGATGTCCTCAAAGTGGAAAATCCGTTCCTGACCCAGCAAGGAACCGAAAATGACGGTCAGAGCAATATCGTCCATGTGGAACTGGGTGTTTCTGCCCTTGCGTAATCCATGTACCCAAAACTCCCTGTCAATACCCGTTCCCAAAACGAAATCTATGAGACCACTTGCACCGCCAAAGGAGGTGGCGGCATTCAAATCGTAGCGAGTATGAATTGTAGAGCTTTTACGAGCAAACTGACTTCGTGTATGATTATATTGTTTCACCCAAAAGGTGCTCCTTCCTAGCGAAGATGTGGTTCTCGACAAACTCATCTTAGCCATACGGGGAGCACCTTTTCAATTATTCACACCAGTTTATGAGGACACAATCGTCGAAATCCGGGATAA
>NZ_JBHUCX010000067.1:0-98693 GCF_042678105.1 Alicyclobacillus fodiniaquatilis
GACAGATACTCAGTCAGTTAATCATATACTTTCCAGACCGAGTGGAGAACTATATCCGCTAGTTTTATCGAACGGAGTTTACACAAAATTATTGACAGACCCCACTGCCGCAAGCATGACGGTTCTAGCCATACTTGCGGCTACGACAAACAACCGTCACCTCTTGATAGGAACCCACTATGCCATGAACACCTTTGACAATGTTCTTATGATTCCCGTTGCACTCGCGGCTCGTCTCATGCTGTTTCACCTCAATCAAACGCATCTTGCACGATCCCGAGAGTGACAAGCGCTCCTCTGTCATATCAGTGTATCACCATGCAAGCATGCGATTAGGCTGGTCTTCGTCATTCGCCCCGTTTATCAAAAAGATATATGCACATTATTGTTCACGTATAGGTTTCATTGCATCAACGATGAGAGAAACGAACCCGAGTCTACCATTTTGATTTCTGTGATCGAAACGCTTTGAGCGGTAGATAAATCCGTTGGCTTCATCCCAATCTCTAGAGTGGAATTGCCCTTCTTCATCGCACCATTCCAACAACTCCACTCGAAAACCTGCTTCTTCGAACATTTTTGTTATGGATCGATATGTATGAACTATTTTATGACTGGCGGCTGGATGAGCGATAGGTCCAGGTCCTCCAACTTGTACCCCGTTTTGATATTCCTCGTCAGGAAAAAAACCATCGGGAACCGCACATCTGATATATCCACCTGGCTGTAGAAAGTCAAAACAGATTTTTGCCGCTTCCCGTCCTTCGTCATAGGTTAGGTGTTCCCAGACATGCTCTGCCAGAATTGCATGCAAAGTATCTGCTTTAAATCTTTGTCCCCAATCATCCCTCTGTAGCAAATTAAGTTCGGTCTCTTGGGTTTGTATCCAACCTGGATTGTTATTATATTCGCCAGCCCCAACAACAACTCTCAATTTTTCTTCAGTCATCAGCGGTCCTCCGGTTCCAGATATTCGTCTACTCATGTCCCAATTGGTGTGTCAATGATGGTGAGATTGCGCTTTGTTATCTCCTAGCCACTGTGCCATCAATTCCAATAGTTCTAGCGAACCCTCCCGTTCCATAGGTTCTATATTGTGTGATTCCCTACATATGGTTTCGATATTGTCATCTATCGTTGTGGCTTCGAGTAACCTCACAAACCCAGGTCTAATGTCATTCATTGCGTTAAAATACCTTTTCTGTGGTTCGATGAAGGCTAAATGATCCTCAAAACCTCTACGACTTCTTGTGGCATCGTTATCCTTACGAAGTCTCAATTGATTTTCGCCGATATGTAAAATAAAGTACTTGTCTGGAAATCCAATCTTGCCGTCAATGATATTCGTTCTATAAGAAGTTCGTTATCGTTTCTAGGCTCTGATTGAACAATGAAAAATTGTAGGACCAGTTGTACCACATCGGTTGGAATAGGTCCCCGTCAAATAACACGATTTCGTAATCCTTAAGTTTCTCTTGTGCAATTGCCCATCGCTCGACTTGCTTTTCAAAATACCAAAACAACGGCTCTGGATTGGGGCGATTGCGCCATAAAGCATTGACCTCTTGGATATGATAGGCATTGTATCTCTTGGATAACGCTCTACAAGTCGTAGTCTTACCCACTGCACTTGCTCCGTCAACACATATCAATGGCATCCTTTGTCCTCCTGTTGGATCATTCTGTCTATGCTCTATTTTCTCACAGCCCCATGGGGTAAAAACGCGTGAACCCCTTTTGTTCCATTGACGATTTGCGTGATTCTCAGATCCACGATCAAACTCGACAACGCCAAGGCTTCTTTACGATCAAATCCATATAGTTCCTGTAATACTTCCAACATGCCTTCTAATGCAATCACGGTTGCTTCGTTTAAGTCTTCATGAAACCCGAATGTGATCCATCCATTTGCCGTTTTGGCCCTTGGCATCGAGAGCTTTATATCCGATCTCAGGTTGAAGGTCAGATCAACAAGTTCCATAGGACATTCCAATGCGGGAACGCCGACTTCTCCATCTCCCTGCACCGCGTGGCCATCGCCGACAGAGAATAAACCGCCACATACCGCAATCGGAAGATATAGCGTACTACCTGCTACGAGTTCCTTACAATCGATGTTCCCTCCACAAAAACGAGGAGGAAAGGTTGGCTGCATGCCTTCTAGATCTGGGGGCATACCCATAATCCCCATGAGCCAGGTACAACCTGATTGATTTGAATTTCAAGAACCATCCCTGGCCGCGCACCTTTCATCTCGACTGGGCCGCACAGTGCATGCCCTTGTTCAGGTGTCTCAAGCCGCTTCCTCGTGCCATCTTCAGCGAAGGGTTCTAACCCCCATCCCGCATCTAATGTGGTAAATCTAACGGTGTCACCGCTTTCAATTGATATAATTGGCTTTCTATCACGTGAAAAAGGGCCATGAAGCGTTTCTCTGCTTGGAGAAATATAATGAACCGTCATTAAGCTTCCCTCCACTCATATCCATAAATATCTATTTTTGTTAAGTATAACGTATATAGCCGGTGTTAGCTTAAACACCCACATAAGACTAAGGCCCCTGTACTCAGCGCGATTACCGTCCAAGGCGGTAAATATTTGTTCCAGTTCGATCCGCTGTAAACCGAATACAAAAACAAGCCCGGAAAAGTAAACCGGACTTCAATGCTTGTTCCATATTCGTTTCAGTTCCTCATAAAAATTTCCCCGCGTCCCAACCAACAAAATCAACACGAACGGCTCAATGCCATCTTCTTCGACCACGGCGTACGCCACACGATGTTCACCGTCCACATAACGGAAACCGACAGCGTATACGCCGCTCAGATCGCCAACCTTTGGATCGCCCTCAAATGGAGATTCGCAAATGTCTCGCATCGTCTCTTGATATTTACGCAACAGCGGCTTGTCTTTGAGCTTTTTCAAAACCTGTTTTGCTCGCGATGACAGTTTGTATGGATAATCACTCATCAGTATTGATCAACTCATCCATGAAGTCATCGCCATCCGACTCAGAGCCACTGAGAGCCTCTTTTCGCGCATCCGTGACCAGTTCTTTCATGGCGGCCATCATACCCTCTCGTCGCCTTGCAAACTCTTTTTTTAGTTCCTCGCCGGTTAGGCCAGCGTCCGCCAAGTCGTTTATGATCTCCTGTGAAAAGTCCATCGGGTCTTCTGGGCGCACAGGTTCCAAAATGAGGCACCCACCTTCAATGAAAGCGTGGAGCACTGTCCCCATATCCAGTTGTTCAAAAAATTCCTTTGGAATCGTGACTTGCCGTTTTCCAGTAATACGGACATATTTGTCCATACCAGAGTGCCCCCTTTCCAGCACATTCTTAGCATATGCCGATTGCGTCATGTTTAAACGACCTCCTTGTATCCTTGATTCAAGGATACAACAGAATCTAATCATCGCAAAAAAAACTATAAAACCGCCCCATGTGTCCGAGATCGGCTTTTATAGTTGACATCACTAGCGTTACCTCGTTCGTCAATGATCCGCGTTCATGATTCGTTTCATCTCTTATGACGTGGATCATCAACTATCTATGGTCGTTCGTAAAACAAAATGGATTCACCTTGAGGCAGTGAATCCTTTTGCAGTACAAATCAGCGAGGGGATTTTTCAATCCCCTGTCACTGACCGCCGAATGCCAATCACCGGCCCAACTGTTCTGCCAAAAACGCAAATGCGGCTTCCTGGGCATCGGCAGGAAATGCGTGAGGGCCGTCGAAAAAGCGCAGACGCACTTCAGCGTAAGCGCGCGCGGCGTCGGCAAATGCCTGAACCCCGCGCTGCGGAAAGATGGGATCCTTTGATCCTTGGCTGATAAAGATTGATTTTGCGTTCAACAATGGAGCCAGTCCTGGCGTGTCGCCGAGTTTCAACAGACCGGGAATATACCAGGCGATGTTGTGTTGAATCCCTTCCTCGGTAAACGACTTTGCGGTGCCGATGCCGCAACTCGAAACGCCCACCCGCACACGGTCGTCCAACAACAGTGTGAACAATACGTTCTGGCCGCCCAAGCTATGGCCGATGGTCGCCAGGGAATCCGTCAGCACTTCTGGCCTAGACAAAAGATAATCCGTGACATACATCGCATCCAGTGTGTACTCTCGCTGTAGACATGCCCCTTCCAGCAAAGCCTTGGTGCCCAGAAATTGTTCGTGCGCCCGGCCAAAAAAGGCGTTGTTCCGCTCCTCGAAGCCAATGGCATCCCAAGTGACAACCACATAACCGCGCTCGGCAAGTCTGTGCGCATAATGCATATCCGGATTGCCGGCAATTCCAGCAGGCTCGCTTTTGCCCAAATGATACTCGCCATTGTGCTGATGGTGGGCCAAAATCGCCGGACGCGGCTGGTCGGTGCGCGGCAGAAGCAGATAAGTCGGAATGACGCGTCCACCTGCGCTCAACAGCAGCTTTTCGCGTCGGTACAGCGGCAATTCGACTTGGTCCACGACAGTGGCCGTGACCTTCTCGCGGTTGTGTAAACCGCCGCCAAGCACTTCTACAAATTGCTCATACAAGTCGTTCACCAACGTATGCCCCCATCCCAAAATTGACGAACTTTTCGCGACATCATACTGGCAATGGCTCGATACTTACAAAATGTTCAGCACATTACGAGCTCGACGTCCGCTACAGACGTTGATCGCGACAGCTGACCTCGCGTTTCTTCCATTATAAATGACCGTATTGCTTGGGCGCGATCACGATGCAAAGAATGACGAACACATCGCCAGCCTCTGCATCGCGAAATTAGCAATATTCCAACACGCCAGCCTCAACGAATATCTTTCGGCTCATCCGTCGGATGTTCAATCGTCAGGCCTTCTGCATGTTTGCGCCGCATGATGTTTCGCTTTTTCCGCACCTCTTTTGACTCCAGCACAATCGCCAAATCGTAGTTCTCGGGATACAATTCCTCACGCGAAAGATAAGGCGATATGCGCTTGACATTGATGGTCAATTTCTCTTTCTTGACGATGACACCCAACTTCCCGCGCGCATCAGGCAGTCGATAGACTATCCCGCTTTGCTTGAGCGGATGAACCCACACCCTATCCCCGATTTGAAATGCGACGTCACTCGCTTCCGATTTCTGCGGTCCCTCACTTGGCAATCGCTTGCGGATACGTTCCCGTACTAATCCACTTTGAGCGGCAGTCGACTCAGATGTCTTCTGTTCCGACTGCGAACTGTCCACCGACGTCTGCGCCCCCCGCGCTTCAGGCGTCCCTTCCATCTGTACAGATGCATTGCGTTGATCTCCAGCAATCTCGCGCGAGCGCGCGATGATTTCTGGCGCCACACCCAACTTCAGCGCAATTTCAAATGCGTAACTGCGTCCCGCCTCACCAATGCGCAAGCGATATTGCGGTTCTAGTGTCTCGATGTCAAATTCCATCCGCGCGTTCTCAAAGCCAGCGGATCGCTTCGCAAACTGCTTGATCTCGTTGAAGTGCGTCGTCGCGACAATGGTGGCGCCGCGCCGATACAGTTCCTCCAGCACGGCGATGGACAGTCCAATCCCCTCGCCGGGGTCTGTCCCTGACGCCAATTCGTCGAGCAGAATTAACGTGTTGGGCCCTGCCGCTTCCAGAATCTCGATCACGCTTTTGACGTGCGCCGAAAACGTGCTCAACGCGTGCTCGATGCTTTGACCATCGCCGATATCGACGAACACATCGCGAAAAACCGCAAATTCACTGTCCGCTTCCACCGGAACCAAAAGTCCAGACTGTACCATCAACGAAAGCAACCCAACTGTTTTCAAACTGACCGTTTTGCCCCCTGTATTGGGACCGGTAATCAGCAACGCCCGATATCCTGCCGTCGGACCAATGGCAAAATCAAGCGGCACGCGCTTTCCTTCAAGCAGTGGATGACGTCCGCCACGGATGACAATGCGCCCCACATCGTTTAGACGAACGGATCGCCCGTCGAGCACCTTCGCGTATTTGGCCTTGGCGAACAGAAAATCGTAGTGGCCGACCAATTCCAAATTGGCTGTCAACGCCTCGGCATCCGCTTCCACCAACCCAGTCAGCCTGCTTAACACCCTCGTCTTTTCCAAATCTTCCTCCGCGCGGCAGGCCTCCAGTTCCTCCTGCAGCGGCAAAATGTCGGCAGGCTCGATAAAGACGGTTTGCCCACTGGCTGATTCATCTATCAACGCCCCCTTCACACTCCGCTTGTGATCCCGTTTGACCGCCAACACATAGCGTCCGCCGCGCATGGTGACAATGTGTTCCTGCAGATAACTGCGATACTTCTGCAGCGTGCTGTCCAATTTCTTTTTCACGCGCTCTTCGATCACGCCCGCTCTTTTGCGCAACTTGGCGAGCGTGTCACTGGCGTGATCGGCCAGTTGCCCGTGCTGGATACACCGATTCAACTCGGCAAGCAAAGGCTCCAAATCGTGCAGCGCCCACACATACGCGGCAACGCGCGGCGCAATGGACTCTTTCTTCGCCATATAGCGCTTGAGCTGTTGCGTGCTATCGATAAACCGCGCCATGTCTGCCAATTCCCGTTCGGACATGAGGAATCCTTTACCAAGATGGCTCATCCCCATTTCAATCCCTTCCAGCGATGGGATCGGCACACTGGAGCCGGTATTGACGATGGCCAACGCTTCTTCCACTTCGGCGAGTTGTTGGGAAATCTTTGGCAAATGATCAATCGGCGCCAGCGCTGCCACATGTGCTTTGCCCAGGTAGGACATGGCGTAATGGCGCAATTCATCTTTCATTTTGTCATATTCCAGTTGTTGCATCACTTTGTGATTCAAGGCGTAGACCCTCCCGCTGGTCTTATTGTGAAACCATGTACACATCCCTGCGGAACGGAGGCGTACCTCCTGCATCGCCCTGACAACTTCGACGTATGCCGAATACAAAACATAAAAAGGCAGGGAAGAACCTCCGGTTCATCCCTGCCATACGACGCGCCACATCAGCTGCAATTGTGCACAATGATGGCGTCATCCGCTAAATGCGCATAAAAAAAGCGTGCATCAGTGCACGGCTTTACGCAGATATGTCGGTATCTGGCGATGTTTTCCCGTTGTCCTGAACGAATTTCCGCAGGCATGTTGAAGCGTACCCAAATACAACACATCAAAAATGTGCTCATACGCCGTGCGCGCATTGAAAAAACGAATCTCCATTCGTCAATGTCGCACATGTCTGCTGCCTAAGGTCAAAACGACCTCACGGCTGATATGAAATTCATTTAATTCAGAACAACGACCTTTGACATAAAAACATCCCCCTAACAAGTTGCAATAAAAGCGTAAAACCTTTTGCGCGCTTTGTCAATTGCGCTTTGCAAAACGGGCAACCTGCTTTATCATCGCGTTTCCGTAACCTCGCCAGACGCGTATCGCTACTGACGAAGTTGTTCGTAACGGAAACAACTTGTCACGTGGTCCATCACCAGGCCTGTGGCCTGCAGATACGAATAGATGATGGTTGGTCCAACAAAATTGAAACCGCGTCGTTTCAAGTCTTTGCTGATCCGTTCCGATAAGGCTGTGCTGGCTGGCACTTCAGCCAAACTGGCCCAATGATTGACCAGCGGCTTCCCATCGACATATTGCCACAAGTAGTCGGCAAAACTGCCAAACTCGTCTTGCACTTGCAGAAAAGCTTTGGCATTGCGAATGGCAGCGGCGACTTTCAACCGATTGCGCACGATGCCTGAATCGGCAGACAACAGGTCAGCCACCTTCTCCGTTCCATATGCAGCGACACGTTCAACATCAAAGCCGTCAAACGCGCGGCGATAATGTTCTCGTTTGCGCAAAATCGTATACCAGCTAAGCCCTGCTTGGGCGCCCTCCAAAATCAGGAGCTCGAACAGCTTTTGGTCATCGAAAACGGGCACGCCCCACTCCTCGTCGTGGTAGGCAATGTAAAGTGGGTCCGCATTGACCCAACCGCATCTTTGCAAATGATCCCTCTTTTCTGCAACATGGCCACCAGCCACAGTGGCCATTTGATGTCTCCATTCACCCGTTACCGCTTTTCCTCTTCCATGCCAAGCACTGCTGGCTGCACGTGGATGGAGCGACTCGCCACCATACTCCAGTCCATTTTGAGATAACGGAATCCGTAGGACAAGCAGATCAGCACAATCAGTGTGCACAAAGAAAACCATGCGCCGCTTTGACCCAAATGAAATACCGTGGTCAGGACAATCGTCAACGGAATGAACACAATCCAGTTTAAGATCAGCGACATTCGGAACAAAAACGTCGTATCGCCGCTGCCGCGCAACCCGCCGGAGAAGATGATGCCAGCGCCGTCAAACAATTGAATAAACGAGGCAATGTGAATCAATGAGACAGCCAGTGTATACACAGCGGCATCTGCAGTGTATATCTTGGCCACACGCAAGGCAAACAACCACAAAAAGATGGAGAACAACGCCATGAATATCAACCCGAAACCGACTGTGTACAAGCCGCCTCGTTTGGCGTCAAGCGGCCTTTTTCTGCCTACATCCTGACCGACAATAATGGTCGCGGCCGCAGAAAAGCCGTTTGCAGGCATAAAGCCGAGCGACAGAATATTCAAGGCCATCTCGTTGGCGGCGACGGCGACTGTGCCTAACCGCGTAATACAGGCGGTAAACACCAACATGCCCAGACTCATCGACAACTCCATCACGCTCAACTTGGCGCTTTCCCAGATAATAAGACGCATAGGTTCCCAGTGGATGCGTTGCCATACACGCGTGCTGAACTTGCGCTGATACAGCACATAGTAAACAAACAAACTCGAGGTAAAACCGATACCCTCCGTGATAACCATACTCCAGCCAGCGCCATCGAGCCCCAAACCATGAAAGGAAAAAGCACCGTAGGTCAAGATGTACGTGAGCACAATCAGCGCTGAATTGGTGAACATGGAGATCAGCATCGGTGTTTTTGTATCTCCGACAGCGCGCATATAGGCGTAAAACACGTTTGTAAACATCGAGAACAAAAAAGCGAACATGCGAATGCGCAAATAAGACGTCCCAGCGTGAATCAGGGATGGATTTGCCCCCACCCACGTCAAAATTTCGCGCGGCAACGTGAGACTGGCGACGAACCAGAGCACATCCAGGACGAGCGAGAGCAACAGCGCAATTTGCATGCGCTGGTTGCCTGCTGACATCGACTTTTCGCCATAATTCTGCGAGACCAAGTAGTTGATGGATTCGTTCAAACCCGCAAACAAAGCCCAACAATTGTACATCAAGATGTTGCATATCCCGACAATCGCAATCGCCGACGCACCCAACCGACCAACGATGATCAGCGTCAACATGCCTGTTAACGTCTGTGATGAAAACGTCGCAATGGACGGCAACGCCAACTTCAAAATCCGTCTCCCCAGCGGCAACACAGATTCCTTCTTTCCCGAAATGATGGTGAAATCCCAGATGCGGCAAAACAATGACCAAATGAAGTTTGAACGCAACGACCAGATGGCACAAAAAAGAGGCTACAGGTAAGCGACCCGTAGCCTCTGTCCTATCTATCGGTCAGAAGTGAGGATGTGCTTACGTCTTGACATCGGTTTGCAAATCAGCAAATTGGTTTGATGCTCCATTTGCCAAAGTCGTCTGGCACACCCATTTTGCACCAACAACCACCCATGTCAATCCGTACAACATATCCACCACCACCTTTAAAATCGTGTCAAATTCGCAATGCTTAGACAGTATATCTGAATTCATCATCGGCGTACAGCACAATTTGACCGACATTTGCCAGACATGCGCAGCGCCTTCATGAATCCTTATTCGCGTTCCACTCCGCCACGTAATCCGCCAGCACCTGATGCAGTGCATGACCAATTTGCACATATGACGCATCATCCAAATTTGCAAGCGACACGCGGATGGACCATTCCGGCCCATAAAATCCGCCGCCGTTCAACAAGACAATCGACGAATTCTCCGCCAAGCGGAACAGGATGTCGATAGGTTCATAATTTTTTTGCAGATAATCTGTAAATGCTTGTCCGTAATGGTGATTCGCCCACTCTTCCAAATCAAACTCGGTGTAATAATCCGCATCCTTCGGCAAATTGGGTTGCGGCAAATCCAGCCCCTCATACAACAGCTTCATCCGCCGCTGGCAAATCTCTTTGGTCAGCTGCTTATATCGATTCTCCTTATCCAAGAGGGCAAAGGCCGCAAAAAGAGCCATTTGCACCTGTTGCGGCGTAGATAATCCCGCAGTGTGATTGAGCGCAACCTGTCGGCTATCTGCAACCAATCGGTCGATAAATCGCAGTTGTTCAGGATGTTCGTTTAACGACGCATACCGGGCGTGCAGCAAATTCACTTGTTTCTCCGGCAACTGCTGCAGCAGTTTGTCAAATATGTTATCTTGATGAATCGCGACGACACCAAGCCGCCAGCCCGTCACGCCAAAGTACTTGGAAAATGAATACACGCCAATGGTGTTGTGTGGCAGATCCGCCATCAACGAACGATAACCATCCACAAATGTGCCATAGACGTCATCGCTGATGATCATCAAATTCGGATTCTTGTGCTGAACGATGTCCACCAACTGCTTGACTGTGTCCTCGGACATTGCCACCGAAGGCGGATTGCTGGGATTGACGAGGAATAGCACTTTAATCGACGGATCGACCAATTTTTCAATCTCAGAGGCCGGGTATTGCCATGTGTGATCCCCATGCGCATCGAGATCTGAGGCCTTGATTTGCACCACGTCAAATTGATAGCGCGCCAAATGGGGAATTTCGACGTATGGCGGAAAAATAGGCACCATGATGGCCACTTTATCTCCACGTGAAAGCAGATAGTTCTCCAGCAAGGAATCAAATATGTAGCACATTGCTGCAGTTGCGCCCTCGACGGCAAACAAATCGAATTTACCGCAAGCAGGATTGTTCTCGCACATCTCTTGAATGAGAAAATCATGGACAATCTTCTCAACTCGCACAAGCATCCGATCAGGCATGGGATAATTGTCCCCGATGATGCCATCGACCAACTCGTGCACCCATTCATCGGCGGCAAATCCTTGCTCCTTGACGCCATACTCCACAATGGATGCAAGCAATTTGATGCCTGGTATATGCGCATTCGCTTTGATGTACGCATCTAAGCGAGACGCTGCGCCTTCAATAGCCGGTTTACCCGCCAAATCCTGCTCATCCCAAACCCTGCGGCTCTCCTCAACGGCAAATTGGCCCAACGCAAAAAAAGCCTCTCGCGGCGTCGCGGCAATCCAATTGGGATTCCCCCGCCCAGCGTTGAGCATCGCACGCGCGCTTTTCTTCTCATTGTCCTCAGCCAGATGGATCAGTTTATTTTTAAATTCAAAAGGGCTAATTTTTTCAAACGGACGCTCTATGTCACGCTGTGCGGCAATCTTTTTATCCATAGCTGCTAAACTCCTCTCACAGACCGCTGCTCCCACATATCCCACACGGTATTATTTGCCCGGGAATCCAGAACTATACTTGCCACTTCACGCTGGGCGCGTCCAGCGTTCAATCAAAAAAGCAGGCGCACACCTTGGATGCGCGCCTGCGAAAAGGACAAACTGGCGTTGGCCTTTCAACCAGCCAGACCGTTCATATCTTTAGTTTGACAGCGTCCAATCGGGTGCCACAGGCCATGCGCCAAGCGGTCCGAAATGGCTGGCTGGAATGTTCAACTTGCTGCTATACACCGTCACATCTTGCAAATCCCACAAGAAGACGAGCGGCAATTGTTGGTTTACAAACTTGTTGAACTTTTGGAACTGCTCACCACGACCCGCTTGCGTGAAATCGGACGGCAGTGCCCAAGTGTTGTAAATCAACTTGTCGATCTCGGTGTTCGAATAACGACCGAAGTTATCTGGGTCTTTTGTTCCCCACATGCCACGCGGATCAGGGTCGGCACCCAGTTCGTTGGACATCAGCCACATATCAATGTTTGAGTCATTGTTTTCCAAGCGTGAGATGAGCGTGTTGAAATCAAGCGGCGTGTCAACGACCACGTCCAAGCCAACCGCCTGGAGATCTTGTTGAATCGCCGTTCCTTCACTTTGCGTCACGGTGTTGCCACTTGAATAAACCAAATGAATTTGCAACGTCTTGCCTGTTTTCGGATCAATTCTCCATTGTCCTTTTTTGACATAACCCGCTGCGTCCAACAGTTGTTCGGCTTTCTTCGGATCGTATTTGTACTGGTTCAACTGGCTCGCAGGTGTCGCGGCCCAAGAAAAGCTGTCCGGCGTCGGCGAGTTGATAGGTACCGCCATCCCCTTGTACAACCCTTGGATCATTTCCTGGCGATTCAATGCGTACTCGATGGCTTGACGCACTCTCACATCTGAGAAATACGGTTTTTTATCTTCTAATCCCAAAAACGAATATTCGAGACTGGGATCCGTATGTTCCGAGACGCCAGGCTGCCCTTTCAGCTTCAGCTTATCATCAGAGGGAATGCCGTTGATGGCATAATCCAACTGGCCGTTCTGAATCATACTTGGCTCGACATCTGGACTCACATACTGCAAAACGACGTTTGCGATTTTGGGTTTTCCCCGCCAGTAATCCGGGTTCGCCTTAAACTTGTCCACGGATTGACCATTCGCAGATGTCGGAATATACGCGCCTGAGACGACCGTCGGTTTACGGTCAAATGGCATGGTCAACCATTTGGAAAACGGAATATTTTTCAGCACATGCGCTGGCAGCGGCGTGATCCAAGCTAGATCCGCAGTCAAAAACGCAGCGTCTGCCTGATTGACGTGAACCTGAAATTCCTTGTCATTGATGATCGTAAAACCGCCTGTATCGGCAAAGGATTTCGCCTTGCCACTTTGAATCTTGCTTTCCCCGACCACGTTATCGACCAGATATTCAGATTGCCCCTGAAGATGTGGCCCGTTATAAGCGGGTGAAGCCAAAAAATTCATATCCAATAAAACGTCTTGGGAAACAATCGGCTTCCCATCCGACCAATTGGCGTTCGGCTGAATCCAGCAAGTCAAAGTTTTGTGATCCGCCGAATATTTATACTTCGACACCAACCAAGGTTCGATACCCAATTTGTTGTTAAAGTTCAGCAGCGGATCGAAAGACAATTGCCACATTGCACTTGTATATCCACTGGAATCAAGGTTGGGAATGAATTCGTCATTCCACTTGGTCCCTTGCGCCACGTGAAGTGTCGTGTCGGTCGATGTACCGCTCTGTTGTGTGCTAGATGTGTTTGTCTGATTGCCGCACCCAGCAAGCAATATCGCGGTTGAAGCAACCACAGAGGCGCCTGTCAGCCATGCACGCGTCGTTTTTCTCATAAGAGCAATCCCCCGTTTTCCACATTCACATCCTGCAGATAGATGAGGTAGCTGTCAGATGACAGCACCACCATGTCTCCACGTGTGAATCTGTCTTGAAAATGATTCTGTACCTTGGTGTGCGCCATCCGCGATGCCTGGATTGACTGGCATTTTCATGATGCTGTCGGTGCGGGACGCATCACGCATAGCAGTATGTCGTTTCCTTTGCCGCAGCAACTTATAGCATTTGCCCAGCCCTGCCAAATATGCGCTCTATTATCTTATAAAGCATATAGGTACAGTGGGATTATAGGGATATGCACTCATCATGTCAACAATTCTCCATTATGAAGAATAAAAAAAATTTCGCACACCGAAAAGAAAGCCTTTTCAAGGCTATGCTGAAAATAAAGCCGGTACCTTTGCACGCATCACTCGCGATGCCTCGATTGATTGGAATTTTATGGTTATTATGGTGGGGACGCGTCACGCTTGGCGGTCTACTACGCTCATATATGGCGATCTCGTTGCTTGATTCATGCTCATAGAGGTACAATTGCCTTCGTCATGCGGTATGCCGCAATCATGTTTGTAAGGTGGTTCTGCGATGAGTGCCAAGCTTACACCGAAACATCTTCAATTGAAAGAACAGATTAAAGAGTGGATCGTTCTCGGGACGTTTCTGCCCGGGCAACAAATTCCTACAGAGCACGAGCTGGCGCAGCAATTTTCCATGAGCCGTCATACCGTTCGCCAAGCCATCGCTGCTTTGGTGCATGAAAAGTGGCTTTATCGCACACAAGGCAAAGGAACCTTTGTCAGCAATCTCCCGCTGTCTACGTCTGCTTCTCTGACACCAAAATCGCAGAGCCATTTGATTGGCGTAGTGACTACCTATATATCCGATTATATTTTTCCCTGGATCATTCGTGGCATTGAGGCGCAACTTCGTCCTAGAGGGTATGCGATTTTACTGTTGAACACAAACAATGACTTCAACCAAGAGGCGCAAGCCCTGAGAGTCATCTTGGAGAAACAGGTGGATGGCGCCATCATCGAACCGACGCGGAGCGCCTACCCCAATCCGAATATGGATCACTATTTTTCCTTGCTACAACAACAGATTCCCATTGTCATGTTGAACAGTATGTACCCGGAGCTCAATGCGCCATCTGTGCGCATCAACGATAAAAGAGGCGGCGAACTGGTGACAAGCCATCTGGTTGAGCATGGGCATCAACAAATAGGTGGCATCTTTAAATCTGATGATTTGCAGGGGAAGTTCCGCTTTCAAGGGTTCCTGCAGGCACTGCAGGCAAACAGTGTGACTTTCCAAGCAAAACTAGTGAAATTTTACACCACTGACGAACGGCACAGTATTGCGCAACAATATGTGAACCTAGTCTTGCAACTGCCGTCCGGTGAACGCCCCAGTGCAGTGGTGTGCTATAACGATGAGATCGCCATCGATTTG
The DNA here is from genome assembly GCF_042678105.1 of Alicyclobacillus fodiniaquatilis. NCBI lineage: Bacteria > Bacillati > Bacillota > Bacilli > Caryophanales > Alicyclobacillaceae > Alicyclobacillus > Alicyclobacillus fodiniaquatilis. The sequence continues at coordinate 14,797 of NZ_JBHUCX010000067.1, forward strand.
ATGCAGACATTCAAGCAACACGGCATCAGCGTGCCCACTGATATATCTGTCGTGGGATTTGACGATTGCCAGTTGGCATCGGCTGGGGATATCAAGTTGACGACCATCAAACACCCAAAGTTCGCCATGGGTGAACAAGCCGGTGAAATGATTCTCAAAGCCATTCAAAAAGAGCCGACGGATGATCTGATGTTCGAACCCGAACTGATTGTCCGTTCATCTAGCAAATAAACGGCCATGCTGCGACATCATCAGCATGGCCGTGATGTGTAAAATTCCATTCCACGCGAAAGCATCCTCGCTCGCCTCGCTCGCGCCCATACGGACGCTTCAATGCTTCAACGTTGGTGTAAATCTCATATCACCTGTTCGTCATATGAGCACCTGCGCATGCTTACACATGACTGCGCGAATTTCAAAATAGCTGACTTCTGCCGGCAACTGCGCTTTGAGCGGCTTCAGTTTTTCCACACCCACTTCCGCAATCGCCGCCAAAATCTGCTGTTCATGTTCACTATTAATGATGGTGTCCCAATCCATCGCATGGCCTTCCTGCGCGCTGCGAATGATGTGATTCTCAATGGTGATGCGGGACATATCGCGTTTTTTGGCGATGTCAGCAATGGTTTCCCCCGCTTGGTACAACTGATAGGAAACAAGATGACTCGGTGTCTGGCCGTCGTCCACTCCAGCTTCACCTGCGTGCTGTGTCGCTTGCGCACCAACCGTCCGCATGTGCGTTGCCCGTGTTTGCTTGGAATCTTCTGTTGAAGCCGCTGCATACGCTTGTAGACAGGTCAAAAAAGCGTGACCATACTTCGCAAATTTGAGTTCACCGACCCCCTTCACCGCCAACATGCCCTGCTCATCCGTCGGACAAAGTGCAGCCATTTCCCGCAGCGTGCTGTCCGAAAAAATCACATACGGCGGCACGTGTTCGCGCTGCGAAATCTCTTTGCGAAGCGCGCGCAATTGCTCAAACAACCCATTGTCCAAGCGTTGCGCCTGTGTTTGTTGCACGACTTTGACAAACACCTGCGCTTCGTTCTTCAGAACTCGCGCTGCCTGTGGTAACAATTGCAACACCGGATACTGTCCTTCTGACAGCTTCAAATATCCATCCGCCACCAGCGTATGGATATAGCCGACAATCTCTTTCTCTGTGCGCCCGCGCATCAAGCCATAGGTCGGCAAGGCGTCAAACCCCAATTGCCGTATCCGCTTTTCCTTTGCGCCACGCAGAATACCGGCAATCAACGTGGTGCCAAACCGCTCCTTCGTTCGATACACACAAGAGAAAATCTGCTGCGCCAACACGGTGATATCCTGCAATTCGAACGCTTCATCACAGTTGCTGCAATGATCACAACGCGCTGGCGCATCCTCCCCGAAATAGCGCAGGATATACGCGCGCAGACACATGGTCGTATGGCAGTAATCAATCATCGCCTGCAGTTTTTTATATTCGCTCACTTTGCGCTCGGGCGCTGAAGTCGTTTGTTCAATCAAGAACTTCTGCACCTGCACATCCTGCGGACTGAACAACATCACACATTCGCCTGGATCCCCATCGCGCCCAGCGCGCCCAGCTTCCTGATAATAGCCCTCCAGATTTTTTGGCATATTGTAGTGGATGACAAACCGGATATTCGATTTGTCGATCCCCATGCCAAACGCGTTTGTAGCTACCATCACCCGCGTTTCATCATAGAGGAACTGATCTTGACTCGTGGCGCGTTCATCATCGCTCAATCCGGCGTGATATCGACCGACCGCATGCCCCTTCTGGCGCAAAAATTGGTATAGACCGTCCACTTCTTTCCGGGTTGCCGCGTAAATTACCCCCGCCTGCCCAGGATGATTCGCCAGATATTTGAGCACATAATCCTTTTTATCTTGGCCGTGCAACACCGAAAACGCGAGATTTTCGCGATCAAACCCCGTGACGAACACGTTCGGGCTTTGCAAAGACAACAGTTCGCCAATATCTGCGATGACTTCTGTGGTCGCTGTCGCCGTAAATGCCGCGATGACAGGACGATTCGGCAATTTGGCCAAAAATGGCGCAATGGCGCGATAACTCGGCCGGAAATCATGCCCCCACTGCGACAGACAGTGCGCTTCGTCAATGGCGACAAGCGCTGGCTGCAGCGACTGCAACAGGTTGACAAACGCCTCCACTTCAAGTCGCTCCGGCGCGACATAAAGCAGTTTGAATTCGCCGCGCCTCGTGCGTCGCAACCTGTCTTGCGCCTCAGACGCCGTCAATGTGCTGTTGATAAACGTGGCTGCAATGCCCAAGCTCTGCAATGCGTCCACCTGGTCTTTCATCAGCGAAACTAAGGGCGAGATGACCAACGTCAGTCGCGCATACATCAACGCAGGCAATTGATAGCAGATGGACTTCCCGCCGCCGGTCGGCATGATGCCAACCGTGTCTTGCCCATGCAAAATGCTGGAGACGATGTCGCGCTGTCCGACCCGAAACGCGTCATATCCGTAGTATTGTTTTAAGAGCCGCTCGGCTGCTTGCAATTTCGCGCTATCTTCACCCATCATATCCGTCCTCCGAGGTATGTCCCTGCTTCCATCGTAAACCAAGCTGCAACGCGCGTCGATATCGGATCGAACAGTGATCATATGGTGAAATATCAATTTCAGACAAAAGCTCGTCAAAAGCGTGCATTCTTTTTGGCAGAAGAACAGTTTATTGTAGAGCTATCTTGAAACTCAACGTTTGTCAAACCTAATCACAATGGAGGCGTTTACAGATGACCTTGCAGGTTGCTGCTGATCGACTGTCCCCACTGACGGAAGAACAACTGAATCAGTATGAGAACGACGGGTACATCATTTTGCGAAAAGCGTGCAGCGATGACCTCATCGATATGTACAATGCACATATTCATCATATACGCGCGCAAGATGACATGCCGGAGTGGGCGGTGCCCAAAAGAGGGGCATGGACGGACGCAGACAGGTTTTCCATTCGCGTTTTCAACCCGCACTTACACGACGGTTTCTCATTGCAGATGCTAAAACTTCCAATTGTCCGCGGCGCTTTGGCGCAAGTGTTGGGCGACGAAGCTGTCGGCGTGCAAAGCATGTATTTTTATAAAGAACCTGGCTCACATGGTCAAGCGGCCCACCAGGACTACTACTACATTCGCAACGAGCCGAATACACTGACTGCAGCGTGGATGGCGCTTGAAGATATCGACGAGGAAAACGGTTGCTTGTTTGCCATTCCCGGCAGCCACAAGTTAGGGTTGCTTCCACATGGCAAGGTGAAAAATGTGGAGGAACATGAGCCATGGACGGATGAAACAGAAGGGGCGGATCTGTCAAAGGAAATTCCCCTAGTGATGGAGAAAGGAGATATTGTGATTTTTCACAATCTCTTAATCCACTCTTCCCGTAAAAACCGTTCTACAGATCGCTGGCGCAGATCATATGTCGGTCACTATATCCGTCATGACTCAGTGATTGAACGGGAAGATTTGAAGAAGAAAATCCCACTATATTGATTTTTCAAAGGGGGGACGACATCCAATATGGCGATGCGCAGTTGGAGCAACCAAAGTCCCCCTTTTTATGCCCAATGCGTCAGTTGCGGTTCTGTCGTCTATCCACCAGGCGGGACATACGGCCCGCGCATTCAACAGTACCTTCAATTGGTCATCCTGCATACAGGTCACGCCGAGATCCACATCGATGGCCAGATTCATCACCTGTTGCCAGGACACGTCGCTTTGCTGCACCCTGGTCATCAGGAGGAATTCATCTTCTGCAAAGAGGCGGAAACTTGGCACCGCTGGATTGATGTTCTGCCACAGTCGATATCCAATCGTGGCGAGCAAATGCTCGATCACCTGCCGTTTGCCATTCCGCTGTCAGATGCGATGAACCAACTGACAGATTTGCTCTACGCGTTATCCCACAGCCCAGGCGCAAACAAGAAGGATGCGCACATAGGCGCTTTAGGTGTCAGCGCACTCTTGCTTTACATCGCTGAAAGCCAGCAGAAGGGGGCAGCGTGCGCAACACATCCGTCGTTCCTGTCTGTCAAAGCGGAAATTCACGAGAACTACGCGAAACCGCTGACCCTGAAAACACTCGCGCAAATTGCGAATGTCTCTCCCGAATATCTGATCCGGTTATTCCGTCAATATGAGCAGATCACGCCGATGCGCTACTTGTGGAAAGTCAGGGTGCACCGCGCCGTCGAACTTCTGCGCAACACCGGCTTGTCATTGGCAGAAATCGCCGAGCAGACAGGTTTTCAAACAAGCTACCATCTGTCCCGTTTGGTCAAAGAGCACATGGATGCGACACCCACTGAAATCCGTCGCGCCAGTTGGCGCGGCACCCTCTACGAATGATTGTAAATGATGCCGCAAATCTAATCTCTGACTTGGCCTTCGCCGCGCACTACATATTTGTAACTGGTCATTTCGCGCAAACCCATCGGTCCACGGGCGTGCAACTTTTGCGTCGAAATGCCAATTTCCGCGCCATAGCCGAACTCAAAGCCATCTGTAAAACGTGTCGATGCGTTGTGATAGACCACGGCTGCATCGACACCGTTTAAAAATGTCTCCGCTGCATCCGCGTCCTCTGTCACAATCGCTTCCGAGTGCAGACTGCCGTATTGCGCGATGTGTGCCATCGCTTCCTCCAGACTGCCCACCACTTTGACGGCCAACGTAAAATCGAGATACTCGGTTGCCCAATCTTCTTCCGTCGCAGGCAATAGTTCACCTGACTGCCAAGCGAGATTTGCACCCTTCAGAATGGCCAGGCTCTGTGCACACGCCCGGAGTTCAACGCCGCGCGCGAGCAAGTCACGCGCCACCTGCGGCAACCAGTTTGCAGCAACAGATGCGTGAACCAACAAGGTTTCTATCGCATTGCAGACAGACGGCCGCTGTGTCTTCGCATTGATGACAATTGGCTGTGCTTTCGCCAAATCCGCTTCTTTGTCCACATAGACGTGACAATTGCCAACCCCTGTCTCGATGACCGGGACTTTGGCGTTTTGTACCACACGTTGAATCAGACCTGCTCCGCCGCGCGGAATCACCAGATCTACCAGACCACGCGCTTCGAGCAACACATCGACAGAGGCGTGATCGACCATTTCAATCAGTTGAATCGCTTCGATGGGCAGGCCAGCGTTTTGCATCCCTGTTCGCAATGCGGCCACCAGCGCCTGATTGGAGCGCAGCGCCTCGCGCCCGCCGCGCAGCACGATGGCGTTGCCTGTCTTGATGAGCAGACCTGTGGCATCGACGGTGACATTCGGGCGCGATTCGTAAATCATCGCAATGACGCCCATCGGCACGCGAAGTTTGGTGATTTCCAAGCCGTTTTGCAGCTCGTTTTTGTCCAGCACTTCCCCTACAGGATCCGCCAACTCCGCCACCTGCTCCAAGCCTTCCATCATCTGCAATATGCGCGTTTCATTCAGCAACAGCCTGTCGATGCGCGCCTGAAGCTGCCCTGCAGCCTGCGCATCTGCCACATCAGCTGCGTTTGCCGCGATGATGCCTGCCCGCTGTTCCCACAATGCGGCTGCCATGTTGCGCAGTGCTTCATTTTTCACAGCCGTGGATGCGGCTGCCAGTGCACCTGTCGTCCTCTTTGCGCCTTCAAGCTTGTTGAGCACATGTTCTGTCAATGTCGTGGATATTGTCATCCGAGCGCGCCTCCTTTGCATACGACCATATCGTTGCGATGGACAACCTCTTGTAAATTGTAAAGCCTCTCGCCTGCTTGGCGCTGCATCAGCAACATCGCCAAATCACGCGAGGAAAAATTGACGACCCCTCGGCCAATCATCAACCCTTCCTGTGTCACCAGTCCGATGACCGCGCCTTCCTGAAAATCTCCCTCCACCCCAGTCACACCAGGCATCAACAGGCTTTTCGACTGGCGGGTCAACGCACTCGCTGCACCGGCGTCAACGATGATGCGGCCATCCAAGCGCGATCCATGCATCAACCATGACTTGCGTAGGCCGACACGAGATGGCGTCGCGTGAAATGTGGTGCCAACGCGCTCCCCGCGCGCAATTTTAAGCAAAACATCAGGTTCCTCACTGGCTGCGATCACGACATCTGCGCCCGATTGCACCGCGATTTTCGCAGCTGCGATCTTCGTGCGCATCCCGCCTGTCCCGACCGAGCTGTTCGAGTCACCGGCCATCCGCTCCACGTCATCGGTGATCTCCCAGATATCCGATATGCGACGAACATCCCCGCCCGCTGCCGGATTCCCAGTATACAGTCCATCGATATCCGTCAGTAAAACGAGTCGATCCGCCTCCGCCACCAATGCCACCAGACTGGCCAGTGTATCGTTGTCACCAAAGCGAATCTCCTCGACCGCCACCGTGTCATTTTCGTTGACGACCGGCACAATGCCGTTCTTCACCAGGGTCAGTACCGTATTGCGCACATGCACAAAGCGTTTGCGATCCTCCACATCCGCGCGCGTGAGCAGCAGTTGTCCAATCAGAATTTGCTCATCGCGAAACAGTCGTTCATACGTATCCATCAACAATCCCTGGCCGACCGCCGCCGCTGCTTGCTTCTCTGGAATGGTGATGTTGGCGCGCCGCCATCCCAATTTGCTCAACCCAGCTGCGACTGCGCCAGAGGACACCAGCAACACCTGCCAATCGCCTTGGCGCTGGATGTTGGCCACTTGCGCCACAAGCTGTTCCATCTTTTGCACACATAAACCGCGCTGGGCATCGGCAATGGAGCTAGACCCCACCTTTACCACCATCCGCCGTCGCGTTCTCCCAGACTTCATCTGCCTACCCCTCCTTTGCCAGTAGCTTTTCTCCATGCAAAAAAGCCCTTCATCCTGAAGGACGAAAGGGCTTTTCCGCGGTACCACCTTCATAGACGTCTGCACAAAAGATGTCAGATGACAATCCGACACATTTGCTTGAGCGTCCACTCTACCCGAGTAACGGTCGGTACCGTTCCGCTTTTCACGGAATGCTCTGGAGACGGGGAGCGAAAAAATTTACACCGACGCAGGCTTGCAGCCATGGACCTGCGCTCTCTGACGGTTGACCATTTCGCTAAACTCCATCATTGCGTGTTATGCAATTCACGTTTCACTGACGATTTCGTCATTTATATACCAATACACGCAGAATGTCAAGGAAGTTGAAGTGAAAATCACACTCTAGTCGTTGAATCGCTCAAGTCCAGCCAGTTTCTTTCTTCGGCAGTCAACTGAATATCTGCAGCCTCGCGGCAAGATTGCATCTCAGCCTCATTTTGCGGTCCGATGATGGCACAAGCCGGGAATGCCTGATTCAATACATACGCAAGGGCGATTTGAATGGTCGTAACCCCTTTTTCTTTCGCCAGTTGCTCTGCTCGGCGATAGCGCGTCCAGTTCGCGTCATTGTAAAACACGCGCACCAGATCCGCATTGCTCCGATCCTCCGGCGTAAATCGCCCTGTGAAAAAGCCGCGCGCCTGCGAAGACCAAGACAACAGCGGCATTTGCGTCTTTTCGTGCCATGCGAGCGTCTCTGCGTCTGCCGATACACAGCCTGCCCAATATGGCTCAATCGCTTTGGCAAGACTCAAATTGGGGCTGTTGAAAGCAAAGCCTTTCAGGCCGTGCGCCGCCGCGTAGTCATTCGCTTCCTGCAGTCGCTCATGTGTCCAGTTGGAAGCGCCAAAACAATGAATGCGACCAGCCTCCAAGTGTTCGTTCAACGCTTCCACAATGGGCCCGACCTCGACGCTTGGGTCATCCCGGTGCAACGCGTATAAATCGACGTAATCTGTTTGCAGCCTGTCGAGACTGATGGCCAACTCTTCGTCAATCGCCGCCTTGTTCACACGCGGACCGTCCGCATTGTGATGCGCGCCTTTGGTCAATATATTGACATCTTTGCGATTATTGCGAGATTGTGTCCAAAGACCAATCGCCTTTTCGCTGTTGCCGCCAGCATAGATAAAGGCGGAATCGATGGTATTGCCGCCGATTTCTACGAACGAGTCCAGAATTTCACCCACGCGTTCAATGTTGTCAGGATGGAAATAATCTGAACCCATCACCAATTGTGAAACCGGTTTGTTTACGCTTGGAATTTCGATGTACTTCATGCTGAATCGCTCCTCATTCTCTCAAATTAGGCAATGCCGTCGCTTGTCAGATCATGCGCGATATCGCTGATAATGCATGGCGGCGTAAGCCACATGGCGGGTTTATTCAACGCTGTGCAAAACGCCCGATTCCGCAATGCTGACCCGTTTATGCTCGCTGGCCGACTGCAAACAAGCATCAATCAACCGCATATTCTGAATGGCGTCTTCGGGCTCAAAGCGCAAGGGTTCCTCTTGCCAGACACTGCGCGCAAAACTGTCCGCCTGCAGCGAGTATTGGTTCAGAGGCTCGAACACCTCTTCACGCCGCTCCCCGCGCGAAATCACGTAAAAATTCGGATTGCCGATGAAAGCCGACGGCACTTCGATTCGTCCCGTCGTCCCCAAAATCTCCAAGGTGTTCCGACCATCTGCCCACATCGCGCAGTCGAACGTCAACCCGATATCATCTGGAAATTCCACCAAACCAGACGCCATCATGTCGACCTCATCGTGCTCCGGTGAAAAGAACGCTTGCACGGTCGCCGCCACAGGCTCTGTTCCCAAAATCAAGCGGGCAGCGCTCAATGGATAACAACCGACATCGTAGATGGATCCGCCTCCCATAAAGCGTTTATAGCGCACATTCCCGCTATCCTTTGCATTGTTGAATGTAAAGGTGCCATGGATGCCGCGAACCACTCCAATCTCGCCCGCCTCGATGATCTCCTTAATGCGCGTATAGCGAGGGTGGTGGCGATACATAAAAGCCTCAACCAGTTGAACGCCCGCCTGCCTACAAGCATCGACCATCTCTTCAGCCTCTTTCGCGTTCAAGGCAATCGGCTTCTCACAAAGCACGTGCTTGCCTGCCGCCGCCGCGCGAATGGTCCATTCCTTGTGCAGATGATTGGGCAGCGGAATGTAGACCGCATCTATCGTCGCATCTGCCAACAAATCTTCATAACTTCCGTACGCTGTCGCAATGCCCAGTTCATCCGCCGTCTGTTTGGCCTTTTCCATATCCCGGCTGGCAATGGCCGCAACGACACCGGTTTCCGACTGTTGAATGCCTGGAATGACGGCGCGCTTCGCGATACCGGCACATCCCAGGACGCCCCAACGCAATTTCTTATCGCTCATTTTAATTCCTCCATCATTCGTTGACGTCTTGAGACGCAGGGTGCAATTTCAAACAAACAGGATGTGATTGGGTATAGACTTCTCCCGTCGCATGCGGCATGCCATCCGCATCCAGTTGCATCACCACCACATCATTTGAGTCTTGATTTGCAACCAGGAGAAATTTTTCGTTGGGCACGACCGCAAAATTGCGCGGCGTCTGTCCACTGGTTGACGCAAATCCCACTGATTCCAGCTCGCCGTTTGCAAGAATGCGAAAGGCTGCAATGCTATCATGTCCCCTGTTAGAACCGTACAGGAAGCGGCCTGATGAGGTCACATGGACATCTGCGCAAGTGTTGCTGCCTGCAAAGTCATCCGGCAATGTCGTCACCGTTTGCAGCGGCGTCAAGGCCATTGAGTCCGCGTCATACGCGTAGGTCGTCACGGTTGAACTCAGTTCTTCAATCACATACAGCACACGCAACGTAGGGTGGAACGCGATATGACGCGGACCTGCTCCTGGTGTTGTTTGGGTCGTCGCGTGCAGTGTGAACGTCATCTGTGCCACATCATGGCGGTACACGTAGATGGTGTCCGTCCCCAAATCAGTGACCAACAGATAATCGCTGTTCGGAACCGTGACGATGGTATGTGGATGTGGCGCCTCTTGCCTATCCGCATTGACACTATGTCCGACATGCGCTGTCTCATGTCGCATCTCGCCAATGTTACCGTTTTCCTCAATCGGAAAGACACAGACGCTGCCACTGCTGTAGTTGAGAGAATAGAGCCATTTTCCGGTGTCATCTACACTCAGATAGCACGGTGCGCTCCCCGCCGTAGATTGGCGATTGATTTCGCGAAACACGCCGTTACTTGGCTCAACCGCGTAAGAGACAACAGCCCCATTCTTTGTCTCACTGACAGCAAATAGCTGGGTCGCGTCTTCCCCCAAGGCCAAAAAGGAAGGGTTTTCAATCCCAGATACGCCGCCGATGTGCTTGAGCTTCCCCGTTGCGGTGTCAAACAAGAGCAACTGTATCCCCGTTTCATCAGAAGCGGCATAAGCGCCTGAGAACACATACCAGTACCGATTTGTCACATCGTTTTTCAATGCCAATTCTACACCTTCTTTTTTCATTGTGAAACCCGTTTCAAAGTTCAAGAGATTTCGAGACGCCTTGCCGCTGCGGCCGAGGCGCAAGGACAAACGTCAAGCCCATCGCCAGGACGCTTATCAGCGCAACCATGACAAAACTACCTTGCAAATTCGCTACATCTCCGATGATTCCTGCTAATGCGGGCCCGCCAAACATCCCTAGGGAGTATATCGCCTGATAGAATCCCATCGCCGTGGCGCGACGCTGTGGATCGATGTGCTTGATGGCCAGCCCCATCAAGACCGGCATGCAAAGTCCTTGACCAAACCCGTTGAAACACTGTGTCACATACAGCCAAGGCAAGGCATGTACGAACGGAATGGTGCCAGTGAAAATCGCTGCGATCACAAATCCGACCACCACGACGTTTCGCTCGCCCAATTTACTCGCCAATATCCCCCCGCTCAACAGAGAAGCCACCGCATTGGGAAGCGTTGTCACGAGCGCCAGCCAACTCAAGTCCGCCTTGCTGGCCCCCAAGTGAACAGCCGCATCCGGCGTAAAGCCGAACATCGTCGAAAAAGTGATGATCTGGGCCAAAATCGCCAGAGACGACACGCCAAGCACAATTTTGTCTTGTCCGACTTTCAGCAAATCAGCCGGTCGAATGCCCACTCTATCTGGGTCCGGCGGTTGATCCCGAATCCACAAGGCCATCACGCAGGCCACCGCGCCGCCTGCCACCGCCAGCCAAAAAGCCGCGTGCCAACCGTACACTTGCGCAAGCAAACCGCCAGCCGTCGTCGCCACCATCTGCCCAATGGACGTGTAAAAACTGATGATCCCCATCGCCTTCGGGGCGCTGTCGTGATCGTGATAACTGGCGTACAACACGGTAAACACAACCCAACTGGCCGCTGCCACGCCTGCCAGCGCACGAAACAAGAGCGCCGATACCACCGATGAGCTGAGCGCGAAGCCGAGGCTGCTGAGCGTGCCGACCACGATGCCGGCAATGATGAACGGTTTGCGGCTGCCGACACGGTCAGACCACACACCGAGCGGGATACGTATGAGCATTTGCGTAAATCCGTAAGCGCCGACGATAATGCCCGCCATGGTCAAAGAGCCGCCAAGGGATTTCACATACGGCGACAACAACGGCACGTATGTATACGTGGAGAACCAATATAACATTGTCACAGTGTAGTATAATGGGAGCCGATTGGAGACCATGCCAACCCTCCATTCCAAAATTTCAATTCTACCTTGAAAATCATGTGGCATATTGGTGAGGTGCCATCCGTGATGCCTTGATTGATTTGCATTTTCATGGTGCTGTTGGCGCGCTCATTACACCTGTGTTCAGTTTAAAAACAGGGCTGTGCTCGGCCAACTGTGACGAAACCGTGTCGTCCCCCATAGCCGTCGCTTCATGTGCGAACATATAGGAATCGTGTTAGGTATCACAACGAGATAGCGGAGACACGTGAAAATCCATCAATTGTTCACAGGTCTCCTCGTACAAGCTGTTTGGTTGACTGACAATTGCCGAATCTCTGTTTACATTTTGTAAATGAAAAGGTGACAACGATGCAAGAGGCATATATCAATGCAAATCCATTAATTCGATCCGTCGTTCACAAGCCGTTCACTGAAGCCATTCGCAGCATTGGTCTGCCCGCATTTCCCCAACTGGCGTTCACGGACAGCATCTCTCCCTATTTGCACGTGCCCGGCAGTCTCTTCGAAGATGATGAACACACCCGCGCGAAACTCTGGAATTCAGTCATGCATGGCGAGGTGATCGCCACCGATGTCTGGGACGACATGCCCGTCTTTTACGTGCGCGGCGGCTTTGGCGGCAGGTGCATGGACGTGCGCCTGATTTATCGCGATAGGCAGTGGGCGCTCCAATCCGTCGTGTCGATGCATCACCGTCCGCTTATGCGCACGCCTTGGTTTTTGCGTCTCGTCACCATCGCTGCAATTGTGGTGGCCGGCATATTAGGTTATGTCTTACATCAACCGAAACATGCCCCGACACCAGCCGTCAACGCCATGCCAACAACACAACCGAAAATACCGTCAACTACACCGGCGACGAAGCAAGATGCAAAAACACAGCCAAGCACACAAAAAAATACCACTGCACCCACCAAGACAAAAACCGCGAAACCGCCCACGCCAACCACGTTCACATTCACGTTAGAACCTGGGATGCCGTTGAACGACCTCTCCAAGTTCCTGAATGAGCACCACCTTTTCAGCGGCATTGTCAAATTTGACATGGCGATGAAAAACACGCACATCGACCAAGCCGTCAGACCTGGCAAATACACATTTAAAACTGGTATGAGCGAGAAACAACTGCTTCAGGTCCTGAAAAATGGACCGAACAATTAAAATAAGTGGTAAAAAAGGGGCCAGACGGCCCCTTTTACTGCTTACCGCGCTTTGCCATGCGCCACTGGTATTCGTGGCGCCGCCTCGGCGCCCACCCACATTCTGGTGAATTAAATCCGCTTCAAGTCAATTCCATGGATTGCGCTTCGCCGCATTTGGCAACACACAACAAAAAATAACTCATGCTGTCAGCCAACGCTTCCCAGCTGGCCTCAATGACATTTTCCGATACACCGATGGTCCGCCAAATGTCATACCCGTTCGTGGATTCAATCAACACGCGCACTTTCGCAGCCGTGCCGTCCTTCTCGTCGAGCACACGCACTTTGTAGTCGGTCAGATGCATCGTGTCAATCACCGGATAAAATGGCCGCATGGCTTTGCGCAGCGCTTCATCAAGGGCGTTGACCGGGCCATTGCCCTCCGCCACCGTGTGCACCATCTCGCCTTGCACAGACAATTTCACAATGGCCTCCGATGTGATAGCGGAGCCGACTTGCTGTGTCGCTTCCACCCGCATGGACTCAAATTGGAACAATTCTTCATACCCGCCAAGCAGCTTGACGAACAATAGTTCCTGTGACGCCTCGGCGCCCTCAAACTGGTAGCCCTCGTATTCCAATTGCTTGATTCTGTTGAGCAACGTCCGCACTTCTTGTGTGCGACCCTCAATATTGAGTCCCAATTCCTCTGCACGATGCTGAAGATTGGAAAGCCCAGACAACTCGGATACGAGAATTCGGCGCTCATTGCCCACAAGCTCTGGGCGTATATGCTCGTACGTGTCCGGATTGCGTGCAATGGCGCTCACATGAATGCCGCCTTTATGCGCAAAAGCGCTATGACCGACAAAAGGCTGGTAACTGTGCGGCACTAAATTGGCGATCTCGCTGACAAAGCGAGACAGCTCCGTCAGATGAACCAAATGCGCTTTGGTCGGCAGACAAGGCCGCTCCAGCTTCAGTTCAAGATTGGGGATGATGGATATCAAATTGGCATTGCCACACCGCTCACCGATGCCATTGATGGTGCCATGCGCCATCAATGCCCCCTCTTTGACCGCAGCGAGCGTATTGGCCACGGCCAACTCGCAATCATTATGAGCATGGATGCCGATGGGCACGCTGACCACTTGGCGCACCTGTTTGACGATGTCTGCCACCACATCCGGCAGTGTGCCGCCATTGGTGTCGCAAAGCGTCACCCAATCCACGCCAGCATCCGCGGCCGCCTGAAGCGTCGAAATCGCGTATTCGGAGTTGTGGCGATATCCATCAAAAAAGTGTTCAGCGTCAAAAATCACTTCTCGATCATGTTTTTTCAGCCACGCCACCGTCTCGACAATCATCGCAAGATTGTCAGCCAGCTCAACGCGCAATGCCTCATGCACATGAAAGTCCCACGCTTTGCCGACGATGGTGATGACCGGCGCGCCCGAATCCAAGAGTGCGCGCACCCCTTCATCTGTCTCCACTGTGGTGGAAGGGCGTCGCGTACTGCCAAATGCCGTAATTTTCGCATTTTTTAACGTCAATTCCGACTGAGCACGTCGAAAAAAATCCTGATCTTTGGGATTGGCGGCCGGAAAGCCACCTTCAATATAAGCGATTCCCAAATCATCGAGTTTTTGGGCGATGCGAAGCTTATCTGCTACAGTTAGACTGATGCCCTCGCCCTGAGTGCCGTCACGAAGTGTAGTATCTAATAATCGAACGCGGTTCATAGTACCTCCTAGCTGCGCAGCAAGCCAAATTATTTAGACTATTTATGTATCTTACCAGATGATAATCCACCTAGCCAGACTCGCGAAACATGGCAACGGTTACATTTTTATCAGGTAAACTGTTCCAGATTGTCCAAGCTGATTGATTTTTAACATGACAAGTGTACGATGGAGTTGAATCAGTATTTGAATTTTTCTAACTGCATTCATGCAGCCCATTTCTACTTGTTTGAACCACGTGCCTTGTGCCATGGCTTAAACAACAATAGGTGAATGTATCGGGAGGCGGCGAATCCATGGGCGTAGAAGTAAAACAGCAACACGCAATCTCCAAAGCGCAACTTGACAAATTCGCATCGGATTATCAAAACAGTCCTCAACACCGCGCCTTGGCCAATGCAATTCAAAAGAATGGCGTCAATGCAGTCGCCATCAATCAAGCATCTCTGATCAATATGCAGTATACGTTCTCACATGAAATCAAAACAGGTGAAATCACGAACCAAAAGCAGAGCGGCCGTTGCTGGATGTTTGCGGGGCTCAACACCCTTCGCGTACCCGTGGCCAAACAATGCAATCTCGACTCCTTCGAACTCTCCCAGAACTACCAGATGTTTTGGGATAAATTCGAAAAAGCCAACTACTATCTGGAGAGCATACTGGAAACGTTGGACGAAGCGACAGACAGCCGCCTTGTGGCTTGGTTGCTGAGCGGTCCGGTGCAAGATGGCGGCCAATGGGATATGTTTGTCAACTTGGTCGCAAAATATGGCGTCGTGCCAAAATATGTGATGCCCGAGACCTTCCACAGCAGCAGAACGGGCGTCATGAATCATCTCATCACGCTGAAACTGCGTGAATACGCTGTCAAACTGCGGAATCTCTCCAGCAACCAACACGCCTCGGTCAATGAGCTCCGGCTGGAGAAAGCGCAAATGTTGAGCGAAATCTACACCATGCTCTGTCACTTCCTTGGGCAACCCCCCAGCCAGTTCGACTTTGAATACCGTGACAAGGACAACGAGTTTCACCGCGATGCCAACCTGACGCCACAGCAATTTTACGAAAAATACGTCGGTGTGAATCTCGACGACTACGTGAGCATCATCAATGCGCCGACCCAAGACAAACCATTTGACAGAACCTATACAGTGAGATACCTCGGCAATGTCAAGGACGGCAAGCAGGTATTGTATCTCAACGTCGAGATCGACCAACTGCGTGATTTGGCTTTGCAGCAATTGAAAGATGACGAACCTGTCTGGTTCGGTTGTGACGTCGGCAAGATGTTGGATAGGGATGCGGGCATCATGGACACCGCGCTGTATGATTACGAAGCTGTGTTGGGTGTGCCGTTCAACATGTCCAAAGCTGAACGCCTGGACTACGGTGAAAGCTTGATGACACACGCCATGGTCTTCACAGGTGTAAACGTGGTTGACGGCAAGCCGAACCGTTGGAAAGTGGAAAACAGCTGGGGTACCGACCCAGGGAACAAAGGATTCTTCATCATGAGTGACCCTTGGTTTGACGAATTTATGTACCAGATTGTGGTGCAGAAAAAATATCTGCCAGCGCATCTGCAGTCGGCATTGGAACAGGAGCCGATTGAGTTGCAACCATGGGATCCAATGGGCTCTTTGGCGATGATGCGCTGACGGTTGCCTATTGAACTTAAGATGCATCTTGTGACAAAAAGTCGCTAATCTTCCATAAAGGAAGCGTGAGCGGCTTTTTGTCGACCAAGATGAACGCGTTAAACTGTTAGAACTCTGAAAGATAGACGCCTTTATGATCCGCTTTTATGATGAAGCGCCATTCACTGCAGCTTTCATCGCCTTCCATACAGAGCCTGCCACATCGGTAAATGCGACATTCCCAATTTGCACATCCAAGTAGCTTTGTCCGCGCTTGTTCGCCACAACCGTGAACTTTTGCCCGTCTGTCGTGCTAAAGACCATTGTGGCCTGCTGCTGGGTTGTACCTGTCGCTTGGTTCGGCGCATTGGCAGCCGTGGCACCTGAACTGCTCGCGGAACCGCCGCTTGAGACGCCAGGCGGATCGATTTGAGTGAGTCCGTTGACTGCAGCGACGAGGTTCTTGATGGCTGTCGGATCTGTGACAAGCTCATCCGTTGTCCCTGCTGCAGACTGGGATGATGTCGTGGCATTCTGCGCACCAGATTGATTGGCCAACGTGATGTCCACTTGCGTCACATTCGCAGGAATCAGCGTATCCGCTGGACGTTGCGGCAGAACCAAGTCGGTCACCCAATACGAAATCAGCGTCTCGTCCGATCCCGCCGCCTTAAAGCTCATGGTCACATTCATTTGCTGATTCGCTGGTTGTGTTGTAGGCGCAAAATCCAGGCTCTCGGTATAGTCACCCGTTTTGAAGTTTATCGCCTGGCCGGAACCAGTTTGATGATACCCCTGCGCTTGATAGGCTTTCTTGAACCACGCTTCCACATCGGCAACGTGGGCATTTACGGCGTACTCGGCCTGGCCGCTTTGAATATAATCTTCCATAGGCAAACTGTCGTTGGTATCTGTAAAAGAAATGCTCGATGTTTGAAAGAGCGGATTCATCGGCAACGTGACGGTGACTGGCGCGGCAGGCGGAACTGGCGGCGTTGGCAGGCCCAGCTTCGTCGCATCTGTGTTCGCCAAAGCGAGCGAGAACGTCGCATTCAGGTCCCCGGATATCGGCGTGGCAGGCGGATTGGGCAATTTCCCAGCCAACGCCCAAGTGCCCGTTGTCCACTTGCTTTTGATACCCAATTTGTCAAATGTCTCTTTGACGTAATAGAGAGGCAAATATGTCGTCCCACCCGTTCCGTTTTTCTGCAGGAGGGGTCCATATTGCATCGTTGTCGAGTTGACCAAGGTCACAAATTGGTCTTGTTTGACTGCGTGGTAGTGGAGGTTGCTTTTGATGGACAACTCATTTCCCACAGGCAACATCAAGACCAATTGGTTTACACCATCGACCCACTCTGCGCTTAACCCGACATCGCTCGCCACATCCTTGACATCTTGAGCAGGAATCCAAGTCGTCAACTGATGTGATGTTGGATCCGGCGCTACAATTGCGCGCAGGGACAAAACTTGTTTGCCGCCCAGCGTGACATTCACCTGCTGACTCGTTGTCGCTGCGTCTGCAGCAGGAATACTTGCCATAAAAAGGAGTGTGGAAGCCACAGCCCCAATGGACAACCCATTTACAACTTTCATCTACCATTCCGCCCTTTCCAAAACATAACATGCTACAAGTCCATTTTTATCCTGACGTATTATAAAGACGTTCGAGTATACCAGTCTGTTACACATACGTGAAAAAACGAATCTGTGGTGGACAATACCAGTTGTTTGCGCTTTAAAATGATCTTGCGCTGTGTTACCGTCAAATGGTGTCAGGGCCTTTGCCCATAGGAAATTCAAGACTACTTCAGGTGGGTGAAGTCACAAAGTGAATCAACAACAAAGATATCGAAGAGCAGATGCGAAGAAGAAGCCGGAGAAGCCAAAACATGCAAAACAACCAACTGGCAAGCGGAAGCTGCGTTGGATCGCATTCATTTGCGTTTGTTTTGTATATTTTTGCGTGTCTACGTCACTGTGGATATTTCACGGCCCTTTTCCGTCCGTGCGAAACTACGTCATCGACACAGTCGACGAGACAAGACATGGTTACTTGCTAAGACCACTGTCCCTATATACGCTATCAAATTCCGTCATCCAAGCGAACGCTTTATCCAATGGTGGAATGGTGTCAAAAACCATCCCCATCAACGAGATTCCAACACAAAATTACGACAACGGCGATGGCACTATTCATCTGTACACCTATCATGGAGAAACATTCACCGCGCACATCATGGTGATCGACAATCCAAAGCGCATCAAAGTCGCTACGACCAAATACTTGGGTAAAAGCGGTGAAACCGTACAACAAATGGTCGCCATTGCAGGCGCAGTCGCTGGCGTGAACGGCGGTGCCTTTTCCGATACGGATCAGCAAGGGACTGGTGCCAATCCGCTCGGCATCACCATCCACGACGGAAAAGTCATCACAGGTGCTCACTCCAGCGAAAAGTACCCGGAGATTGCGTTCACAAACGGCGGACAGATGATTGCTGGCGACTATTCGCTCGCGGAACTTCAGCAAAAAGACGTACAGGAAGCACTGAGCTTTGGGCCTGTCCTGGTGTTGAACGGACAACCGGTTTCTGTGCCTGACCAAGGGTACAATCCGCGGACGGCCATCGGCCAAACTGCGGACGGCAAAGTCATTCTGATTGTCACGGACGGGCGCGGTCAGTATGGACAACTTGGCGCGTCAATGACGGATATTACCGAATTGATGCTGAAATATCACGCGAAAATCGCGGCCGATCTCGACGGCGGATCGTCAACGACTATGGTCTACAACAACAAGCTGGTCAACACGCCGGTGGACTTGACAGGCGCGCGCAGCGTGGGCACATCGATTGTCGTCATGCCGCAGGATGGGGGTGAGTGAGCATGCTTAGAAAGCGAACATTTGGCCGCTTGTTTCTGTTATTTGTCGTCGTGCTCACACTCACGCAGGTTCTGTTTCTGCATCACCTAAACAGGTTGTTTAATAACCAAGAAGCGAAAACCAATCAAGAAATTCAACAAATCTTGAATCCTACGATCTCGCTGTCGTCCCGTGAACGTCAGATTTTAACGGGACTGAAACAACAGTACCAAGGCGTCACCGTTTCACCTGACGGCCAGTACGCCACATACGTGGATACAGCCAGTGATGGAACGGATGTCGTACACGTGGAGTCGTTGGATACCGGAAAACAGGTCAGCGAAGCGACTGACTTGTACCCGGTTCAATACCTCGATTGGCTTGGCGATGAAGAGGTTTTTGTCGGTGAAGAGAAAGCGCCCGGCGAATTGGAATTGAATGCATTCTATGTATCCAACGGCCAACAGGCCGATCTCACGGCGTCAAGCGTACCCGAGTTCTCAGAGCTTTCCTCTGATGCGGAAATCACCAAAGTGACATACAGCAACCAGACGAACGATGTGTTCGTACTGGTAGAGTCAGGCGGCGGAAGCGCTCTGTATCATATTGGCACAATGGAGGATGTCCAGAGTGTGCCGTTCAGTGGCGGATACGTGAAGAATATCGCGCTCTCGCAAACCGGAGACAACCTGTACGTCGAAGATAACCAGGATGGCACATGGGACGTCGTTCGCCTGCAGCAAACAAGCGCGACCAGCAGCTACAGCCCGGACTACGATGTCAATGAACAGGTGGTTCAAACAAATGCCGCCTTAATCAACGTCGTCGGAAATGTGCTTTATTTTGGCAAAGTGAATCAGAATGGTTTGGTCACCGCTGTGTACAAAGAGGGAACAAAAGGGAGCACGACCCTAGTGAAACGTCTCTCCAGTCCGACTGTCGCGAGCAAAATCAATGTCTCGGGCGACGGTCAGATCACCGTCAATCCACTTGCCGTCAGCAGCACGGCAGTTCAGGAGACCTAACAGATGACAAGGAACCGTCCCACAGACGCTAACCACAAGGGACGGTTCCTTGCATTAAGGCAAGTACACCAGTTAAGACAAGCGATAAAAACGTCACCACAAATGTTCCAAATAGAAAACCATCGAGGTCATCGCATCATGATTTCAACCAACTGTTCACCAGAGCTTGATTATCCTGTATCCATTTTTTCACGCCCGCCTCTTTGGTGGAAGCGTTGATGTCGTTCTCCAACTGGCCCAGTTGGTTTTGTGTCAATGTAAAATGTTTTAGCCAATCAACAGCCTGTGCGTGACTGCTCATCCAATCCTTATTGGCCTCCGCCTGAATCGTCCCACCCTTGCCGAACACGCCTTTTGGATCAGCCAGATACTTCAGTTTGTATGTTGCAAAAGCCCAATGTGGACTCCAGAGGACGACAGCGATATCCTGCTTTGCATCGTAGGCTTTTTTCAAAGCACTCAACATCGCAGGTGAAGAACTCGAAACCAACGTCGTATCTAGCCCATACTCCGAAATGGCTTTCTTGACGAGATCCATCTCCACGGAACCGGGATCGATACCTACAATCTGATTTTCTTGCGACGGAAGCTTTTTCAAATCAGCAATCGAGTTCACGTTTTTCATATAGGTGGGGACGACCAATCCTTCTGTCGTCTGTCCTTTGTACCATTTCCCAAGTGTCGCGACGTTGTCTTGATACTTCTTGATATACGGAGTCTGCTCAGGCAGCCATGAATCAAAGAAGACATCGACGCCACCTTGGGACAAGCCGACAAACATTGGACCGAGTGCAACAGATTTCAATGTGACATGGTATCCCTTTTGCTTGAGTAGTTGCGCCCACAGATAGGTGGTCGCGACATCCTCATCCCAATCGATGTAGCCGATGGTGATGTTTTTGTCCGTCTGCTGTACACCAACCGCTTCGTCCGGTCCCGTGCCGGGGACATGTTGTGTTCCGCACCCTGCTGATACCATTCCACATAAAGCAGTTCCTACCAACGCGACACTTATCCTTTTGCTCAACTTCACTCGCATCCCTCCGCGTGATTTTACTTGTGCAACGAGCGTCCACAAAAGACAACTCACCTCACCGATGAACGACCACCTCTTCACCTTCTACCACGACATTGAAACTCGGCAGACACCGGGTGTCATCAGCCAACATGCGTCCGCCCCGCAACACATCATATTCGCGGCCGTGCCATGGACAGCGCAAAATTTCCCCCTCGCGAACATAGCGATACTCGCCAGGTGTATCTGTCGGCGCAGTTGCACCACATAGCTTGCCCTTGGCCATCGGCGCGCCTTGATGGACGCATCTATTGGACAGCGCATAGTATTCCCCGTCAGGGGTCCGGCAGATCACGATTGAAATTCTCCCCAGCATCGCCTCCTTTATCTCACCAGGCTGCAGTGCATCCACTTTGCAGATGACATGTCTCATATCGGCTCCCCTCCTTCTTATTTGACTTGGGTTGTTACGACTGCCCCGCATAGCGAGACGAGTGCGCTGGAAGTTTAGGATAAAGCGCCTTCGCATTGTCGGAAAAAATCTTTTGTTTCAGCGCCTTCTCCAAGGAAGGAAGCGCCTGAAACGGCGAATCATAATCCCAATGCGGATAATCCGTCGAAAAACAAACCATCTCGTCAGAACCCATTTGTTCGATGATGTGCATAAATTCCTGACGATTCATCTCTTCCATCGGCTGTGTGGTGAAACGCACATGTTCGCGCACGATGTCGCTGGGCATCCGTTTGATCCAGGGCACTTCGTGGCGCAAATCGCGATACTGCTGATCCATCTTGCGCATCAAGTATGGCGCAAACGCAAAGCCGCCTTCTATCATCAGCAATTTCAATCCAGGAAATTTTTCAAACACGCCATTGAAGACCATATTGGTCACCTGCATCATGTGGACAGTCGGAATCAACGTATGCCACTCAATAAAATACCGAGGAAAGCGACCGAAATGCACCGGCGGCTCGTTGTGGTGCATGGCAATCGTCAGATTGTGCCGCTCGGCCGCCGCAAAGATGGGGTGATAATATGGATCCCCCCACAAAAAGTCATCCATGGGCAGCAATACCTGCACCATTTTAGGATGCGGTCCGATCCGCTCGATTTCGCGCACCGCCGCTTGAGGGTCCTGTGCGGCAATGTGCACAGATCCGTAGAGTCGGTCATCTTGCTCCAACCAATGTTCAACCTGCCAGTCGTTGTAGGCTGTCGCCAAGGCGACGGCCATTTCATGCCAGCCGTGCATCGAAGATGGCGATGGATCAAGCGCGCCGGTCAGAATACCAAACTGATGTTGACAGGCATCGAGCAATTGAGCGCGCATAAAATCGAGATCCGTCCCAGCCGGACGTCCATCTGGAACACGCGCATCTGCCCTATCGACACCAGCCACCGCGGGTTGCGTATAAGGCAAATGCTTCTCTTGCTTCCATTCGCAATCTGTCACATATCGTCGCCATGGATTGTCTAGATACGACACCAAATCCCGATACAACACACGTTCGTGTATATCTGTGTCCACCAGATAAGGAACATCATTCGACTTGTCTGGCGTTTCACGGTCTAGCATTTACTCACCCTTCCTCATCTTGATTTGGGAATGGGACAATCGTTTCTCCACGTTCAAATACAGTTGTCAACTGTTGAAGCCATGTGTAATAGCGCTTTGCTTCTGCCAAGTGATGGAGATCTCTATGTGCCTTATCGCGCACGTCCGCATCCAAATGAGCATCCTCAAGCAAAACGCAAATCTGACGCTCACTCTCGCTGATGCCTTTCATGTTCAACTCAACGGCGCGCCCCCAAATTTGTGTAAAGAATTCGACAAATGAACGGAATTGATCTCGCTCAACCTCATATAGATCTTTTCGAACACCCGCGACAAACTTCTTGCGTACCAACTTCAGCCGCGCCAACTCTCGAACGCCTGTACTCATGCTGGTCTTGCTCATGCCAGTTTCTTTGCACATTTCGTCCAGCGTCATGGGCTCATCACGAAAGACCATGGCTCCATACAACATCCCCATGGAGCGGTTTAGGCCATACATCTCCATCGTTTCGGCCTGGGATTGAGTAAAATGGCGGCGCGCCTGTTCCAAACGTTGATAATCTTCCATCATCACAACACCGTCACTTCAAGTTTGTTTATCACGTTTGTACGGTATATACTGTACAAACAGAATATATCACACAAATCATGCAATATCCAATCACGTTCACCTGTGATCTGTTGCATAAAGTCCTCCACCCTAAAGAAGACGCCGACAAATAATATCCCCACCGCATTTATCGAAAGGAAGGAAGCCATTGAGTGTCGATCCATTGATTCAAACCATGTCCCGCCAACTGTATATCAACGGTGAATGGACAGCGGCGCACACACGTGCAACTCGCCCTGTCATCAATCCGTTTAATCAGAACGTCCTGACAGAAGTTGCCGAAGGCAATGAGGAAGATGCAAAATCAGCCATCAAAGCTGCCCGCGCCGCATTCGACACAGGGCCATGGCCACATCAGCCTGGGGCAGAACGAGGCGAAAAATTGTGGGCCATCAGTGAACAAATCAAACGCCAGCGCACAGAACTCGCCCGCCTGGAAACATTGGACACTGGCAAAACGCTCACCGAAAGTCTTGCGGATATGGACGGCATCGCCAATGTCTTTCAGTACTTTGCTGGACTGGCGGACAAATATTGCGGCGAGGTGATTGACGCCCCCATGCCAAACGCGGTGAGTCATGTATTGTATGAACCGATTGGCGTCTGCGCACTCATCACGCCTTGGAACTATCCCCTGCTCCAGGCCGCGTGGAAAGTGGCCCCGGCCCTAGCCGCAGGCTGTACGATGGTCCTGAAACCTAGTGAATTGACGCCCCTGACCACGCTCAGGCTGGCGCAAATCATCCATAAGGTCGGCTTGCCGAACGGCGTTTTCAACGTCGTCACTGGCGCTGGCAGCACCGTCGGCGCCGCACTCGCCCATGCGCCCGCGGTAGACCTCGTCTCCTTTACAGGCGGCGGCTCGACCGGGAGGAGCATCATGCAAGCGGCGGCAGGCAATTTCAAGCGCGTCGCCCTCGAATTGGGCGGTAAGAATCCCAACATCGTGTTTGCAGACGCCGATCTTGATGCAGCGCTCGATCACGCCCTAAACGCCGCCTTCTTCCACGCGGGCCAGGTGTGCTCAGCTGGCGCGCGTCTTCTGCTTGAGGACAACATTCACGATCATTTTCTCGAACGGTTGGTCAACCGCGTCCAGCACATTCGCTTGGGCAATGGCCTCGATGCGGCGACGGAAATGGGACCGCTCATCTCACAAGCACACCGCGAAAAAGTGGAACGATATATCCGCTTGGGCATCGACGAAGGCGCCACGCTGTTGACAGGGGGGACTCGTCCAAGTGCGCCGTCACTCGCGGCTGGATTTTTCTTGGAGCCGACCGTATTTGTAGATTGCCGCGCTGACATGCGAATCGTTCAAGAGGAGATATTCGGTCCGGTGCTCACCGTTGAATCATTCGCGACCGAAAAAAGCGCGATTCACCTGGCAAATGACACCGTGTATGGACTGGCAGGCGCCGTGTGGACTCAGGATGTACAACGCGCCCAACGGATGAGCAAAGCATTGCGCTTGGGCACTGTGTGGATCAACGATTTTCATCCGTACTTCCCACAAGCGCCTTGGGGTGGCTACAAACAGTCGGGCATTGGCCGCGAACTCGGCCATCGCGGTTTAGAGGAATTTATGGAACAAAAACATATTTTTCAGAACCTAGCACCACAATCGCTGCACTGGTTTGGCAGAAATGACCGCATAAGATGAAAAGTGTCTCACAACATGCAGAACAAATCAGACCGCCTGGAGCAATCGCCAGACGGCCTGATGCATGATGTAATGCATACGATGGATATTTTCCTCCTTCCTGACTTACACATATAGTTTCTTTAAATCCTGCCAAAAACGTGGATAGGTTTTTTCCACACATTGAGCCCCTGTGATGACCATCCCGCCTGTTTTGCTGCCAAGCACAGCCATGCTCATGGCGATACGGTGATCATCATACGTGCGAATCGACACCTGTTTTGCACTGTCTGCTTCCGGCGCCGACCAAAACGGAATCTCAACCCAATCGGGGCCTGCAGTGACTTCAATGCCTAGTTTCCGCATCTCTGTGACAGGCACTTCAATGCGATCACACTCTTTTATCCGCAATGTGGAAAGTCCAGTGATTCGCGTTGTACCTGGAATAAAGGGCGCAATGGCAAATAGCGTCACCGCCACATCAGGCATCATTTCCATGTCCAATGGCTCACTCATTGCATTCAATTTGCCGGCTTTGGGACCGATGATGGTGGTCGTTGCGGCGGTCCGAATGACGCGTGCGCCAAGTCGCTCGCAGATATCGAAGAAGCCATAGTCCCCTTGTTTTGTACTATTTCCAAGGTTGTCGATGGTGACTTTCCCGCCATGCACCGTCGCCAGCGCACTGAAATAGGATGCGGCTGATGCATCACCTTCAACAACGAGATCGACAGGGTGGTATGTCTGAGGGCGTACAGTGAATGAGCGATAGTTGTCGTTCTCCACGATCACGCCAAACTTCGCCATCTCATGGATGGTGATGTCGATATACGGTTTGCTGACCAGTTCTCCCTTGACGTCTATGCGTAACCCGCGCTCGAAGAGCGGCGCAATTTGCATCAACGCAGAGAAATACTGACTGGACTTATCGCCATTCATCGCGATGGTATCGGCGCTTTGACCGATTCCCGTCACTGTTGCTGGTAAATATCCATCATTGGCAGACTCGACATCGGCGCATATGTGTCGCAGCGCATCCAAAAGGTATTTGTTTGGGCGTACGCGCATGGACTCGTGTCCATCGATATGCGTCGCGCCTTTGCGCAACGCGCACAAGGCCATTAAGCTGCGGGTGGATGTGGCGCTTTGTCCCACATTGAGGGTCACTGGTTCAGTGGGAAAGTGCCCATTTAATCCGTGTACGATGAGCGAATCATCTGGCGTCTCATCAATGGGGATGCCCATCTTGCGCAGGGAATCCGCCATGCGAAACGTATCATCACAGAAGCCTGGGGATCTTATCGTGCTTGTTCCATTGGCCAAAGCCGCCAGGGCTAAATCCCGAATGGTAATGGACTTGCTGCCTGGCATGCGCAACTGGATTTGAAATGGTTTGTCTATTTTCTCTACGGCTTGCTCCACATATGTAACCTCCAATTGTGATACGAAACTTGGCAGCAATCTCTCATTCGATTTTACGATACATGGTATCAGGTGTGGGAATGTTTTCTTCCGTTGTTACGCCCGACGGCGAAATTGAATATGTCACGCGCCGATTCATGAAAAAGCCTATATTTACCTAGACAACGGAGTCAGGAATGACAATCGCCGCTCACTGCGTCACTCGTACAGCTTTCTCAAGCATTTCTAGTCCGACTTTGATTTGCTCCCTCTCCTCGTCCTTTAACTGGCTTAGAGCAGCAATCAGAGGCGCATCGAGTGACGCCGGCAATTCTCTCGTCACATAAGCATCCACTGCTTCGGAAAGATACAAGCGTGAAAACCGCTTATCCGCAGCATCAGCACGCCTTTCGACATACCCTTTTTTCTCAAGTCTATCGATGATACCGGAAACTGTACTATGCGCCATGCCCAGTCGCGCGCTCAAGTCTTTTAACGAGACACCCGGCAAATGATACAACGCTTGAAACACGTTGACTTGCGCCCGGGTAAGCCCACTTTTCTGTGCCTCGACTTCCCATGTTTGATCAATGAGTTTGTTGAGATTCTTGACAACTTTCCTTATATAAACTGCGTCATCAATCACGGATGTCATATACTCAATCCTCGCGAACCTTTTTTGAAATCATCATGATTTATGGCTTGACAGAGAAATCATAACAGATTACATTATACGTCGCAAACGACATGTCGTATACGACGTATATATCGAGGTGATTTCTATGCTGTTGATTGCATTCATTCCTGTTCTTCTCTACCTGTTTCTAGAGTTTGCCCGTCGCGATCCGATAAAAGAAGCCAAAAAGAATCGTGGCTCCAGCATGCTGATTGGCTCCGTTTTTGCGTGGATGTTCATCATCCCGACTATCATTCATTTGTTCGTGCATGTTTGGCTGTTGCCCACTTATACCATCGCCGTTGGCGTCTTCATTAGTTTTGGCGGCGTTTGGATTCGATACGCTGCTATGGCGATGCTGGGGCGGTTTTACAGCCGCAATGTCGGGATTCAGGAAAAACATGAATTGATTCAAACGGGGTGGTATCGTCTGATTCGTCACCCCGGCTACCTTGGTACATGCTTGACCTTTCTCGGTTTTGCGCTTGCCACAGCATACTCGCTGTCCGTTCTGTTCGATGGGCTCCTGTTCTTTAGTGCGTACACGTATCGAATCCGAGTTGAGGAAACTGTCTTAGTGGCACATTTCGGAGATGCCTATGTGCGGTATCAACAAAAAACGTGGAGATTGATTCCGTTCATTTATTGAATATATTACACAAAACGGTCATTAATGTTACAAATCATTGCTTTGCTGATTGACTCACTTATTGACAGAAAACTGCGATAACCGTACCATTAAATAAGGACGAAAAACGTCCTTCAGGGACAAATAACGTCCCTTGGATGGGGGGTTCTTTAATGAACAAGGGAATTATTGAATATGCCGACATCATTTTGCCCCGCTTGCGTTATCAGTTTTGTCCTATGTGTCGAACTTCCTTATCGACTGCCGTCATCAATGACGATGACATCAGACGAGTAATATGTCCTTCGTGCGGATGGGTTCACTATCCTACCAATGCGATGGGCGTCAACATCGTCATCAGAGTGGGGAAAAACGGAATCGTCGCCTTGCTCCCCCCCAATTCACCGAAAGAAGCGCCTGCAGCGCTCCCTGGCGGACATATCGAATATGGAGAATCGCCCGATGAGGCCGCAGTGCGAGAGGCGAAAGAAGAGACAGGATTAGATGTTGAAGTGGTACGATTTCTAGGGTGGGAATTCAAACGTAATTTAGGGTATCCAGGCCCCATGGCTAGTTTCTTTTTCGAAGCAAAAGCCGTTGGTGGATGCCTTAGTGAAAGCGAAGAAGGTAAGGTTCAAGTCTATCCAATTGATGATTTTCCAGCCATATCACCAAAGCGCAGTGGTAGTTTTCATACATTGAGGTTGTTTAAAGAGCACCTCTAAATCGAGATTTTGACGACCTCTAACGATAGCGATCGCGTTGAAAAGCATGGCTTATCTACTATAAACACACCTGCCATCAGCCTTTAAACAGGTGTGTTTTTGCTGTTCAATTGGCGGCAGAGGTATTATACAATTCAACGTCTACTGCGACACACCAGGATTTGTCCTCTAGAAACCAGTACCCAGGTGATGCATTATGATGTTCAACCACGCGAAAATCCGTTATATCCCCTGATGCCGCTGACAAACCATCAGGCAGTTGTCCATCCCAAGGCGCTGGAGTTGTGCCAAAGCCAGCCATCGGGATCGAAATGGACTCAAATTGCATTGCCGGGTGATATACCCCGTCCTGCCCACTCTCAAGTCTTTGTCATTATCGGATTTCCAATTCCATGCGCACACTTTTCACATTCATACCCATCGCGTGATAGAAATCAATCGCCCGTTCATTAAAAGCCAGCACGCCCAATTCCAGACTTGAAGCGCCGACGCTTTTCGCATAATCCTTCACCTTTTGGAACAGCAATTTGCCGATCCCTTTGCCACGACACGCTTCATCTACACAGATATCATTGACATACAAGCTTCGCCGCGGAACTAGAATCGGGCGGTTTGGCGCTTCCTGTACCTTTAAAATTGTATATGCAACAAGTTTGTCATTTCCCACGACAAGAATTTTGCTTTTTTCATCGTTCAACAGCTCCGTGAAATAATGCAAATCAAGCGTACTTTGGGCTGATCGATATAAATCAGGTCGATGCTCGACGTGGATTTCATGTACCTGACCATGCAGTTGTAAAATGTCAGCGTAATCTTGTATGTCTGCCTCTCTGATTTGCAACGCCAAAGTTCGTCCTCCTTACACATCATACGATCATCAGGATTGAGCTCTATCATACTACCTATAGCGGCAACGTGAGAATGTCTTTTCAGCAGCGAACACAGGAACATGGCGACAGGATGTCAAAATCAATATCTGAATCGTTCTGCTAGAAACGAAGTCTCTCCGTATCCGATGGGCACAAAAATATCACTGTATGCTCAAAATGAGGAGTGAATTACGAGTGGACTACACGACGTTTGGAAGAACAGAACTCCAAGTCAGCGTGATGGGGTTGGGCGGCGGTGGACACAGCCGCTTAGGTCTCAGTCAGCAAAAATCGGAATCGGAATCTGTGGAGATCATTCAAAAAGCGCTGCAACTGGGCATCAACTTTATCGATACCGCTGAAGCGTATGGCACTGAAGCTCGGATTGGCAAGGCTTTGTCAGCGGATCAAAGAAAAAACGTGATCCTGTCGTCAAAATACACTTTGTATGCTGACGCAGTGTTGAGAAAGCCAGCGCAACTTGAACAGAGCCTGGACGCAAGTCTGAAGCATCTCAACACAGACTACATCGACGTTTATCATTTACACGGCGTAAGGTTGCAGGACTACGACTATGCACAATCCTACTTGGCCCCGGAGCTATTCAAGATGAGAGACAAGGGGAAGATTCGCTTTCTCGGAATCACAGAGGCGTTCGTGCCAGATCCTTCGCATATGATGCTCAGAAGGGCCGTACAAGACGATATTTGGGATGTCGTCATGGTTGGTTTTAACATATTGAATCAGAGCGCCAGAGAAATCGTGCTGCAACCTTGCATTGAGAAAAATATCGCGGTGTTGGACATGTTTGCCGTAAGAAGAGCACTCACCCGTTCCGATATTTTAGCCGAGTTTGCGCGTGACATGATGAATCAAGGTCTGCTGCCAGAAAATGCAGTAGATTTGCAGAATCCACTGGGCTTCCTGATTCATCCTGAGGGCGCGGTCAGTCTGCCGGACGCCGCTTACCGTTTCGTCCGATATGAACCAGGCATTCACTGCGTTCTGTCTGGCACAGGCAATGTAGCGCACCTAGAAGCCAATGTCGAATCAGCCAACAGAGCCCCGTTGCCCGATGCGCATGTGGCAACGCTGCGCAAATTGTTTGCCAATATTAACAGTGTCTCTGGCAATTAAACGTAAATGGAGCAGCGTGTCGAGCTGTCACACGCTCCTCTTCTTTACTTCAAAAATGAAAGCAAGTATACCGAAGTCTATTATACGCAAACGAATTCACTACTTCCGAGTTTAAACAATCATTTCTATAATGATAGAGAACGACTGCGGCGCGAATGATTCAATTTGAATTGTTTGCCACTCTGATGGCTGTTTATCGCCTTCGATTTAGCCCCGCTTATCGCAGAAGTGAATGCCCTTTCTGCAGCGCCAGCTATCCGAAATGTTAGGAGGGTAACCAATGGATTATGTACGGCTTGGCAATTCAGGTCTGAAAGTTTCACGAATTAGCCTCGGATGTTGGATTTTTGGGGGTCCCAATCCCGCCTACGGTAAGCCTGGCAAAGTTTCTCCTTTGGAGTCCGCCCGAATCATTGATAGAGCTTTGGATTTAGGCATCAATCTGCTAGACAATGCGAATCGATACACCGGTGGCGAGGCTGAAGAAATTCTTGGCAAGGCCATCAAGGGGAGAAGGTCTGAAGTCGTGATTGCCACGAAAGTCAGAGGGCGCATGGGACCAGGTCCGAATGACGAAGGATTGTCGCGTGGGCACATCATGCGGGAGGTGGAAAATAGCTTACGAAGACTCGGCACAGATTATATTGATCTCTACCAAGCGCATTCGGTTGACTGGGAGACACCGCTTGAAGAAACATTGCGAGCGTTTGATGATTTGATTGCCCAAGGCAAAGTCAGATACATCGGCTGCTCTAATTTTCCTGCCTGGGTGTTGACCAAATCTTTGTGGATCAGCGACGTCCACAATCTGACGAAGTTCGTATCTCTGCAACCGATTTACAGTTTGGTCAATCGTGAAATTGAGAAGGAAATTCAACCGCTGTGTGTAGACCAAGGTATCGGGATGATCTTATACAGCCCGTTGGGCGGCGGCGTGCTCACGGGAAAATATGAAAACGGCGTACCAGTTGGTAGCCGCGGTGAAGCTGAACCACAACTGCTCGAACAGCGTGTGCACCCCTTCGAGCGAGGATTGCGAGTGCTGAAAGAAATAGCGGATGAAGTAGACAAAACACCCGCCCAGGTCGCGCTGAACTGGGTCATTCATCGACCCGCTGTATCTTCGGCCATCATTGGGGCAAGTCGGGTGGAACAGTTGGAGGAAAACGTAGGCGCTGTCGGTTGGCGCTTGCCTGCGGAACTTTCCCAAAAACTCGACGAGGCATTTACCGTCTAAAGTGCTGGCCTATATGTGATTTCAAGAGCGATTTGCTCATGAATTCCGCATCATTAAAACGAAATGGTATCATCAAACAACAACTTGAGGAGGACACAACATATGAGAACAATGCGTCTTGGCAACAGTTCATTAGAAGTGCCGGTCGTTGCAGTCGGCTGTATGCGAATCAGTTCATTGGACAAAGCGGAAGCAGAACGTTTTGTCCAAACATCCCTGGAGGCAGGCGCGAATTTCTTTGACCATGCAGATATTTACGGTGGCGGCACATGTGAGGAGATCTTCGCCGATGCCATCCACATGAACGCGGACATTCGCGAAAAGATCATCCTGCAATCGAAATGTGGCATTCGAAAAGGCATGTTCGATTTTTCCAAAGAACACATTTTGGAGGCAGTCGATGGCAGCCTGAAACGGTTGAAAACGGATTATCTCGACATTTTGCTTTTGCATCGTCCAGATGCACTCGTCGAACCTGAAGAGGTCGCAGAAGCTTTCGATATCCTTGAAAGTGCGGGTAAAGTGCGGCATTTCGGCGTTTCCAATCAGAATCCAATGCAGATCCAACTGCTGAAAAAATTCGTCAAACAAACGATTGTAGCAAACCAACTGCAATTAAGCATCACCAACGCCACCATGATCTCCAATGGCGTCAACGTGAATATGGAGAATGCGCCTGCCGTGAACCGGGATGGCAGCATCCTTGATTACTGTCGCCTAAATGACATCACCATTCAACCCTGGTCCCCTTTCCAATACGGATTCTTTGAAGGCGTATTTCTCGACAACGACAAGTTCCCGGAATTAAATCAAAAAATCGACGAGATCGCCAAAAAATATGATGTCAGCAACACGACCATCGCCATCGCGTGGCTCTTGCGCCATCCGGCAAAAATGCAACCAGTGACTGGGACAATGAACATTGGCCGGTTACAGGATTGCTGCAAGGCGAGCGATGTCTACCTGACACGCGAAGAATGGTATGAAATCTATCGTGCGGCAGGCAATGTGCTTCCGTAACGAGTGGCTCATACTCGGTGACTTCTTGTACCCTGTGTACATAGGTTTCTCGTGAAGTGACCAAATGGGTCTGCACAACAAGGCAACCTCAAGTCTGTATTGACTGGGGTTGCCTTATTTTTAATAGGACAAACGCTGTCAATCACATGCACCATTTGCGGCATAAAGATGACTATAGCCCAATCCCCTTCAAGCGCGTCCGCATCTGATCGGCGACAGCTTTGGCCCCAACGTCTGCCGACACACCAAGGTTTGCAATGACCCGTTCTTGGACCGCCACCGGCTTGTTTTGGCTGAGTTTTGCCACACCTTGCATGTCCGTGATGTCTATGCGAAAACCGACAATCGCTTTCATCATGTTGCGATAAAACATTTCATCGGCTTGCGACGGCAAATCCGAATCTGGTTCGTAAAAACGCACGGTCCGCTCCAACACCTCAGCCAACTCACCTTCACTTTCGATCACGCTGCATTTCCCATATACATGTACAGCCATGTAGTTCCACGTCGGCACAGAGGCGGGCAATTCATACCAAGCAGGGGAAATGTAAGCGTGCGGTCCCGAAAATACCGCCAACACCGTCCGCCCATCAAGATGCTGCCACTGTGGATTCTCCTTGGCCATATGGGAGAACAGGGCGTTTTGTTCGGCATCATAAAAGAACGGAAGGTGCGTGGCCAACGGTGTTCCGTTGTCGTCACTCATCAAAATGCCAAAGCTGTGCTTTCGGATGAAACTTTCGATTTCCGCCGGATCGCTCATTGTAAAGGGTTTTGGTATATACACGAAGCCACTCTCCTCCGAAGGATGTGAACACACCCCCACCAGGATGTCATTCTTGTGTTTCTCCAACCTTTTTGAATTTCCTTTGAGCCCCTTGAACAACCGCAATTCGAGAACGTCTCTCAATATGCGAATTTGAAAGACAATCTCCCTGACTTCGATCCCCCCTACAACCCCGCACTCCGTCTAGACGCTGTCAAAGATGAGTTTTATCATGAATGAAGGGTAATCAGGACATGTTTACTCTGTGGCTCCATACGGACAAACATGATTAAAGTATCCTAGTTTACCATGTCACTTACTAGTAAACTTATGGTACGGTACTAGCTAAATCTGGGGTGACGCCTTCCTGCAAGTCTTCGGACTGGGGGAGGTCGGACGATGTACGTGACATATCAAGCACTAGGGGTAGCACTTCAGGGGAGCATGTTGCTACTTGCTCTTCTAACACTCATAGTAACGATCATAGTCGCTTTTCGTTCACATAAATAAAAGTCACCCCGTAACGGTTTAGCGGCCTGTTCGGGGTGACTTTTTGCTACGCCACGTAATGTGGCTTTGAATTAAGTCGTCCGAGTGCGGGAAATTCCGTCACTCAAGGCGATGTACCGTAAGGTGTCGGAGTAGCAGCTCCGGCACCTTCTTAATTAGGATAGAGCTTTTGTCTATATTTTATGCGAGAAGGTCTACAAACACAACAACAATTAGTGACTATTCCAGATCTATCAGTTTAGACGTTTTTCTCCATGCGCATATGCCGTTGCTTGGCCAAGCTATGAAAAGTATTGCGTTCTTCTTTAGCTTTCCCCGGCATTCCTAAAAGAAAGATGATTTGATCTCTCCGCCATTCACGAACCCGAAATCACCCGTCGCAAGACATGCGCATAGTAATACTGGCGCCGCTCCAATGTCGAGGCATCCGCAGAACTCGAAAGAGGTTGCTTCCATCCATTACTCGTGACTCGTATATTACCGGGTCGAAGGTCGCCGTGGTCCACAGAATCGGGAATCGGATATTTTTCGATCTCGCCTAAAACATCGCTAAAATGCGATTGTCTAGAACGCAACAATGAGATCTCCTCTGCCTTCAGCTCATATGGTGAACCGTCCAGCAGACACATTCCTTCATCAACTAGCTCATCAAGTTTCTTACGCAGCACAGGCAGCCTCAAATCATAAAACGGATACGGCGCTTCATGGTTCAAAAAAGGCAGCGCATCGATTTGCAACTGCGCCCATTGGTCAATCACCGAACCGAGCAAATCGAAGGCTGAATCAGCAGGGAGATCATAACCACCCATGTCCGACATCAGAAACACATTGAGCGGTACATCCGCCGCAACCCATTCGGGTAATTTGGCAATGCCCCATTCTCGCACCCTGTTTGTCATTGCGATTTCCCGAATATAAGCAGAACCAGGTATTTTCATGTAAAAGTCACCCTGGTTCGTCGGACATCGAAACACAGTAGAGACAAAGGCGTTCTTGATCTGTTGAATCTCCCCGTTCACCGTCATGTTTCTATGTCGCATTTCAGCGCTCATCCATTCAAGATATGGCGTATAGCCATCCGTGCCAACCCAAGGCATCAATTCACTTTTTGAGTAATCCTCTGACAGGTTCATCAGCACGTTCTGCAAGAAAGGGTTGGCGTCATATAAAGCAGCCACACGAACACTGGGGACAAATTCCCCTGTTTGCAGACCGATACTTGGATCCACCAATTCAAAGAGAAAAATTGTGCTATCCATATCTTCAAGCTCAATAATGTATCGTCGAAAGACTGGAATACCGTACGCCTGTTCAAACCAGCGATTATACACATGCGGATTTTCAAGCCCGATGTGATGATCCACCATTTCCGGAAACTCAGGAATGCGCATATCCCCGTCCTTCGTCACAAAAACGCTTTTTCCATTGTCTGCGGAAAGAACGAAATACAAAGTTCGATTGCCCAAATTGGTTCCCCCTGTGTTACATGATCATGCTTCTTCATAGGCAACACGCCCACAAAAAAAGGGCTCCCCTGGTCACTTACGTTACCCGTGGGGCAGCCCTATTACAATACGCAAAATACAATCGGTCGATATCTACTCTACTTCACGCCAATTACAGCTTGATGATCAAAGGTTCATAACCACTCAACGTTAAATCAATGGCCTTGGTGTGATGGAGCGTCTGAACTGGTGACGTACCCGTCGTTGGATTGTAGATCTCCACATCATTGGACGCCTTCGCTAAATTCACCGTGACACTGCTCGATCCACTTGCCTGTTCGTCCCACACGGCCAAGTAAAACTCACCATTGCTCTTTTGCATCAATAAGTCATGCACAGTGGACGGTTCATTTGGAATGGAATAATCAAGTTGACCCGGCGCTTTTTTCGATCCCGCTTGTCCCTTTGTTCCCTTATCTGCCAAAATGGTCGTCAGATTGTGCATATCCACCCCAGATGGCTTAGGCTGATAATTGGTGTCGACAAGCCCCCAATAGCCTTGAACGGGATCATCCCGCAGCATATACAAGAAGGTATACTTCCATCCTCTTGCGAAATTGGACAGGTACACGTCCATCAGTACGTCTCCCTGTTGCGCCTCGCTCAGGCTACCGCTCCCTTGTGTGTTCCAACCTGTTTCCGTCATCACCCGCGGCAGTGTCTTCAATTGTTGGTCAGAATAACCACTGAATCCACCATTCCAAGTTTGACCATACTCGACATACAATCCATCCCAGGAACTGTTCAAAGTCGGATCGCTGGCATTCCAGGCCATATTGTCAATCAAACTGCCCACGTGACCCATGACGTAGGTATGTGTGTTCGCATAGTCAGCGTATTTCGTGCCGGCCGGCATCAGCGTGTTGGCGCCATTCGGAATGGTCAGGTACTGTAGTCCGACATTATCTGGTTCACTGCCCCCCGCCTCACTCGAAGCAAACACAGGGATTCCCTTGAGCAGCGGATCGGAATGGACGGCGCTGTATAAGTCTCTTTGAAAATAGGCGACGGGGAGAAACGTAGAAGAATTTGACGTCTGTCCGTCATAGGTCACCGGCTGATTATTCGGTTCATTTGGCCCCTCCACATCCAACAATGCGCCAGCCTTGCGCAATTGGTCGGCGATCTCAATATTGCTCGAAACGCTGGCGCCACCGTCGGCCAAAAGATCTATGGTATCCCCTGATTGCTTATGGAGTTGAATCCAATCCTGTACGTAATCAGGATTCGCATCTTCGCGAGTATGGTGTATGCCAAGGTAATTCAATGCAGTGGCTGTCTGCGACGCATTGTCTACTCCTTGGCCAATATGTGTATTGACGCCGAGTGAATTCAGAAAATCACTCACTTTAACAGCCGTTGTTCCGGTTTCAGGATGATGTGCGTTCCCACTCGTATCTGCAAAAACAGGAACGACAGCCATGACCTGCGATGCGATAGATGAGACCGCAAAAATAGAAACACATCTTTTTACATGCTTTTTCATGCCAACACTCCTCGTATCCTTTTCGTGTGCATCTCATTGCATGATGTACAGCAAACGATTGGGATGACGATACTCACAGCGATCCTGATGCTGCAAGTGACAACCCAACAAAATAACAATATGCGGTCACATAAAGCTTCACCCCCTTAAGTGGGATAAAAGCATTTGGATACATAAATTCCTGATGTCATGCGGAAACATGCGCACGATGATGGAAAAAATCGAGGTTGAATAAAAGGTGAATTCTATTAAAATTTTCCGATGAATGTATACGATCACGGCACTTGACATTGTTACTAACCAGGTGCCGTGATGAATTAATTCAAGACCCAACTGAGCCGATTAATACATTGACTCCGCAACTTTTTCCGAGGTAGAAATTGGTACCTCTCCATATATCGCAATAAGCAATCCCTTTGAATTTGTCCAACAAATCGCATTGGGCGAAACATATTATGTTCGGATACCTCCGTCACTTGCTTGTTGCCGAGTTGCACTTGATGCACGACTTCGTTTGGCGAATCTTTTCATCGCATCAACTATCTCTTGCGCCGCCCATCGTCAAACCGCTGATAAAGGATCGCTGCATGATAATAAACACCGCCACAGGCGGTAAACTGGCAAGGGCGGCTCCCGCCATCATCACGCCATATTGAGCGTCACCGCCACTTGATGCGTCGCTCAATAAGGAATAAAGGCCTAAGGGCAAAGTAAATTTCGATGAATCGTTCAACATCACCAAAGGCCATAAAAAATTGCCCCATGCTGCGACGAATGTGATGATCGCCAACGCCGCAATGGCCGGTTTAAGCAAAGGCAACACAATCCTCACAAAAAGCATGAATTCATGACAACCGTCAATACGTCCTGCATCCAGCAACTCGTCGGGAATGGTGGTGATGAATTGCCGCATCAGAAAAATCCCAATCGGTGGCGCGATAAAAGGGACGATGAGCGAAACGTACGTATTGGCGATGTGCATGCGGGCCATTTCGCTGTAGAGCGGGATGAGAATGCTCTGAAACGGGATCGACAACCCCATAATGATGATGGCGAACAACCAACCTTT
The DNA here is from genome assembly GCF_042678105.1 of Alicyclobacillus fodiniaquatilis. Taxonomy (NCBI): domain Bacteria; kingdom Bacillati; phylum Bacillota; class Bacilli; order Caryophanales; family Alicyclobacillaceae; genus Alicyclobacillus; species Alicyclobacillus fodiniaquatilis. Next base: position 52,648 of record NZ_JBHUCX010000067.1, read on the forward strand.
GCCCGAAAAGCGATATTTCGAAAATCCGTATCCTGATAAGGCGGAGAGCAGTACCGTAAGCACTGTCAGTATCACTGCTACAAGCACACTGTTCCGATACCAAGCGAAAAAAGGCCACTGCGCAAAAAGAGCAGCGTAATTCTGCACGTCTAAAGCGCGCGGCAGCGAAAATGGAGATTGGAAGATTTGAGCTTGGGTTTTAAAGGAGCTGATAATCATCCACAAAAAGGGGATCACGATGATGATTCCCCCCAGCCAAACAAAGATGTTGAGGATGATATCTGATACTCGAATTTTCATGTGTGGGCCCCCTGTTTATCGGGTGGAAAATCTGCGATATTGAATCAGCGAAATACAAGCGACCACGACCAAAAGCAACATGCCCATGGCTGAAGAGTAGCCGAGATGTAAGTAAGACATGCCTTGTTGGTAGAGGTAATTGGCGTAACTTAAACTCGAATTTAAAGGACCGCCGTTTGTGAGAATAAATGGTTGATCAAAAATCTGCGACGATCCCACAAATGTGGTGATGAGGACAAATACCATCATCGGCGACAGGGATGGGAGCGTGATATGCCGAATCAGCCGCCAACGATTTGCGCCGTCCAATGCAGCCGCTTCATATAAACTTTCGGGAATCGCTTGCAGGCCAGCGATAAAATATAAGGAGTTGAGGCCCGTCCATTGCCAGGCAACGAGGCCGAGAACGGATATCTTAGACCAAAAAGTGCTATCTAGCCATGGGACAGCAGGGATGCCAAAAATGTGAAGGAAAGAATTTAATAAACCGAAATCTTTGTCATAAATCATGTTAAATACGATAACCACGGCTACAGCAGGCGTCACAATGGGCGTAAAGTACAACACTCTGAGTATCTTTTTACCAACCACGCGTTTACTGCTTAACGCCATCGCCAAAGGCAAAGATAAGAAAAAAGCGATGATCAAGCTGCCAATGATGTAGACGACTGTGTTGACCACTGATTGTATAAAGTAAGAATCCGTGAACAGATGGACGTAGTTGCTCAGTCCGACCCATTGCATAGGGGAAGCTTGATCCCATCGCGTAAAACTGAGAACTGCTGCGAACCCCAGCGGGTAGACAAAGAATATCGCAAACAAGATGTAAAACGGGCTAATAAACAGGTACGGCGCAATGGTCCCCCGCCGGGCCTTCCTTCGCAGTCGACGCGCTTTTGCAGACACCGTTGTCTTTGTTTCGTTCGTGCCAATCATCCATTCATCCTCCATGGTCTGTCGCATTCACAACCGTAACCCTTAATACCCGAAGAACTCCTGCGCTTTCAATTGTTGCGCTATACTCGAAATCGCTTTCTTTTGGTTCGACTTGCCCAAATAGATGGATTCTAGCGCGTTGTCTAGGTAAGTTTGGAACTCGGATTCCAAAGGGCTTTGCCAGAACGAAGGTATATCTTTTGCTGCCTGTTCCCATACAGAACCGATTTTCTCCCCACCAAAATAGGAGAATTTTTGATTCGTCACAGCGGGATCCGTCATTGCCGACTTCATGTTGGGAAAATAGCCAATGTCGGCAAACCGCTGCACTTGTCCTTGTTCTGTCGCGTACACGTAACGCAACAGACTCCAAGCCAATTGTGCATTCGGACTATTTTTCGCCACCGCAATGCCCGTGCCACCCCATGTGCTGGTTGTGTAGTTTGAACCTGGCCATTTGGGCATGGTCTGCAAACGCCATTGCCCTGACATTTTGGAAGCCGAAGACTCCAATTCCGCACCAGCATACCAATCCGGCGCGATCACGCCGGCGACCTTCCCCTGCTCGTAATCCTGGTAAATGCCTGGCCCCCAAAACGTGTTGGAATTCACCATTTTAAACACGCCATGGCTGATGGATTTCGTGATATAGTCCAATGTCTGATAGGTCACCGGCTGATTGATGGTCAAATCACCAGATTTGTTAAAAAAGGAACCGCCGTGCTCATAAAGCAAATTTTGAAATACGGCTGCGCCGCCGTCCTCCGAGATGGGCGCCATGGCAATCCCATGTTTGCTTAATTTCAATCCATCTTGATAAAATTCGCTCCAGGTTTTTATCGGTGTCTTAATCCCATACTTCTTGAATATTGCGGGTTGATAGTAATAACTAACGGGACTGAGCGCGCTTTCAAGGGCGTAGACGTTTCCCTGATAGGTGTAAGGAGAGAGCTTAACGAGATCTTGCCGTGTTTTGCCAAGCAGCGGAGTTAAATTCAACACGTATTTAGATAAGATCCCCGGTTTCATAAACAGCGAAAAGTGACTAATTTCCAAGTCCAGAAAATTGGGCAATTGTTCATTGGAAACCATGGCCGTTAACTCTTTGTTCCAAAAATCACCGGCCGGAAACACCTGTGCTTGAAAATGAATACTGTATTGTGGATATTGCTTGGCCCAAACCTTCTCCTCCTTTTTGAAAAGATTTGCGTACTCTTGATCATGCGTCCACATCGTCAATGTGATATTCTTTTTTGCCTGCTGTTGTCCAGAAGCAGGTGTACTGGCGCATCCACTTAAGAGTTGGGTCGTGACAGCAATGCCAAGCAGACTGAAAGCAATTTTCCTTCTCAATACCTTCCCCCCAACCTAGAAACAGATTTCTGGTATTTCATTTTATGGACTGTGTAGACGGTTTCAGAGGTTTTTGGTGCTTCCCGACACATTTGAGAATCTATCAGCCCATATCTTCAGACACTACCTTTCAAAGTGATAAGATATATATTGGCGTATAGCTTGAAATAGCATTCACGATACGGCTGATTTTTTATACGATTCTGCTACTGATGCACATTCATCCGCGTTACTACATAGTCAACGAGGTCGTGTTGAGCAATAAATGCGATGCTGCGCACAACAAAAAAAGAGCCGGAAGTTCCCTTCCGACTCCTTAAAACACGCCGCAACCGACTACAGCACCGGAAACTCGCCAATGCGCAAGCGTGCGCAACCGTATGGCACCAATTCCAACCGCGTCGCTTCACCCGGATATGGCCGCGGGTTCAATGGCGGATCGCCTGCCGAATGCTGTTCCATCAGCCAGTTGGCTAGTATTTTTCCTTCTGTCACAAGCTTGACGGGCGCACTCGCCGTTTGATAGGGCTGATGGCTCACCGCCTGTTCTGTGCGTTCAAAAGCCGCATCCCGCACCAACGCATACTGCCAGGCACTCGTCGGATACACTTCCCAGTCGTGGAACCGTTCACGTTCGCGTACGCGAATCCACTGCTCACCAAGCGGCAGCACATAAACCAACGGGCCGCTCTGCACGTTCACTGCATGGTTGTTCCGCTCGTCCAATTCGACATCCATCGGCAGGATCATTTCGATGCAATCGCCATCTTGCCACAGTCGGTCAATCCGGGCGAACCCATTTACAACTTGCAACTGCTGCCATTGCTTGTTCACCCTGACTTCCGGCCGCTTGCACCATCCCGGAATGCGCAACAAAATCGGAAATGCTGCCGCTTTGGAAAGTGCCACATCCATACGAATTTGTTCGCGAAACGGATATTCGGTTTGCACTGTCAAAGAAAGGTCCGTGTCATCCGCCACACTCGTTTGTAACTGGCATGGCGCATACGAAACAGCTGCGATCCCGCCATCATGTGTGCCCATCCACAAACTTGCGGCCAATTTTGGCCACCCTTGATGCATATTGGCTGTGCAGCAACCAAAATTCGGTTCAAGCCCAAAGCGGTTCGCATCGGGCGAATTGACCCAAGGCCGCTTGGCCGCATTGCACATGACCTGATTGACCTGTTGATCGTACTGATGAGAATCCCACTCCGGCGATATCGCTGCAGGTAACGCATTGAAGCCGACCTTTTCCAGAATGTCGCCAAACAAGCCGTCACCGAGGATGCGAACGAGATTTTCCATGCTAAACATATACTCCACCACGGCGCAAAGCTCGACCCCTTGGCTGGGATGTGTGCCGGACAACCACTCATCTCCCGAAAACATGCCGTGCGCCTGACCGTGATACCGCATCAAATCTGTGATACCCTGGTAAACTGCCTCGCGTTCTTCGTCACGCCCCGTCTGGCGATAGATGACTGCGGGCGCTTTTACCGCCATGGCGACGTTGACCACATGGATGCGGTGATCCCACTCATTTTGTTTGCGCTGATATGGAAACTTGCGAAAAATCGCGCCCCAATCGATCATCTGCCCTTGGATGGTTTCAGCTAATTCAAGCAGGACGCTATCCTGTGTCCGCTCATAGAGCCAGTGAATGGACAGCAACAAGTCCGCGCCGCGCGCCTGTGCCCACTCTTTGAGCGGCAAGTCCTTTACCGCATTGTTCATGTAGTGAAAATACCGCGTCATAAAAGGAATAACCCGTTCGTCCTGTGTCACTTCCTGATACTGTGTCAGCACCTTTAGCATGATAAAATACTGCCACCAGTCCTGCTGGGCCACTTCGTGGTTGACCGTTTTCAGCGCCGGACCGAATGATCCATCTTCTTTTTGACTCGCCAGCGTCCACTCAATCCACTTGTTTGCCTTCTCAATTAAAGTTTGATCCTCCAACAGATACGCCAAAGGCAAGAGGCCGTCCACATAGTATGGACCGCGTTCCCATCCCTCGCCCGAACCGCCTAGCCAGCCGCTGTTTGGGCCAACGTCCTCCCAATGCGCATCCAAATGACCGGTCAATCCATTCTTTTGAATTTCCAACTGATTGCGCAGCCAGCCCATCGGTTTGATGCTTCCGAGCCGCAACGCCTGGAATGCGCTGTTCAACAATGCGTTATTGCTCACCTGGTCTTGCACAGCCATCAAGGTTCACCTCTATTTCAGAATGATCACAATATGAATCCATCTGGGTTTATGATAATGCTATAATCTCTAGTAAATCAGCGCCAATCATAACTTGAACTTGTACGATCACAACATTTTCATCGAAGGAGAGAAGCCATTGCTGCAACTGAGCGCGCCGCCGCTGCCGACATTTTTGGCTGCGGGTGAAGACACGTACACCATTGGTCAATCTCATCCCAATCGCAATCGGATTGGCGTTTTCGATTTATTAGTTGTGACAAAAGGGTGCTTGCTGCTTGGCGAAGATAAACAACATCTACGTGTGGAGGCTGGCCAATCCCTGATTCTCTATCCAGATAGGCACCATTTTGCGACTGGACCTTGTGAAACAGAGACGCACTTTTATTGGTTTCATTTCACGACAGCCAAGGAATGGGAAGATCTATCAGACCTGTCATCTCAGCCAACCTACATGTCCACCGCACCGAGAGTCGACCAGGGAAACGCCTTTTCTGAACCTCCTTTTACCATTCGAGTGGCAAAGCAATGCCATATACTCAATTGGGACAAAGTACTCCACCTCTGCCGCCAAATTTTGTTTCCGTACCACGCATCAACTGCCTGGGAGTGGGAACAACAGATCCTTTTTCAGCAATTGCTGCAGGCATTGTCAAACCAGACACATCGCGCTGGTCCGTCACCGACGATTGCCGTTGCGGAGAAAGCAGCGCGTTATCTGCGCCAACACTACACAGAAAAAATCAACTACAAAGCGCTTGGCGAGGCGCTTCGCTTTCACCCAAACCATGTAGCGCGCTGTATGATTCGCGTCTTTGGCTGCACACCGCTTCAATATGTAAATCGCATCCGCATCGAACAGGCCAAACTGCTGCTCATTTCTACAGACTGGAGCATTGAGCGGATCGCAGAATGTTGTGGGTTTGGCCAGATGGCCTATTTCAGTCGCTTATTCAAGAAAACAGAGGGGATGCAGCCGAACCAGTTGCGCAAGAAATACAGCGGACAATTGGAGACAACCGAGCGTGTGCTGGACGCTGATTAACATGCGCCAAACCACGTCTCGGTCAATCGCGAAACACGGTCAATGAACACCAATCTTATCTGCCTTCAGCGGGTATCCTCCACACGGATGATAGGCAGCATCCGCGTCATTGTGCCCATCGTTTCCTCCAGCCGCATCAATGCCACCGCAAGATAACCAGCTGGCAGAAAAGAAACCATCTCCGGGTTGATGTCCGTATGGGCAAAAGCGTCGCGCGGCACCGCTGCGTATGTCTCGCGGACACAATGTTCCACTTGCGCGAGCACAGCCTCCAACTGACTTGCCCAGTGCGCCAACGCCTTATGCTGAAAAATCTGTTCATGTTCCGCGTTCAAGCCAGACTCCAAGGAAAGCAGCGTGTCCGAAAAGCGATGAAGCGCGGTCAACAGCCCTGAAACCGCATGGGCATCCAGTGTTTGCGCGGCTGGTTCGTGCATAAATCCATCGATGACGCGCGCCGCGTTAGTCCGGGCCAAACGCGCCTGTTTGCGCCGCAACTGCGTCTGTGTGGACTGTGCGGTTTGACTGATGATGGCATGAAAATATTGGCGCTCAGCGCCAATCAAATCAGCAAGCACACTTGGCACGTTTTGGCGCTGCCAAGTTGGCCAAACCACATAGGCAAGCATCGCCAACATACTGCCGCAAATGGTGTAGATCAGTCGGGCGGTAATCGCCACCGCTGGCGGGGTGATGTCAAAGAAGGACAGCAACATGACAATTTCCGCCGTCATGAAGAAGGAAAACAGCGCAAAGTTGTAATTTGTGACGGTGTACATCGCCCAGCCGAAGAGGATGATGAGCAAGATGGCAAGCAGATGATTCACATCGGGAATCATCGTCAACAGTGTCGCCACAATCAGCCCGCCCACCGTGCCAAGCACGCGGGCAATGCCGCGACTCAACGTGGAAAAGAAGTCGACTTTCAGGATGATCCCTGTGGTCAGTGGCAGCCAATAACCATAAGGATATGGCAAAGTTCTGTATATGACCGCTGCAATCAGCAACGCCGCCGCAAGACGGATTGCATGCCGAAATGAGGTGGACTGAAAGGTGAAATTGGCGCGCAATGTCGTGCGAAGCCGCTTCAATTCGGCGAAAGGAGAGCGGCGCGGCGCATATGCGACCACATAGGCGTCATCCGGCGTGATCGGACGAAGAAGATCCACCACCTGCGCCAGTTTCGAGTACAGTTGGTGTATGCACAAATGCGCATCGGAGCTTGCGCCAGATGTCAATTGCGCTGATGTCGTAGCTAACGCGCTTCTCAAATCTGCCGTGATCATCTCTTGTTCACTGTCGGCAGGTTTGCCAGCTTGCATATGGGTGGAGGCCCACGACAAAATATGGGCTGCTTTGCTCAACGCATCGTTTAGCGACGCCATATCGTCCCGGTGACCTGTCTGCTGATTCTGCTGAAGCTTCGTCATACCTGTCAGCGTGACAATGTCAATTCGGACAAGCTCGGCGAGATTCATCAGGATGCGCAACTTCTGCCAACGGTGTTTGCGCATATAGGAGTCATTCAAAAAATTGTCTGCTTCCATCAGAGAGGATGCCACGTGTAAATCCGCTTTGCGCGTGCGTTGCACCGCATAACTGGCAATGGCCGCATAAGACGCCATCACCGCTTCCGTTTCCGCATCCGATTTGTTGAGCCAATCCGAACAGAACATCAACAACAGTTGCAACAAACCGCCTGCCATGACAAACAATGCATGCTCCAGGGCATGGAGCGGCCCCTGCGGCACATGCGAAATGATGATGAGCGCATTGGTGGTCAACACGCCAATCTGCGCGGCGGCCCCACTCACTGCGGTGACCATGCCAGCGGCAAAACCGCTGGCCACAATGAAGAGCACAGTCAGCCAAGTGATGCCGCCAGCCAACGCGCCAACAAACGTCGCAAGCGTCAACCACACGATGATGAAGATCATCGTGCGCATCCGCGTGCGAAGCGTCCCGTTCACTGTGCCAAACGCCGCAATCAGAGCCCCAATGGCAATGCCGACACCCACCAAGACGTGTCCGGTGAGCACGCCTGCGACCAACGGCAGCGCAATGGCGATGGCATTGTGGAAGGCTGGTACAATTCGAAGTTGTGTGCGGTCATGCTTCGTGATGTCATCTAAGCTTCGAAACGTACGTTTTCGCCACATACTACATTGGCCGCCTTTCCTGTATGTATTCAGGTTATCGGACGTATTTTACACACAAAGGCGCATACAGCGCTCCCGCAGTGGCTGTATGCGCGCTTGCCTCTTCGGATTTTCAAGTTTGCCCCATATGTATCTCAAGTGCGCACAAACGCTTTGATGGTCGCGTACGGCTTTTGCAGCGCAGAAGACGTAGGCCGCACGGTATACGCCCCTACAGCAGCCGGGATGATAAACGTCTCGGCATAATGGACGACAAACGGCGCGAAAGCGCCTGTTGGGCTTTCCACAACCACTTCGTCCCCTGCCACTAAATTTAACACATTCACGACGTCTTCTGTATGGTGCAACACCGGCTGTGTAAACCAATGGCGCCGCGTTTCGATAAATTGTAACGCATGCAGGCCAGTCCGCTCTTCTCTCCAGCCCTCACCCTCGGCAACGACTTCGACGCGGCTGACCAAATTGTCTTTCACCCAGTCTGTCGTCCGATCCCACGCGATGTTCTGACGTCCATGCGCCAAATGAATGGGCCGTGGCTTGCCGTCAAGCCCAAGTCGATCCCAATCCCACAATTTGAAGGTAAAGATATAGGGTGTCGCGCTGATCTCCAGCACCATGCTGTTCGCGCCAGAACAATGCACCGTCCCTGCGGGAATCAAGAAGTGATCATGCGCTTTCGCCGCAAAGACGTTCACATACGCCTCGGCTGGAAACGACTGTTCTCCTTGTTGCGCCAGTTCCAAATCCTCAAGCATCGCTTCTGGCTCGACGCCCGCTTTCAAACCCAAGTAAACAACCGCGTCTTCCCCAGCGTCCAACATGTAGTAACTCTCATCCTGCGTATAGTGCATGCCAAATGTCTCTTTGATGTAGTCTGTCGACGGATGAACTTGCAAGCTCAAATTTTGGCCGCCCATGGTGTCCAAGAAGTCAAAACGGATGGGAAACTCGGCGCCAAAACGCGCGTACACCTTTTCACCAAGCAACGATTTCGGTTCAAAAAAGACCAGATTGATGGATGGCAGTTCTACCCGAATGTCCCCATATTGGAAATACAAGCTGTTTTCCTCAGGCACCCCGTCAAATCCCCAAGCATACGGCGCATCTTTCGGTGTTAAGCCGATGTTTTCCTTCAGCCAATGCCCACCCCAGACACCCGGATCAAAATAGGGCACAAGCCGAAAGGGGCGCGCCACCGTCTGGCGCAATCCGTCAAACAGCGCAGCGCACGTCAGCATTTTGGGATCGTTCCGGACGTTCGTATCCAAGTAATAATCAGCCTCGCCAAGCAAAGACCGCTTTAGTCGATCCGCCATGCGCCATTCGACAAAATAGCCCCGCTTGTACTTACGCAGCATATCCTCTTTCTGGTTCGCCGCACGCCAGTTGCCAAACTCCCCACTGCGATACCGCTGTTGGATTTCCCACCGCGCCAGATCTGCGTAGACGAGTACATCCCCCTTGGTCACGAGGGAAGCGCCGAACCCAATCACGATGACCAGACCGCTTTGCACCTCATCCACACGCTGCCGCAGTTGGTCCAATTTCTCCACGTCATAGACATCATGGATGTTCAAAGGCGACATGTAGCCAAAAACGCGATCCTCCGTGAGATAAGGCGACATCTTGTCCGTGATTTCCGCTGGATCCAGCGCCGCCTTTTCCGCATCGACGACCAACGCCAGCGGCAACGCAGAGAGACCTGCCAGCACTTCATCGCGCCGCACGGCCGGGTAACACTCGATGGTCAACACCGTTTTCGTACGATGCGCGATTCTTTTCGCCAATTCCTCTCTAATCGCTCTATATCCCTGCCAAACTTCAACGTCCCTGCCCTGAATGGAGACAACCGGTGCTTGATCATAACGCGCCACACAAACCCATCCTTTCCTTCGATATCGCATCACACATCCCAGTTCACCTAGTCTTGCTCGTTCGCCAACTGGTCACCATCCGATAAACGCCCAAAAGCGTACTTGCATTCACGTCTGTTGCCACTTCACAAACCACATCATCACGCCCGATCCCCTGTTGCAGGCCAGTTGCAAACAAGGGATAGCTACGCGCGATTTGGCCGCCAAAAATCAGGACATCCGGTTGAAACGATTCCACAAACGGCCGCAAAACGGTTCCAAGCCACATCCCAAATTCCGCCATCACAAATAAGGCAACCGCATCGCCCTGCGTCGCCAATTGCGCAATCTCCTTCACATCGTTGACGCTTGTGTCGATCCCGGCCGATGAAGCCAGCCGCAAAATTCCACGTCGCGACACATAATCATCCACGATGCTTTCCTTGAATGGCATGTCATAGACCCATCCTTGCTCGGGAATGCCCCGTTCACCGCGGATTAACATCCCCTGCTCCACAAACGCCGAACCAAGCCCTGTCCCGAGCGTCAGACAAATGGCGCGCTGATATCCTCGCCCCTTCCCCTGAAAGGTCTCGCCTAGGGCAAACAGCCGCGCGTCATTTTCAAACATCAGCGGATAATTCGAATGTAGTCTTGAACGGATGCTATCACGCTGTGAAATCTCCGTTTGGATGGCTTGCCGCACATCTACTTGATATAAGGACTCAAATTTGTTCAAGCCGCGAATTAAACTGATGCCACGTTGATAATCAAAGGGGCCGGGAAAAGCGTACCCAATGCCCAAACATGAATGTTCTGTTTGTGTAATACTGTCCATCTGCTGTTCTATCAAATCGACCATATGTGTGATAATTTCATCCTTGGTCCCATGTGCCAGTGCATCGTAGACAGCCAGTGTCTCCTGCATCACCTCTCCAGTTTCGGAGATGACCCCTGCCTGTATGGAAGTGCCCCCGACATCAAACGCCAACACATAGTTTGTAGCCATTTGTGTACACCTACCCAAGGGGATTTTTGAAAAATCCCCAGTTTTCTTTCTGCAATTGCGTGTTTGAAGCATACTCGGCCGTGCGCTCAATGAATCAACCGATAAGCCAGCATCGCCGCGCCCATCGCCGCTGAACGCCCCTTCAATTTGGCGCGTTCAATCCGAATCTGGTGCGTAAATTCAGGAAGCATGCGCTGACGAGCCGTCAACTGAGCATGCTGAAAATAGAGTTCACTCTCGATGGGCAAGCGACCGCCCAAAATCACCATTGTTGGATTCAAAGCGTTGCATAAACTCGCAATGGCCACCCCAAGTCCATCCCCCGCTTTGGCTACCAATGCAGACAAGTTGGCGTTGTCCGGTGCCTCAGCCAAAATGCTGGACAGATTCATCTCCACACCAGTCGCCTGGAGAACGCTTCGCTCAATGGCAATGCCTGACGCGACTGCCTCCACACAGCCCCGTCCACCGCAATTGCACCGTGGTCCCTCCATGTCGATAATCGTGTGGCCAATATCACCGGCATCGTTGAGAAAACCGCGATATACATGCCCGTTGAAAATCAATCCACCGCCAATGCCAACGTCGGACATCACATAAATCATGTGCTCCGTACGCTGCCCTGCACCATATCGATTCTCACCATAAGCAGCCGCATTCGCATCCTTTTCCAACATGCAAGGAACCTGGAGTTCTTCCTGCACCATCTGACGAAACGGCACATTTCGCCATCCAGGCATATTCGGTGGAGAAAGAATAATGCCCGCTTCGCCATCTACGGGACCGGGGGTAGAGATGCCAGCGCCGCCGACTTGCGAGATATCCAGTTGCCGAGCGGCCAACATCTCCCTCACTTGCTGACAGACCAATGCCACCGCCGCATGTGGACCCTCGCTCGTCGCAAAGGGCACAGAAGAAGAGACAATCAATCGACCCTCAATGTCCATCAGTACACATACCATCTGATCGACCTGAACATCGACGCCGAAGAAGACTTTGGAAAGCGGGTTGAGTCGATATAACAACGGTTTGCGGCCCCCGCCTGATTTGGCATAGCCCGCTTCCCGCACATAACCGGCTGTCATGAGTTCATTGAGCAAATTGGAAACCGTGGCAAATGTAAGCCCCGTCCGCTCGGCGATCTCCGGTTTTGTCAAAGGTGAACCGTTCAAAAGTGCATCAATAATCGTCGTTTTGTTCATTTGCTTCAAGCTGCTCGCATTGACGCCAGAAGAACTGTTCAAGTTTCCAATCTCCCAATACTTATTATAACTATTTTTATAACTCATTTAATTAAACAAGTAAAGCACTTATGGGATTGACTTTTACGCAACGTAAAGGTTTACAGTTTCGTTGTCAGGAGGTGATACCGATGGAATACACGGTCCAAAAGCTTGCCAAATTGGCAGGCATCAGCACCAGAACACTGCGATATTACGATGAAATTGGGCTGCTGCATCCAGCAAGGACGAATACAGCGGGATACCGACTCTATGGACAAGCGGAAGTGGACATTTTGCAACAGATCCTCTTTTACAGGGAATTGGGCGTCCGTCTCGGCACCATTCAAGCGCTCTTGACCGATCCCGCCTTCGACAGGGCGAAAGCGCTGAAAGCGCACCGCGCGCAACTGTTAGCCAAGAGAAAGCAGTTGGATCAATTGATTACAAATGTCGACAAGACCATTGCGATGACCGAAGGGAGAATTACCATGAGCGACAAGGAGAAATTCGAAGGCTTTAAACAAAAGATGATCGAGGACAACGAGCAAACATACGGAAAGGAAATCCGCGAGAAATATGAGGACGACAGCTTCAACCAGTCGAACGAAAAAGTGTTGAACATGACACCCGAGGCGTATGAAGCAGTCACACAACTGGAATCTGAACTGAAGGCCACTTTGGCAGAGGCCATGCAAACGGGTGATGCTGCCAGTGCCCTTGCCCAAAGGGCAGCGGAACTGCACAGACAGTGGTTGAGCTATTTTTGGTCGGCCTACAACAAAGAGGCCCACGCAAACCTCGCCCAAATGTACGTGGATGATGCGCGATTCAAGGCGTACTACGATGAACAGCAACCAGGTACTGCAGCATTCCTGCGAGATGCCATCCACATCTACACAGGCGTCAAGTAAACGATTCAGCAAATGTATCATGTCGACTGGGCGATCACGCCATTGAACAAGCGGTTTTTCATCAACCCAAACCTGTTGGCGGACCGTCATTCCGCGTCCCCCAACAGGTTTGCTCACGCTACTGCTTATGCTACTTCTCTTCAAATAACTTCTCACCCCGCTGCAGGCGCCAAGCAATCCGGACGACGTGCGGTAATTCCCTCGCTGTCGGCGCATGAGCGGCCAGATACCGTGTCAAAGCAAACAACATCGTCTCTTTCGCGCATTCAGACATCGGAGAATCCACGCTTGCCCAACGTTCATACTCATTGAGCGCCGCCTCGTACATCTGGAAGGAATGGAATTCCGCATCCTCCCGCAACAACGTATGGCCTAGCGTGTTCAACAATGCATCAACGTCCCCATTGTTGTTCAAGTAGTTTGCAACCCAGTTGGCCGCTTCTGAAACCTGCTGGCGCTGATCCATCAGTTCCAACAGTTCCTCCGGCTGCGTCGAGTACGCTTGCGGCGCCTGTTTTCCCGTCCCTGGACGCCGAGCGGGAGGAATATTGAGAAAGCGATCCAGATAAATCCGCATCGCAGTATAATAGATGGCACGTATCGCCAGCGCGTCCGTCCCCCGCAACAAACGCTCGTGAACGGCGTGCGCGTGGGTAAACGTATGCAAAACCGCGATCCAATCGCCAAAGTCGTTCTGGATGTGAAAGCGCGTGATCCGCTCGGCTGCAGCAAGAGCGACCAATTGCGCGACACGTGCTGGCAGAACGCCGCGCTTCAACGTCTGGCTAATGACCTGGACAGTTGCCAGCGGATCGTCACTGAGGATCTGGTTGACAAACTGTGCCTCATCCAGCTCGGGCGCTTTTACAAGCTGCATATCATTCACGATTTCCGGCAGTTCACGAAACGCTTCCTGAAGCGGTTTCACCAAATTCACAGGCGCATTCCAATTTTGCGATTCCTCACTGCGGCTCGGATTGGCGAGCAGCGGCACCAGAGAAGTCAACGTCGTCTTGCGTTGCGCTTCACCGACATGTTCCAACATTTCGAACGCTTTATTGTGAAAATCGAAAGTGTGTCCGCCATTCAGATAAAAGTGATCCGTCGCCGCAACGAGCATCATGTCGGCCAACTGGTTTTCATCCGCGCCTTTTTCGATAGCAGTCAACAACACCCGCTCGGCGCCTTGTGTGTCGCGCACTTCAACGCACTCTCGGTACCATGCAGCCAAACGTTCGAGCGAAAAGTTGGTTGTCGGCAGCGATTGCAGCATATGTCGCGTCGACTGACCGGCACAATCTCTGGCCACATGCGCCAAGCCCTGGGACAAGGCCAAGATGCGCCCGTAAGCATCCAGTTTCGGCAGCACGTTGACCATCGCGGTGAGGATGGTCAGCCCCGGCCCCCAACCTGCCGCACGTTCGGCAGTGCCGAATGCCACGCCCACTTTCGCAATTTCCACCTCAGACACGCCAGCTTCTATCAATGCGATGACCGATTTGGCGATCACCAGGGAAATATTTTGCTCCAATCCTTCCCTCAGGCGTTGGAAGTGTTTCGAGATGTCTTTCTTGGTTTTAGGCAGCGGATCGACCCAAACTTCACCGTTTTCCACCTTGACCTGATGGGCAGGCACGTCGTCGGCAAACGGATCCAAGGTGCCGCCGCTACATACATCGAATCGCGCGTGATGCCAGTGACAAGTGAGAATACCGTTGCACAAGCTGCCATGTGCAGAGGAAAGCCCATATGCGGACAGCGATTTTCAACTGCATAGAAATTGTCCTCGTGGGCAAAAACTGCGATACTCCCGGGAATCACTTTTACGCCTTTCTGGCGGATTTCCGCTTCCTCGCCAGCAAGGACCCAATTCGTCGGCATAGAATCCCCTCCTTCATATAATTGTTTGACTTATATTTGTCGTGAAGACTGAGGACTATTGATACACTATGCGTAACATCCTGTAATGCTGAGGTTATGCGGAATAAGAACGTGGATACGCGCCGCCGTTATAGTTTTTAAACGTATTTTAAGTTGCTGCCGATCATCACGTCATTATTTATCCTAATACTGTTTCACTTATAGCCCTCCGTCGCTCTTTCCGTTTTGTTAATAACTTATTCGCTCTCTCTTCCATGATTACAAGTTGGTTTTTAACAGTCGTCCATTCTCGATCCACAACGGAGAAAACAAACTTGTCCCAATACCGACCTTGGTAATAGGCATCTTCCCGTAAAATTGCATCCAAGTTTAAGTATTGTTTGAAATTGTTTAGACTTGATTTATTAAATTCCCATACCGCAAATTGAACTTTATGAAGACTAAGCGTATCGAAGAGCAAAGAAAGGAATGGGCGCATAACCAAGTGTGAAATGCCCCACCCACGTGCCTTGGGAACTAAGTACAATGAAACATTGGCATTTTTATCATCTGGATTCACATTGGCTTTGACAAATCCAATTGGCGATTCAGTAACAATTATCTGAAGTACGTTCCAACTGTACATGTCATCCTTAAATCTTTCTGGAGAAATTCGGTATGTATATCCAAGCATTCGCATGCCTTCAACATCACTGTTACAAGATATCAGGAATGGAAGATGTGCCTCAGTAGCTGTGATTAGATCTACTGGACCAATTTTTACATTGTATTTGAATATAGATTCTATTACAGAGTCGGTACAAGCGGGTATCCACGTATACTCTGTTGGTGTATTTGGCTTCAGACTTTGCGAAGTCACCTTTCGCCACATGCGTGTCAATTCATCCATCTATTCTACATTCCCCATATAATCGATTAACATTATCTAAAATACTGAACAAATCGCATTGTTCGCGCACATTATAAGGTACGAAATCTAGCTCAGGAATGAGCTAGATTTTGCACAACCACAATAAAATTAAATTGATTAAGGAATAATTTTGGTACCAGGTGATGATGGTGACGGTGGTGACGAATGCGATGGCGGTGACGAATGTGACGGTGGAGAAGAGTGGCTCGGTGGGGATGCCGGTGACGACATGGCCGTCTCGAATACCAAAGCTTGATGTTCTAATACGACTGGCGAACTGTACAACTTTTTCATAGCACATACACCTCCTTTCCCACAGTATATATCCAATACTTTTGAAATTGTAAAAAAACTTTGATGTTTCACGAATTTATACCGGAAGATATCTTGACCGTTACAACCATTGGTGACCACTCCCCATGCCTAAAGGCAGGGGCTTCTCAGAACACGCATGGCGCAACCCGCCTACATAACGCCAGGTGAGAATAAAATCATCAAAGCCGGAAACTATGAAGTTTCACTGCTGGATGAGTTGACGGAACGCGAGCTTGAAGTCTTGCAGGAAATGGCCAAAGGATTGCGCAACAATGAGATTGCTCGCAATCTGTTTGTCACAGAAGGCACAGCGAAAACACATGTGCATCGAATCCTGCAGAAGTTAGGCGTGGATGCTCGGACACAGACTGTAATTTTAGCTTTGAGGCATGGTATCATAGCCTGACAACAATCCCCCGCATCATGCACGTTCCACCTCGTCGTCTATCCATGGATAGATTCTTCCGAAAACACTATAGTCACCAAATGTCTATCGCAGTATAGACGTTAACGTGCGCATCTCTGGCGTATCCTGAGACCACAAGGGCGAAGCGGAAGAGCAAATCCACAGAACCCCTCGGGGCTCTACCACCACTTCCGCATGCATCGTGCCATAAAGGGTCTGGCTAAATGAGTTCCCTTCCTTATCTTTTCTCAATTTCTGGATTACTGTTTGAACGAGCGCTGATGCTCGCTTTTCGCCACCCAGAAGCCGTCCGCCAAGCGCGCCAAGATCATCAGATAGATCGTGCAGAGCGGCGGCGTGATCGTGACTAGGATGATGGGTACGCGCAAACCGAACTAGAGCTCTCAAAATTGAAAGAAAGGTATGTGAGATAACTATGGTTCAATCCCTCCCTTCCATAATCACAAAAATCTGGTTGGTATATGAGATTTGGCTTCTGATTAGAGACAGAATCCATGGCAAAGGAAAAACTGAGATGGACCGGGGAACCAGGTACTATAACTTCATTGCAATCATCGGCGGAATAACTGTTGCCTCAATTGTAAGCGGGAACGCCAACTTTTATTTTCCTGCCAGTTGGACTGGCACAAGCTTCTGGAGCGGAGTGTGTGTCATTGTGTTGGGATTTGGGTTGCGGATATGGTCAGTTACAACGCTTGGGGCGTCATTCCGTACGACAGTTGAGACACATTCAGATCAACTCGTAGTAAAACGTGGCCCTTACAGACTTGTACGACATCCCTCATATAGTGGATTGATATTAATGTGTTTTGGCTTTGGCTTATCTACTCATAACTGGCTGTCGTTAGCGTTCGCGGTTGTCCCAGGACTTGTTGCTCTTTTATATAGAATTCACATCGAGGAAGCAGTACTGGTTTCAACCCTAGGCTCTGACTATGAAGCGTACCAAAGCAAGACAAAAAGGCTAATCCCTTGGATATGGTGATCCGTTCTTGGATTGTGCGCTTGGCATGGCAGACACCATATCATTGATATAACATCTGTGCGGGAGCGTGTGGTTTGGTAAAATGGCTCCGGTGTGTTGCTGCAAGTCAAAAAAACTTATTCATCTTTAAACAATTCTCTCATCATAGCCTCAGGAGAATTTAAAAACTGGCGTGAAATGATGTAATGAGCCGTATCTTGATATTGTATTGGCTCAATGGAGTTCCCATCAAAACTCATCAAACGAGCACCTGGATACCCCATGAGAATAGGGGAATGTGTAGCGATGATGAACTGAGAACGCCCAGATTGTTGATGATCATGCAATACACGCAAAAGAGCAAGTTGCCGGGAAGGCGACAAGGCTGCTTCTGGTTCGTCCAGTATATACAAAGCCGGTCTTCGGTTTGTTAACCTACCTGTAAAAAGGTTGAGAAACGATTCGCCATGTGATTGTTCATGCAAAGACCTGCCACCATAGGACTGATAAGGATTAGGTGCAAAAGGCTCCTTTGCAGCAGTATCAATGTGACTTGCGAAATTAAAAAAGCTTTCTGCTCGGAAAAAGAAACCTGCTGTAACCTTTGGCATCCAACTAAGTTTGAGGTAGTTAAATAGGTTTGATTCCGTCTGTGCTGTAGTGAAGTAGTTACCTTTAGAACCGCCTTCCGGATTAAACCCTGCTTGAATCGCGATTGCCTCAAGTAATGTTGATTTTCCGCTTCCGTTTTCGCCAACAAAGAAAGTCAAAAAACAGCTTAAATCCAGTTTTTTCATTGTACGAAAGACAGGTAAGTTAAAAGGGTGTTTCCTCTCATCGGGTAAATCATCAAGTCGAACTTCACGTAAAAACATGAGCTAGAGCCCCCAAGACGATTATCGAAAAGTATTTGTCGTAACCGAGTTTGCGCGCAAACACAAGAGATGATTGATGGCCAACACGAAAGGAATCTCTGACTTTTTGGGTTCCACCCGCCCGCAATTTGGGGATAAATTTGTTACAGTTAATAAACACAGAAAATTGAGCAAACATTTTGAACGAGAAATCACTTAAATTATAGAGCAAGGCAGATGATTGCGGAACGATTGAAAGCGGGAGTGATATGAATGTTTAGTATATCACGCGGTGTTTGGCCGACGATGGTTACTCCGTTTACACCAACGTACGAGGTGGATTATGCAGCCTTAGAAAGATTGGTGGAGTGGTACATTGCCAAAGGCGTCGACGGTTTGTTTGCAGTGTGTCAATCTAGTGAGATGTTCCATCTGAGTCTAGATGAACGTGTACGTATCGCGCGCATTGTGAAACAATGTGCCGGTAGTCGAATCCCTGTTATTGCATCCGGGCATGTCTCAGATTCGGCTGAAGAGCAACAAAAAGAGTTACAATTGATGGCGCAAACAGGAATTGATGGGCTGGTTTTAGTGACGAATCGCATAGCGGGACCTGATACTCCGGAAGATGTGTGGCGCGAAAATCTCGTCTCTTTACTGGAGGGCATGAACCTTGATGTGCCACTCGGTTGGTACGAATGTCCGCACCCATACAAGCATTTGATGAGTCCAGAACGATTGAAATGGTGCGCAGAGTATAAAGACTTTGTGTTTCTAAAGGACACCAGTTGCAATATTGACAGTATTAAAGCAAAAATCAGTGCCGTCCATGCAACCAATCTCAAGCTATTCAATGCCAATTCCGCTACGCTGTTGGATTCTCTCAAGCTCGGCGCTGCGGGGTTTAGTGGTGTAATGGCAAACATTCATCCAGAATTGTATGTCTGGTTAATCTCCAACTGGCGAGACCAGCCAAAGCGAGCAGAGAAACTCATGGATTTCCTGAGTATGGCTTCCTTACTAGAGACGCAGTTATATCCTGCCTGCGCCAAGTATTACCTCGTGCTGGAGGGCGTGTTGGACAATATCGCGTGCCGCTCCCTCTTAGACTGCCAATTCACGGATGTCCAGCGTTTGCAGGTGGAACAGTTGCGCAGGTTAACGCATTGCGTTTCGGATGATGTAGGCATCTCTCGTTCTGGCTCATTTTAAGAATTCATCGATCGCCTCCTTTTGCAGTATGCCGCATATGTTGTGAACTTCTACAAGTGATTGAGGGGGGAAACGTAATGACAGACAGCACGTCCAATTCAGCAGACGATGGAATCTTACTTGAACTTTCTAACGCAATCCTATATATGCCCGAGACAAACTCATTGCAAGAAGAGAAAGCGCTATCAGTGCTGACCGAGGAAGTCGAGAAACGGACTGCACTCACGCTGCAACGTGTTCAAACATGGCCAAATGACACATTGGTCATTATGGTGGGATCAATTCGACGTCTTAAACCCGACGTTGAAAAATTCACAGAGATTCAAGCGGATGTGAAAACACTGCAACCGGAAGGTTATCTCATTCGAAACATTCGACAAGATGGGCAAGATATTCTCGTCATTCTCGGGGCCGATGCACGAGGTATGCTTTACGGTGTCGGAAAATTCTTACGGAAAGCGCAGTTGAGGGATAGTTCAATCAAAATTGACTCAGCACTTTTTATAAAGAGTAGTCCCAGGTCGCTCGTCAGAGGACACCAATTAGGTTATCGTCCGAAGACGAATGCCTACGATGCATGGATTCCAGCGCAATTCGAACAGTACATCAGAGAACTGGCCATTTTTGGCGCAAACAGTATTGAACTCTTACCACCGCGAACGGACGATGATGAGACGGGGCCACATTTTAAAGTACCTCCATTGGATATGATGATTCAGCTGTCCGAAATGATTCACTCCTATGGACTTGATACCTGGGTGTGGTATCCGAATCTAGCTGCTGATTATCGTGATCCCCAAACACAAAGTGATGAACTTGCTGAACGAGACGAGATTTTCAGGCGCGTCCCTCATATTCATGCCCTATTCATGCCAGGCGGCGATCCCGGGGATTTAGATGCAGATCTCTTGTTTGAATGGGCTGGGCAAGTTGCCGAAGTTCTGCATAAATATCACCCGAACGCCAAGATTTGGCTATCCCCTCAGGTGATGCGGAATGATGTGATTGATGATTGGCTTAAGACCTTTTTTGAAAAGGTCAATCAAGAACCGGCTTGGCTCGGAGGTATTGTATTTGGGCCGTGGGAAAAGACTCCGTTGCCCGACCTGCGCAGCAAAATCAACCCGAAATATCCTATCCGGCGTTATGAAGATATTTGCCACAACTTTCGCTGTCAATATCCAATCCATGATTGGGATTTAGCGTTCGCCTTGACCTACGGCCGAGAAAGCATAAATCCACGACCTGTGGCATTTAAGCACATTCATAACTTACTCACCGATTACTCGATTGGAACGATAACTTACTCTGAAGGCATATATGATGATGTCAATAAGTTTGTTTGGTCTGATCAGGATTGGAACCCAGATACACCTGTCATTGAAACAATAAGGGACTATGCGCGCTTTTTCATTGACTGTGATCTCACCGAAGAGATAGCCCAGGGAATGATGTCACTTGAACGAAATTGGAAGGGCAGTCTCCTACTGAATGAAGTTGTTGATGTAACGCTCAACCAATGGCGTGAACTGGAAGCTGCGGTTCAACCCCATACGCTAAGGAACTATCGGTTTCAAATGGGCCTGTTGAGAGCATATTATGATGCATACCAACGAAGGCGCTTGTTCTACGAGACAGAATTAGAGCGAGCGGCCTTGGACGCGCTACAGGAGGCTTCCGTGATTGGAAGTTTAGCATCATTGACCAAAATGGAAGCCATTTTAAATCAATCCGTGTTGAAGCCAGTTGCACGCGCACTGCGCGAACGCTGCGACGAGTTAGCGGATGAACTCTTCGTGCGCATTGGCGCACAGACAACCGTGGAGAGACATCAGGCAATATCGTGGGACAGAGGGGCATTTGTCACGACGATTGATACACCTTTGAACAATGCAAAGTTTCTATACGGGCGTGCCGCTTCGATTCGAAACATAGGCAGTGAGCAGAAGCGACTAACGGCGATTTCTGAAGTGATTCATCGCACAGCCCCCGGACCCGGTGGATTCTATGACAATTTTGGATTGCCCAACAGTTTGGAGAGGGTCGACTTCGAGGTGAAGTGGGAACATGATCCCGGACATTTAGCGTCTCCACGATTGATGTATTTGGATTTTCTGACGAGGTCTGATTGGGAATCGAGTACCCCCCATGACGGAATACCACTATCTTGGATTCAGAGCATTTCAGCAGTGTATGATGTTCCGTTGAAAATCCTCTATTGTGATTTGGATCCCGCAGGAAGATACGTGATTCGTGTGGTGTATACCGGCAAACGAAACGCGCCGTATAAAGTGAAAATGGTCGCGAATCAACGATTTGTACTTCATGAAAATGTCACAGTCTGCAATGTGACTGTCGTTGATTCCGAAATTCCCGCCGCGGCATTGGCCGACGGCAAGTTAGAACTAACATGTTTTAATCAAGGTGGTGATAGGGGCAGAGAAATCGCCGAGATCCTAATCCGAAAATTGTGAATGAGTTGTTGGACTTCGGACATGTGAAAAGTCTTCTATGCAATCAAAATCGAACACATCTGGTGTTTGAGGCTTTTGCCAAACACCAGATGAAGAAGTAGATGGATAAATTGCATGCGGCCTTCATCTCAAAAGAAAATGTTTAACTCTGTGAAGTAGAGATGAGGGCCGAAATGATTCAAGAAACTCAGTCCCTCCCACAAAAGGCCTGCCTACCATCCCCGCGCGGCCCGGCCCAATCAACTTGACCGAACCCGGTTACCGGCTCACGAGCCCCATCGAACATTGGGTCTACATATCTGGAGATCCAATCCTGGAGCACTGCCCGCATATGTACCTGAACCTCCCGTGTACGCTCATCGTCCATCAGATTCACCCGTTCATCCGGGTCACTAACGAGATCGTAAAGTTCATGTGGCCCATATGGATAGCGGTGAACATACTTCCATTCCCTTGTCCGCACCATCCGCACCGGACCGTATTCATCGAAGACCACCACACTGTCGCGCTGTAGCATCTCATCCCCTTGCAACAGAGATGCGAAACTTCTCCCCGGCAATGAATCGGCGTATGAATTTTCCATCTCTAGGTAATTCAACAGCGTTGGAAACACATCGTATTGGCTTAGCAGTTCACTGCATACCCTATCAGCATCGACGCGCCCAGGGTGCGAAAAAATCGCTGGCACTTTGACTGATGTATCGTACATATTCAAAGGAAATGTGCCGTTGCCCTTGCCCCAGATACCATGATGTCCCATGTTCATACCGTTGTCGCCCATAAAAATCAGCAGCGTATCCTGGCGAATGCCCAGTTGATCCAGCTTATCGAGAATCTCTCCGATGCCCCGATCCATCGCCGTCACCGCTGTATAATAGCCTCTGAGCAGTTCTTTTCTCCGCTCCCCCTCTCCCTGCGGTGCCGTCGGGCTCTGCCAAGGGTTTCTCGGTTCCTCCGGGACTGATGCAAACGCACAGTCTTCATAGAGACGATAGATGTCTTCTGGATGCTGCTCCCGTTCCCACGGCGAGTGCGGCGCCGTGTAGTGCACGCTCAGATAAAACGGTTGCTCGTTATTTCCGTTACGCTCCAAAAATTCCAGCGCATCCTCTGTAATGAGGTCGGTAATATAGCGGTCCTCAAACATCACCCGACCGTCGCGCACGACATCCGGGTGATGATAATCACAACCGCCGCGGGCAATCGTAAACCAATGGGAGAAACCTTTCTGTGGAACCACACTGTCTCCGAGATGCCACTTGCCGCTCAAACCACAAAAATACCCGTGCTGGCTGAGGATGTCCGTGTAAGCGACTTGACCATCTAGGTACTGGATCGGCCGATGTTCGCTGTTGAACTGCGGCATACCCTTGATGTCGAGATCGAGCTTCTCTGCGTCCAGATTTCCTCCCCGTAGCCAATCGAGCACCCCATGCTGAGAAGGGATACGTCCTGTAAAGATGGAGGCCCGGGCTGGAGAGCACACGGGAGAGGCACAGAAGAAATGGTCGAAGCGAATGCCTTCCTTCGCCAGTCTATCTAAGTTCGGTGTCCGAATTTCGGAATTTCCTGCGCACCCCATCGCCCACGCGCCTTGGTCATCCGAAAGAATGAATACAATATTAGGTTTACGCATCAATGTTCTGCCTCTTTTCGGTTTTCACCTAGGTTTTTATTCATTCCAAACAGTGCACGCCTGTGATATTCCTTAAACCACTCGTATCAAACGGCTGTCCCACTGCGAGCTTCCTGAAAGTACAAATGACGAATATTTCACCATGTTCAAGGTCGTACAACGTTGAGGTTGTAGTCTTGCCAATAATATTGAACATCTTTCTCGATCCAATCGGAGTATATTTCGCCCCATTGCAACCGTCCATAGTGCGGTTGTAGGGAGTCCTCACGGACAGGTTGGGATATCGGTTGATAGCGATAATCAGCCGACAGCCTCAATCGGTTTTCGGTAAGGTTGGGGAGTGCTTTATGAATTGTGTGACTGTGAAACATAAGTACGTCTCCGCACGCCATATCTCCCTTGACCCACTGATACGAGAACCCTTCTGTATCAACGCTCCTGCCACCAACGCCGATATGTTCATGATGCGGAAGTACGGGTTCCCGGTGCGATCCTGATAGAATCGTCAATCCACCTAACGACATTGGACAGTCACCTAACGGAATCCATGTAGTCCATGTCTCATCAGTGCCGCCAATTTGAACAAAATCCTGATGTGCAGGTGTACTATACTCGTGCGTATTCGGGAAAAAAATCCGGCAGATATTTCGGGGATGGACAAGTACATCTTCTTGAAAGATGGCCTCAAACACGGAAATAATACTTGGATGCAAGGATAGTCGATGAAATGATTCCAACTTTTGAACTTTATCATACACGTTAAAAAAATCCGGTTGTCCCTCTATAACGTGAAATCCCTCTCGCGATATGCCATCGTTTATACACGCATTCTGTTCCAGCCAGCCTTCCTGTTCACATGCCCTAAGCACATCTTCCCTTACTAAAGATACATCGTTCTGTGGGAGTAATTCCCTAAAATACAAGTATCCCTGTTCATGGGCTCTTTGGTGAATCTGCTCGTTATGGCCCAATAAATTAGACGAATCTAAAAATTTAGCAGCCTGTCCCGCCATCATCATCTCTCCCTACAATATTATTCACTGGTCAAGCAGCGACCAAGCGCTATGCCACTCTGAGGTGCGTAATA
This sequence comes from Alicyclobacillus fodiniaquatilis, assembly GCF_042678105.1. Classification (NCBI taxonomy): domain Bacteria; kingdom Bacillati; phylum Bacillota; class Bacilli; order Caryophanales; family Alicyclobacillaceae; genus Alicyclobacillus; species Alicyclobacillus fodiniaquatilis. The sequence continues at coordinate 77,408 of NZ_JBHUCX010000067.1, forward strand.
GGATTGAATGTTCTGAATCATATTTATGCGTATCGTTGCAGCACGAGCGTGTGATAATTTGCGTATGAACCAAATCAAAAAATCGCCTTGCATATTGAGTATAAGTTCGATCCCAGCGCGCGTCGTTAAACTTTTCACAGATATGATTTTACTTTTCATAACATACCAAATATTTCGGTGTAAATTGTGTATACCTTGATTTTGAATGCTCTCGGACCGCTTGTTCGGAGATTTAAACGGACAAGTCATTACCGTGGAAGTGAGTGGCAATTGATTGGCTATCTAAGAGAGCACATATTTCAGAGAATCATGGTTGACGTCTCGTGCAGAAAATGTGAATTCGGAAAGGAAATGGAAAGCAGTGGGGTAAAATTCGTATCGTTAAGTCACGTAGGTGTATCAACTAGCAGATAGTCAAAGGGTTTCGAACTGGTGTCAACCATTAATATAACAGCAAGCCAATCTGCTCAACGGAACCCTTGACAGCAGTTTGGAATATCAGTTGTGAATGTAGTTGAAGTTTGATCCACTCGTTGCGTTTGACCTGGTCCCAGGCTAGGTATGGTAGCCCCGCAATCAGGCTTACGGGGTCTTTGCACCCGTTTAACAACTACTCTTTCTCCACTTTATACGCCTGTGATAGCAAGGTACTAATCACCGAATCCACTCGATCTCGATGGGTTCCTGAAACAGCCCAGATCCGATCTTGGGATTTAAAGTAACCCGTTAACACTTCGTCTGTGATGACCCAAATGATTGAATGATTGTCCAAGCTGGAAACCTCCATAGTTGATTCACCGTGGCTTACAATACAGTGCCCCAGCTCGGGCATGATCGGCATGGGTAACCACCATACTTCCATTTCATCATTGTTATCATTTATCCATCTCCACTCATAGTTGTTTTGATAGACTGTGCCCAGCCCATTCAGACTCAAGTCGAACCTAGAATGTCTTCTTAATTGCTCACCGAACACATCTCCAAATACTAGTATTCTATCAATACATATCACTTTTACGGTCAAGTTATCGGCAGTCAACGTATTGCAAATTCGCATCTGAGGCATGCCAACGATATCATTCATAGCAAACTGATCTCTTTCCGAAGCTAGCCCCCACATCAAACGGTCTTCACTCGTGCATTTTCCGTCAATTTTAGGAAGGCGATATATACCACCGAAGTTCACCAGTTGTGTGCCGTATCGGATTGGTTCCCCCTGCCCTAACAACCATCTGTCGTATGCTGCCGCTCCGAGCCATCTCGCTCGTTCAGTCCCCAGTTCAACAGCCTTTGTGGCAAACTGATAAGCAGTCCACCAATCTTCTAATTTTTCTCCATGCTGAAATATCAGGGCAGCCATGCTGTAATCGACACCTTCAGAAAATCCACCTTCTTGGAGGATTTCCATAACACGCCCCCGGCGAGCTCTATCTCGTTCAATACGCAAGGGCGCTTGGGTTTTCAAATCTATTTGATCTTGCGCGCACAGGATTGCCAACTCTTGATTCAAGTCAAAAACGCTCCTTTTTTCAACCAAGACAATGCCAATAATGAAGATCGAATGAGATTATAATACATTCAGATAACCGTAGTTAGGAGAGTCGATGAATGCATGAATTGAGCACTGGGGAACGAGAATGTCGCTTATATTCGCATTCCTGCTTTCAGTGCGCCCCATCTTGAAGAAAAAGCGCTCACATACATCCACGAGTTTTCAAAAGCACACACCATTGTGATCGACATTCGACAAAATAGCGGCGATAGCACACCCTCTCAATTAGTATCTGCTTTGATGGATACTGGCGCTGATCCCGTACTCGAAAAAGCGATGGAACTCATTTGAGGCTGTGGCAGTATTTTGTTTGCTTAGGAACAAAAAAACGAAGTGCGGTGCATGCGGACTATGATTATGGTCCGCAGCCTTTTGATAGACTACTGAATTATTTTAGCGGTTAAAGTCCACATGTCACCACCGCCTTCCACAGTGACGCTCTACTGTCCATATGTGCAGCAAGGGTAAAACTAATTGATTGAATATCCGTCCAAAGCTCATAACAGAGCCTATTCAGTTCCCACTTCGGGTTTAGTTCTCCTTAGTCTGATGCCCCGTCTTTTAAGGGGTTCGATCACATTAAAATCATTAATTTCAGTATCCCTTGTTCAGCAAAAGGCTGGTAATCCGATTTTATGAGATGTAAACTGCCAGCGAAATGCCCCTCATAGAACCCAATAACGTGATTCTTTCACCATTTTGATTCTCATTCCAACATCTCACAACATAAGCTCTATGTCTTTTTATACCGTGTTCATTTGTCGTGCCAGCCAGCCCATGATCGTTGCCTCGGTTTCGGAGTCGAGCTGGGCGTCGTCTGCATTGTAACGCTGCATGACCGCACTAGCTTCTAATACCGCACGACCCTGGGATTCATACTTCAGCACGTGGTTGGCATTGTCGGGGAACACCAGGGTCACATTCAGCTTTCCCTGCGCGGCCTGCACCAGTGTTTGGCCGTCTGCCTGCCAATCCACTTGGATGTCTTTCTTTCCAATGACGACCAATACTGGTACATCGATTCGTGCCAGCAGCGAGGCGGCGTCCGCGGTCCACAACTCACGGGCGAGCGGGAGATTCACCGGAGCCTCCAGCGCAGCGATAAGGTTCCTCACTCCCTCGGGAAGGGCGGGATCCGGTGCGGCCGATTGGCCAGCAAGGAATCGTGCGATTGCTTCATCGTATAACGCCAACAGCGCCTCACCATTCGCAACAGCCGCAGCTTGCGCCGCCAATTGGGAGCGGACGACCGAACTCACAGCGCGGCCCGGTGGTGCCGCAAGAATCAGGCCGGCCAGCGACACTGCAGGACTTTTCAGTTGATAATTTAGGACATGCAGCGTGCCCTCGCTATTGCCCAGCCCAAAAATTGCATCGGAACGAATCTCGGATCTCCCTGCAAGGAGTTTCACAGCACCGGCGTACTCCTCGACATGAGACTGCATGCTCACCGTACCGACGAGCACCCGCATATTGTCCATCGCGTGCGGCCCTGAAACCCGTTTGTCATACCGCAACGAAGCAAATCCCGCCAGCGCCAGCGCTTCAGCTAGAAGCTTGGCACTGCCGTTTGTTCCCGGCAGCAGAGGTGAGTTCCAGTCACGGTCCGTCGGCCCACTGCCTGCTGCCATGATCACCGCGGGGAATGGACCAGTTCCGGTCGGCTTGACCAGCGTACCGTGCACAGTCGTGTCCCCCATCTCCCAGTTCACTTCGACACTTTCCCTACTTTTCCATGCTTCCAATTCCGAGACCTCCTCCGCATCGCGGCCGCATCCTCAACAATGACAAGAAGTCAAATGCGCAATACGATACAATAAATTTATTATGTTCATTGCTCACGCACGACAACGGCTGTGCCGTAAGCTACGATTTCAGACCTTGTCCAATCACCGTCCCAATTTCGTGTCCATAAATGCTTTCTGTTGTTACAATAATCATCCTAAAATCCTCCACTCACATTTTTTGCTCAAAGTGTTTATCTATCGAGTTCGCCATACCTTTTTGTAATTCCGGAGGAAGTGGTTTCACACTTTCAGCCACGAAACTGTCGACGCCAAACCTTGCGTACGAAAAGCAAATAGATAATTGTGGGCGCTGGAAAATTAATAAGTCCCCATAGGCCCCACAACCACGGCCATCGTGACCGGTGACGTGCATCGACAAATAACCAAATCCCCTGTGCCAGTAAAATTGTGACGATCAATACGACTGTTACCCATGGAATCCCGAGCGCTTTCACGAAGATCGCACCTCTCGTCGCGCAAGCAACCAGCCGACAGGAATGGTCGCAATAGACACGAAAGACGTAGCAATAAGTACATCTACAAAGTAATTTAAAATCGCACTAATGACCCAACCAACGCCAGCGCACACCGCAATCATAATGAACAGGGCTAGATCACGCTGCAAAATTCGAGATTGGCGACGATTGGTGTCCTCGACCAGACGGATCATCTGCTCTAGCTGTGGCGGAGATACTGGTGCTGTAGACTCCACCTGCTTCAGGGCGCAACGCAAATCAGATTCGAAAACATCCATGTCGATTGCTTCTCCATTTTGGCTCGTTGAAATTTCTTCTCGCACACCTGATTTCATCTCAATCTCATTGGTTAAAGTTCGTGTCTTCTTCACTTTGTGCCCACTCCTTTCTAAGCGCGCGAAGACCATAATGAACTCGCGATTTTGCTGTTCCCGTGGGGATGTTCAAAATGTCGCCAATCTCGTTGTAATCGTAACCGTAATAATGCTTGAGTATCACAGCTGCCCGCGTATCATTCGGTAAACGCGCCAGTGCATCGATGAGCAAAAACCACTCACCATCCATGCTTTCTATTTGCCAGCGGAGATGCCGCGTTTCCTCTTCAACATCTTGCCTAGCCAACGTCGACGCGTTGGTCTCTCTTCGCTTTTTACGCTGATGATCGAGAAACAAACGAGTAGCGATAGTCAGCAGCCAAGATGAAAATTTGCTACGGTGTTCATCATAGAGCCGGATTTTCTCGATTGCCCGAACAACCGTATCCTGTGTCAGATCCTCGGCGGATTGGCGATGAAGCGTCAACTGCAGAAGGTACTTGAATACAAACAGGTAATGCTCCTGCAGTAATTTCGCGAGGGCCTCATCGTCACCTCGCTTCGCAGCATGAACACGCTGTGTTTCATTCATGAAAGGTGGCCACCTATTCAAAAGTCGTCAGTCGTTTTTGTACGACATAGATAATACGAACGAGATCCTCAATGGGTTCACTGTAATATGATTTGCTGATAGAGTTAAAATTCGGGCAGGAGTCGAAAGAAATTTGGCAGGGGATAATTCTTCGTGATTTATTTTAATCGAGCAGGAAGTGGAACCTATCTATGGACGGTATACTATCCGAACATTAGTCTTTCTTTTCAGCAAGAAGATAAATCGACTCCCTAGTTCGTGCTTTACCTATGTATCCTTTATGGACGGAAAAATTCGCTTCCTGAAATTATGTCTGTTAATAATGTAATCCATCGGCCAAGCAGGTCTTCAGCCATTCCGGTTTAACTGAAGAAGCACTACGCAATAAACGTGTTCCTTGCTCACTTCGAACGAAGAAGGATAGTCATCGCTGACTATCTTCCTTTTTACCGTGAGGCCGGTACAGCATCCTGAAATGATTTGAGCAGAGAATATCCTCCGCAATTATCGTTGGACTCTTACTTGATGTGTCGTAAAGAAAAGAACGATTGGTATCTGATTTTTTCAGTTTATTGAGTAGAAAAAGTGAACGCTCTGAGAGCTCTGGAGAGCCACGGCGGTTAATTCTTTCGAGAAGAGTCGTTTCGTCAGCAACGAGAACAATGTAGTGAAAGCTGACTGACATATCTTCTAGTTCGTGAATGAACCATTCCAGTTCGTCCTCGACCACAAAATCGATCACGATATTCCATCCATTGCGAATAAAGTTTCGAGTCACGCTTAGAATATTTGTCCATGCCAGGGATAATCGTTCTTCCCAGGGCGCATCGTACCCTTGATACATGTGCAAGAGGTTGTCACCAATCAGGAGTACCGAACGTGGGATGCGTTGCGCTACCTCTTTAGACACAGTCGACTTGCCAACGCCACAGGGGCCAGATATCAGATATATCGTGCTATCAACGCTATAGTTATCCATAAAATAGGGACCCATCCTCACACTAGTTGTATCACGCTTAACGATTGTACTACTATATTGAAGAAAATAGTGCTTCTGTCGCTATTCTGTCCAGATGCTCAATAAAAAACAGAAGAGATTTTTCTCGATCCAGAAGTGTTCCATCCAGTTCTCTCCTGACAAATCCCTATTTCCGATATTGCTGTGTCAACATACTAGTTGTAATTACTTCGCTCCCAATAAGATGCAGCTCGAATTCATTAGTCCTGAAGTTCCCCCAGTTTAGCAACCGTAAGTGATGGAATCGAAACAGCTTCTCCATATAAAAAAGTTTACCATTCAAGGACCAAAGTGACGTGTTCATGGTCAGATATTCACTTAAAAACCGCCTCAAAAAGGCATGACATTTGTCATATTTATATCCGATAGAATGTCACTTCCGGCGCTAACTATTTGTTGCTAGTGTATGCGTATGCTGCTGACGGCCGATAAATAGCAACATAAAACGTAATTACACAAATCTGGGAGGTTCTTCTTATGGTGAATAAAAGCCATGATGATACAGCCGTTATGCTGAGAAATGTATCAAAACACTTCGGAGAGGTAACCGCTCTAAACGATGTCAGCTTTACCGTAAATAAGGGGGAAATCGTCGCACTGTTGGGACCGAATGGTGCAGGCAAAACGACTGCCATCTCGCTCATGTTGGGGCTTCGGAAACCGACGTACGGGGATATCACATTGTTTGGAGAAGATCCGCGAACACCAGCAAGTCACAGATACGTGGCATCCATGCTCCAGGAATCAAAAGTGCCTGATACACTTCATGTTCGTGAAGTGATTGAACTGTTCAAACGACTCTATATGAGTCGAAAGACTGTAGAAGAAGCATTGAAAGCTTCCGCTTTAGAATCGAAAGCGAACAGTCGCGTTGGTAAACTCTCAGGCGGCGAGCGCCAACGCCTGTACTTTGCGCTTTGCGTTGTAGCTGATGCCGCTCTTTTATTTCTTGATGAACCGACTGTTGCCATGGATGTCGAATCTCGACGGCTATTTTGGGAACAGGTTGAAAGCATGTCCAGTCTCGGAAAAACAATCGTGCTTACGACCCACTATCTTGAAGAAGCAGACGCGCTCGCAAACCGAGTCATTGTAATCAATCACGGCAAGATTATCGCTCAAGGCACACCATCTGCCATTAAGTCGCAAGTAAATGGCAAGTTCGTACGCTTTCATTCATCAAACTTGAAAGATGGTGTGCTGTCAAATCTTGTGGGTGTCCATCACGTCAAGAGCAAGGATGATCTGATTTCATTTCGGACATTTCATCCTGAACAAGTCCTTCAACAACTTTTCGCTTGGGGAGTCGACATTAAAGATTTGGAAGTAAACAGTGTTGGATTGGAAGAAGCGTTCGTTACACTTACGAGCAATCGAACCGAGGAGAGCTAAATATGATTGAAATCGGTGCAACACAACCATCAAAGCGTGAAAGTATCGGCAGATGGTGCTCACTTTGGGCGTATTATGTGCGCTCAGAAATCCTGAAATTATTCCGAATGCCTATGTTTTCTCTACCGACGTTGTTATTCCCGATTGCATTTTTCGCGATGTTCGGTATGCCTTTTAAGAATGTTCAGCAATTAGGTATTAACAATGGTATGTTCATGATGGCATCATTTGGAACATATGCTGTCATGTCTGTAGCGATGTCCTCCTTTAGCGCTTCCATCGCCGTTGAACGTGGTACTGGTTGGAATCAACTTCTAAAGACAACACCCATGCGGACTTGGACGTTTTTTAGCGGTAAAATTGCGATGGCGCTCTTTTTTGAACTGATTACACTCGTGGCTTTCTTGATGTTCGGTGATGTAGTTGGGCACATACATATGGCATTTTCCTCGTGGTGCCAGTTGACAGGACTACTACTCATCGGACTCTTCCCATTTGTCACGCTTGGATTCTTTTTAGGGTATGTGTCCGGTCCCACGTCGGCAACCATTGTCGCGAATCTCATTTTCTTGCCGTTATCGTTCGCATCTGGATTATTCATTCCGTTACAAATGCTTCCGAAGTTTATTCAACAAGTGGCACCCTATCTCCCGTCATATAATGTTGCAGAACTTGGTTGGACTGCTTTAGGAGCACATACTGATCGATCTATATGGACGAATCTTGGTTGGATCACGATATACACAATTGCCTTCTTGGCTATGTCTATTCTTGTATACCGCCGAGACCAAGGGCAAAAATTCGGTTGAATAGTACACGAAAACTGCAGATACTATGGTCATAGAAAAGAAAGAGAGGCACGAATGTTGGACAGACGATCATCGTATTTCGGCCTCCCTCCTGTCTTTGAGCGGACGTTCATCTTAATTTGGGTGATTTTTGCACTGTCGCCCGTGCAGCAATTGTTTTCCGCTCAAAACAACATAGCGCGAACGATACTCGGTCTTGGTTTATTGACACTTTATCTTCTCGTGTATGTCGTTCTTGTTTGTCAAAAACGCCCGCAAATGGATACATCCGACCGGATTGATCTCGGTTTTCTCGTAGCCATGATGTTGTTTTCCGTTTGCATGACCACCATCTTTGGAAGTGCATGGATAGATTTGTTCTATTATATTGGAACCGCTTGTGGCCTTAGACTTCCGATGCGGCGTGCGCCGTGGGCGATCACTGTGATCGCGCTGATTGCTTTCATCGTCGGAGCATCTGTGGATGCCGGTTTTCAAACGATAGCTATCGTTGTATTTGTCAACTTTGGACTTGGCTTTATGATGATGGGATTGGTTCGGATGGGATCGACCATTTTCGAACTTCGTGAAGCAAGGGCTCGAATTGCCGATTTCGCCGCTGCCGAAGCAATTTCTGCGGAACGGCTGCGTTTCGCGCGTGATCTCCATGATTTACTCGGACATAGCTTATCGTTGATCGCACTGAAAAGTGATCTGACCAGTCGACTTCTCGATACAGCACCCGATCATGCTCGAAGAGAAATTCAAGACATTGAATCGACGGCGCGCGAAGCCCTGCGCGAAGTGAGACAGGTAGTACTCAATTATCGCCAACCGACTTTATTGGAAGAATTAGAGGGTGCAAAGGAAATGCTCGCGGCGGCTGGGGTCGACTGTGAGATAGAATACGCAGGAGAATCAATCCCCATACAAATCAATGCTGTATTAGCCTGGGCGGTACGGGAAGCCGTTACGAACGTTATCCGCCACGCGAAAGCTACCTATTGTCATATCGGTATAGCGTACGTGAATGACGAGATCAGGGCTCGAATCGTCAATGATGGTTGCATACCAGGCAGTACTTTGACTCAGTCACCGTCTATTTCTGGTGGAAGCGGGTTGGCTGGTATTTCGGACCGTGTGATGGCTGTGCATGGTAAATTTCACGTAGATCGCCGTACAGATGACTATTTCTGTTTGGATATTTCCATTCCCATCAATGCCAAAGTTCTTAAGGAGTAGGATTTTATGATTCGTGTGTTGTTGGCAGAAGATCAGGCGATGGTCAGAGGTGCACTCAGTGCACTGCTCACACTGGAAGAGGACATCGAAATTGTCTCTGAAGTCTCACGCGCTGATCAAATCGTTGAATGTGCACTCGCAACGCAACCAGATATTGCGCTCCTCGACATCGAAATGCCAGGCGGCGACGGACTTACTGCGGCAGCGAGTCTCCACGAAACCGTTTCTGATTGTCGAATCATTATTTTAACCACCTTCGGACGTCCTGGATATCTGAGAAAGGCGATGGAAAGTGGGGTTGTCGGTTTTCTCGTGAAGGATACACCGGCCTCTGAGTTAGCCATCGCGATCCGGCGTGTCATGGCAGGAGAACGAGTGATTGACCCAGAGCTTGCAACTGCAGCTTTAAGTGCGGGGCGAAACCCGTTGACGGATCGAGAACAATCTGTTCTGAGCGTTGCGGCCAATGGGTCAAGCAACGCGAAGGTCGCACGCATACTACATCTTTCCGAAGGAACCGTTCGCAACCACTTATCTTCCGCTATACAGAAGCTTGATGCACGCAATCGTACCGAAGCTGTTCACATTGCCAGCCAGAAGGGTTGGTTATAATTGGGTGAATCATAAATCTTTCTAAAATATAGGCATCCCCCAAATCAACGATTACGTTTTCATGTACAATAAAGGCAGGTTGGTCAATAAAAGAAACGGCCCAGCGACACCGTAGAGGTGAGGTACCATAGTGAATTCTGCACAGAACGACAAGCTAAAAGTAGCGCAACTGTACGACGGCATCGCCGAAGTCTACGAGGAAGTTACGCCCCCTCTGACTCACTTTCAAGCTTCCGTGCGAGCGTTCCTCGCGGAGAACGTGCATGCTGGACAGCGTGTACTCGATCTCGGTTGTGGGCCTGGACACTTGACAAGTGCACTGCCATTGGACGTGGAGGTCGTCGGGTTCGATATATCGACCGCCATGGTCAACGCGGCGCGGCTAAAACGTCCTTCCGGCACCTACCTCATGCATGACTTCCACCAGTCAATACCTACTGAACTCGGAAAGTTCGACGTGATAGTGGCAAACGGATGTTTCGACTTCTGTGAGAATCTGGTGCAAGTCATCGGCAACGTGGCTGCAGCCCTTGCTCACGGCGGTCGCTTCTACTTCACCATCAACGAGCGCCGTCCGGAATTGCCCTTTCACGATGCACACTGGCTTGATGTGGCTGGTGGGCAGGCTGATATCCGGATGTTCTTCTGGACGTTTTCCGAAACCGCTGCCGCGATAGAGACGTCTGGACTTCGGCCTCTGACGTACCGTCACGCACCTGGGTGGGAAAGCCAAGATCTACAGACAACGATCTACTACGGCTACTGGGTGGTGGAACATCCTTGGGCTATGGGGCAAGTCGCTCAGGCGTTACGTTCGACCGACGATAAAAGGACGCTGCCTTGATCCCCCCTCTCCCCTTGGTAAGAAGGTACACATCACCTATTTATCATTTTTTTGCATCGGCCATCCACTGGGGGTAACCCGCCCGTTGCCTGAAGAACATGGGCCCCAGTGGCAGAACACTGAATACTTATGCTGTGCTACCGCCGACCGCTTCTTGCTTCAAGCCCGTCCCAATCGACGCTCCGGCTGCGACAATCTTCATCGCGATCACGCTTCCTTTCTGCAACCCTACCAGATGACGAACAGTAAACGGTATCCATCACTCAAACGCTTTGAGGAAATGGGCGTTGTAGAGCGGGAGGTGATTCGTCAGGAAGGGAAGCCAGACAAACATCTGTACCATTTCACTTCCGTCGGTCAGGAAATCCTGCATGATCTCATCACAGATTTTCAGGAAGACAAAGCGCGACGGGAAGGAGAGTTTTATGTACGGGTCACCTGCTTTCCGCTGTTAACGGTGGAAGAACGACTGGCGATCCTGCGATCACGCATGGCCGTCCTTAGCAAACGGCGCGCGAATGTTCGACAATAGGATGTCAAAGGCAAGACGAATGAGGAGGAAAGTCCTGTAGATCTTTCGGAGTCAACGCTGAAAAGAGCCCGGATGTACAGCCTGCCGGTCATCATCGGGTGCATTGTGTATCTATTCTCGACATCATCGTACAAATGCTGCCGCCGTATTACAGCCCCATTCGTCAGGCGGAAAGTGACCTTGCCGTTGGACCATACGGGTTTATCATGAACATCAACTTTATAGTTCGAGGAATACTGTCCTTTCTGATGGCCCTCGCTCTCTCACAAATCTTTCCTAAGTCAGGAGCGGTGAGAGTCGGACTGGTCTTTCTTGCAATATGGAGCGTCTGCTCCTTCCTGCTGGCCTTCTTCAACACCGACATACTGGATGATCCCAAGGTGGCGCCCACGCACACGTGGCATGGGGAACTTCACATCCTGTTCGCCTTCATCGCATTCATAGCCGCAGCTGCTGGTGAACTGATCCTGTCGCAGAGCCTGTCACGGACCCGCATCTTAAAATCGCTGAAAGGTGTCGCGTTGACGCTCTCGATCCTCGCAATCCTTGCCCTTCTCGCCATGGAGAAGATGCCTCACCGGGGCGGATTGGCCGAGCGTCTCTTCCTGTTCTTCATTTTGCTGTGGATGTTTGTATTAGCAGTCGGGATGAGAGGCAAAGCCACAAGAACGCCAGCAGACTTCTGAATGGATCCGCGTCCTCACTGTCTCACTGCTTTCTCCGGTCTACGGCTCTCTGTGAAGACGCTGTATTTGCATGCACACAAAAGCGGTTGGAATTGAACCCTGAAAAACATCCCGTCTGTTGTTGTATGTCACCTGGTGCTGTTGATTTCCTCAACTAATTTTCTAAATATTGTTTTATTTTTCACCAATTCCATATGTGATTATTTTCCCAATCCCACACCCTTGTTCAAAATACGCGTGCTACTAAGCTCAACAACAGACGTAACTTTTCTAATCATCAGAAAATAATCCACAGCGCACACAGGCTACCTGTGGATAAATTGCACTAAAATTTATCTAGGTGTACCAAATTGTTTAATCTTGAATCATTTGGATAAGTCGTGATGTAGGCCTTGCGCTGTGCTGTGGTATTCACAAAAGTCACACGCGCTACTCGTCCAGCATCGATATAAAAGAAATCATGACCCTCTTTGATAAGACGAATAATGTCAGATACCGAATATACCCGCTCCCCCTCTTTCACTCTTAGTTTCACTTTTGAAATGAGGCTTTCATGCGTTTTTGGGTTATCGGCGTGTACTGCGATGATCTGATAACGACCCATATCTCCATCCTTTCCTTGATGTATATTTCCACACCAATGATACATAAACCTTCAGAATTTTATAGAAAAATAAAGGAAATTTCTCGAGCTAGAAGAATTGATGATAAGGAGCGTGATAAAGATGGACGATAAAGATTGGATGAAAGAAATCGCTGGTAGAATCAAAGCCAAAGATAAAGCTATAAATGCAGAGAAAGATAGGATAGCGCGAATTGGGCAAATCATCGAACGGTGCGTCGTTGAATTAAAAGAAAATTACAACATCCATGCCACCTTAACAGAAAAGGGTGATGGATGGGAATTTGTCATCCATGATAAACAAATTTATGTGACGACGAGCGAGATTGAGAATTACAGCAAACCTGTTTGGGGTGTTAAGGGATCCGAAAGTGTTAATGATGAGGAAGCTTTAAAACGACTCATTTTAGACAAATTTAAATGGGATTGATTTAACCCGCTTCAGCGGGTTTTATTTTTCCAGTGACCAAACCCGATTCACTGCATATTCCCGAACTAGGATGACATCTAATGCAAGACAAAGAAGCCCTGACGGTGATGAAGTATTTGAGATTTCCCAGCAACATTGCAGTCAAGTCATCGGAGTTGGAGGTCATGACACAATACGCATGACAAAGCGCAAAAATGATCATTATACAGGTGAGGAAAGGGGGTTTATCGTGCAGAAAATCAAAGTGCTATTCTGCGTCACCTTACTTTGTACTATCGCCTGTATAGGAACTGTTATCCATGTACCTAAAACGTATGCTCAAACATCGTCAGTCAGCGCCAATGTGGAGTTCCGAGTTGTATCAGCAGAGAACTTCAAATCTCTTCAGGGAGCTCGGCTAATTATTGCCGACAGGAGTGGCAATGTCCTAACTACTGGACTGACAGACGCAAACGGTGTATGGAATGTGCCTCTGAACGTGAACGTTGATCCTCGTTTTAAGGATTTAGGCGTAGTCACTGCCATTTGCGTTGCCAATGGACATAATGAAAATGTGGTGTTTGAAGTGCCTGTAAGGAAAGGAACCGTTCAGCCAATCACGATGTACCCGATAAGGCCGAAGCTTAGAAATGAAGCATCTGCCTCACTAGGGCAGTTACACCACTTAGATGTCATCAACATCGTAAATCAATATGCGCAGAAAGTCGGGTTGACTCGACAACCTGCAATTGCAGGCGAGTCCGGTTATGCACCATGGGGTCCAGCACTTAAGGCCCCCCGGTGAAGTCGAGTAAGTTGATTTTCAACATAAACAGCCCTCACATAGCGGGGCTGTTTTCGATCTCAGCGCTGCCAGCAGCTAATCCCCTTCTGAAAACGCCGCGATTGTATATAGGAACGGGTTACACTATCCCTGTTGAAGTACATATGTCATTCATGATTCAGCCGTTTGTATGCATTTTCGGCATTCGTCCAAATTAGAATCTCCATATCCCTGAGTACCTCAATGTCACAGTGTGTCCATATACAGCCACCACGTTTTGACGCAGTAGATATTTTAAATCCCCGATGAATGTCATATTCAGCAGTTGAACACTCATTGGGATAAACCTTGCCATTCCATCGTTCCTCAATAGCCTTCTTCAAAAGCTCTGCTTGTTTGTTGATATGTGTCGCCTCCTCTGAGTTATATACTAACATGTAATCCGTGATAATTTCCAACCCTGCTCCCTCCATCTATCGACATTGACGATATAAACCCGCTTTTTTGTTGGGATCATCAAGCAAATTTGTACGTTGACGCGAATACGAATTCTAAACGAAGCAATGATAAGGAATTTCATGGTTCCTTGACATTTGCAACTCAACAGGTGTATGATCCTTATGTAGGAAACTGTTTCTTTAAAATGTAAACATATTGAGCCGTTTTTTTCGCGCCTCACTGTGAGTGCAGAAAAAGAACGGCTCATCTACTTTTGAACAATCACTATCCTCCTGGAGCACCTATAGCGCGTTTGGTTTTATTCAGGGGATGGTTCAAAAGGTCCGCAGATAGCAAGTGTTGCATAAGTTGTTGTGAATAGTGGGACTGTTCTTTTGAAGCGTCATATATCCTTCTAAAGGACGATTTCTTTTGAGTACCTCGTCTCATTTCAGGGCTGGAGTTCAGTACGTAGAATGGCGGGAGGTGGTATCTCAGTGAGTTACTTTAACAATAGGAAAAAACCAACTTCTGAACACGTATACGCTGAAACGGTCATCTGGCAGTGTTCGAGATGTAATTGTTGGTCAAGAAAAGAATTTGTGTACGTCGATGAGCCCCATTGCCCCATATGTAAGAGTAGGATGAATCAAGAAGAAAAATCCATTCGTGTAGAATAAACCATTTAAACGGTTTTGATATCCTATCCAATTTACCTCATGTCGCAACCAAAGGTTGTTTTGCCACTCTCCATCCAATTCACTTTATCCTGAAAATAAAGTCGATACCTGCGCGTGCGCCATCCGTGATGTCTCGATTGACTGATATTTTCATGATTTTGCTGGTGCGGGATGTATCACGCATGGCGGTCTATTTTCAAAAAAATCTTTTAAGTTAAGTATTAAAATTTTTTCTCACTTCAAAATAAGAAAGGTTGATGATGATAAACACTTCTGGCGAACACAACAATTGGAGAAATGACATTGCCCCTTTTCAAAAAGCGAATACAAGAAAAAGTATATGGCAACTCACCAACACAGTAGTGCCCTTCTTGGGACTGTGGGTTCTAGCCTATTTCAGTTTTTCCATTTCACTTTGGATAACCATCCCTCTCGCCGTCTTAGCTTCAGGGTTTTTTATACGGATCTTCATCATATTTCATGACTGCTGTCACCATTCTTTCTTTAAAAGTCGAAAGGCGAATGAGATGGTGGGGATTATAACCGGGATTCTGACCTTTTTTCCGTACCATCAGTGGAAGTACGAACATTCTGTTCATCACGCGACAAGCAGCGATTTAGCTCGAAGAGGTACCGGCGATATGTGGATGGTGACGGTGAATGAATATGCTGAAATGGCTCCATTATGGCGTATCATTTATCGACTTTATCGGAATCCCATTGTGATGTTTGGCTTTGGACCCATCCATCTATTTTTAAATCAATACAGGTTAAACAGGAAAGGTGCTGGAAAAAAGGAGCGCCTGAATACCCATGTCACCAATTTTACGCTAGCCGTGATATTAACAGGGCTTTGTTTTATATTGGGTTGGAAAAGCGTTCTTTTTGTGGAAGGCCCGATCCTTTATGTTGCTGGTGTGGTAGGCATTTGGTTGTTTTATGTGCAACATCAATTTGAGAATACTTATTTTGAAGAATCAGAGAAATGGGACTATGTGCGTGCGGCCTTGCACGGTAGTTCATTCTATAAATTGCCGAGAATTTTACAATGGATGACAGGCAATATCGGGTTTCATCATATTCACCATTTAGGTCCCCGAATTCCGAATTATAATCTGCAGCGTGTTCATGAAGGAAATCCGTCCTTTCAGAATGCGCCAACGATTGGTTTGCAAACTAGTTTACGTTCTCTCCGCTACCGGCTATGGGATGAACAGCAGAATAAATTTGTGGGATTTGAGGGATTTAATGATTTTGAAGAAATAAAATTCCTGTTAAAAGAAAAAACCTCATATGTTTCGGATTTATTCATCCGAGTAGCCGTTCGTTTATTGCGCATCATGGTACGTTGACGTATAAGATAATTGCGACAAAAAGCTGGTTTAGCCCTCGAGGCTAAACCAGCTTAGAAATCGCATGAATCACCGATATGTCAGGTTGTCATATGTTGTTTTGCAACAGCTTTTTCCCTGCGCTCCACCCGCTTCGAATACCATGCTGTGATAATCGGCACGAGAATGGATGTGACGATGACTGCTGCTGCGACTTGAACGGTAGCTGTTGCAGCAATCCCCTTATAGCCAGCATATAATGCAGCGACCGCAACTGGAACAGCTGCGGCATTGCCTGCCGTTGTAGCAGCGGCCATACCAGCAAGTCCAGAGCCACCCGTCAATTTATCCAACAAGAACAACACGATACCGGTTATCACGACGACAGCTAAACCGAGCAACACACCAGACATGCCAGCCGTGACGACATTCTTGAGATTGATCCCAAAGCCGAGTGCAAGTGCAAACATCGGAATCAATACACCTTGACCTTGACCGAGAAACTTCTTCATATCGACGTCCAAGTTGCCGAGAATCATGCCAATAATAAGTGGCAGCAGAGCGAATACAAAGCCCATCACTGGGAATGTAGCCAGTCCAGCGACGCCTAAAATGAGCATCGTGAAGAAAGGACCTGATTCCAGAGACATGATGGAATATGCCGCGACATCCTCTGGACGTTTGCTAAATTGCCCCATCAAGGCCATATACATACCGCCATTTGAATCTGAGAAGGCCGCGACAATGGCCAATGCGGAGAGGCCCAAAAACATGTGATTTTGATCCGGCGCAAGGAACTTAATCAGTAGACCAATAATGGCCGCCAGTGCGATCTTGCCGATCCACAACGCGAAACCTTTCTTTAAAATATAACCGGCTGCTTTAAACTCGATGGTCGAGCCCAAGCAAATGTAAAATGCAGCAAGCAGGGCCGAAGAACCCGTCATCAGACCGCCCGAAAACGAAGACTGGAACACGGTGTTATCGGCTAATTGCGGGAAAATGGTGCGAATCACTGCGCCAATCAGCAGTGGAATGAGCATCATGCCGCCGGGAATTCTGTCAATTGTTCGTTTTATGCGCATCGTAGTTGTCTCCTCACATTAGAAATTTAAGAATGATGGCAGCGGCCAAGCGCTTACATTCTCCCCCAAATATCTGGGGCGGGACTCACCTTCCGCCCCAGAGCAGGCAAAATCTATTGCCTGCCTTGAAGAAAGTCTGCAGCAACCATCATCGCAGCAATCATGCTTTGATCCCGGGCGATCCCTTTGCCTGCGATGTCGAATGCGGTACCGTGATCGACAGAAGTACGAAGGATGGGCAACCCCAGGGTCACGTTGATCCCTGTGTCAAAACCAAGCATCTTGATGGCGATATGTCCCTGGTCGTGATACATGGCGATGACGACATCAAACTCGCCGGACGCTGCACGCGAGAATACGGAATCTGGCGGCAATGGCCCTGTGACTTGATATCCTTCAGCGCGAGCCTGCTCAATGGCCGGTATCAATTCCTGTGCCTCCTCGTCGCCAAACAATCCACCTTCTCCGGCGTGCGGATTTAACCCGGCCACGGCAATTTTGGGATTGGGTACGCCAAATTGCGATAAGGATTGCGCGGTCAAGCGAATGCGGCCAAGCACGCGCTCTTTCGTTGCCATTTCAATCGCTTTTTTGAGACTCACGTGTGTCGTCACATGAACAACCCGCAGCCCTGCGTTGACCAACATCATGGCCGATCCCGGCGCGCCTGAAAGCTCAGCGAGCGCTTCTGTATGTCCTGGATATTTCACGCCCGCCAACTTCCACGCCTCTTTATTCAGCGGCGCTGTGCAAATTGCGTCGATTTCCTTTTGCACAGCCAGTTGAACAGCCTTGTTCAGATAATCAAATGCGCACTGTCCAGCGATTGCACTCAACTCACCCCAAGGCAAGTCGTTGGGGACGTTGTGCAGGTCGATGACTTCAATCACACCCTGCTCAAATCTCGCCTCTTGAATCGTGTTGATGGGGCGAATCTCTGGTTTGACGGTCATTTTTCCTTTTTCCGCCAATATATCAATAGCCTTCTGCAGGCGAGTGGCGTCCCCAATGATCAACGTGTTCACCCTGTCAGTCACTTTCGAATTGACCGCAGCTTGAACCGAAATTTCCGGACCGATTCCAGCTGGATCTCCCATCGTCATCGCAACTGTTGGCTTTTTCATCATGACTCATCTCCAAATTGAACTTTTGCTGTATTCGGAAGCCCTTGTCCAATCAACGCGGTCACCGCAGTATGTAGCGCATCAACGGTGCCAAATCCACCAGCTTTCGAAACGATTGGGAACATACCCAATTCAGTTTCCAACCAACTCCAAGGCATGCCAGGAACAAGCTCCCCTTGCGGCCAAAACGCCTTGGCAGACAGCGCCTGGCACAATGCAAAAGCAGTATCCCCACCCGTTGCCACAAGCCCAACTGGTATCTCATCGTTCGCTTTTAGCATCTCCAAATAGCGATGAACCACTGTCGCTAAATCGCGCTCAAACGTGCCAGGAATCGAATCACTGCGTACCGCTCGTTCCTTTGAAAAACTGACGGTCAGTATTTGATTGTCAATCTCCGCTATCTCATGCATCGCTTGTTCGAACGCAAGCGATCGCGTACTCGACTGCGCCAATTTTGGCGGAGACATGACCACTTCTGACGATTGGCATCGGGATCGAACGTACGCCAATTGTTCAGCTGCAACCGGATTGGCGCTCCCGACCGCGACCACAACTCGTTCACAAGCAGGTAGTTCATCTAACAAATCGCCGGGTTGATGCTCGATATCCGGGCTGCACCAAATCGGCGCGAGTTGTCTCGCCAATCCAGCGGAACCACATGGCAGGATCCTTTCGTCATTGGCAATGACGCTCGCGATCACGGCCAAATCCTCATCGGTTTGTGCATCGGCCACAATGACGACATTCGTTTCTCCCACGTCGGCCAAGAAATGTTCAATCGCATCAACACCGCTGTGAATCACCGATAAATCCATGAGAGAGGTCGGCACTTGGGTCGTTTGCTGAACAATTCCGGTGACGTCATCTTGAGTAATCGGACTGTGCGGATCTTTTGAAAATGCCGTTTGGCTGACGCCAATTCCGTCGATAAACAACTTTCCATTCAAGATCGTGCGACCATTTGCCGGAAATGCTGGGGCCAACAACGCAATCTGACGTCCACTACCTAGCAATAGCGCTTCGATCTCGGCGCCAATGTGTCCACGCATGGTCGAATCGACCTTTTTATACAATGCGGCATGAGACACACCATGATGCACCAACTGCTGACTGGCGTCATATATTCTCTTCCTTGCCGCATCAGATGCAATTGCGCGACTCTCTGTGTCAAACACTTGTACGACTTGTTCATTTCGAGAAAAGTCCCAGGGCTTTTCCAAATCGAAACTGACACGCACTTTCCGTCCGCCAATGCAAAAATAATTGGCTGTATCAGCGGATCCAGTAAAATCATCCGCAACCATGTAAATTTCTCGTCTCTTCGCCACATAAATCCTCCCTTCCGTTCACTTCGAATCGTTCAAGGGCGCTTTGTTTCAATGACTTGAACACCACTTTTTGCGATCGCTTCGCGAAAAGAATCAGGTATAAAATCCGTGACGAGCACATCAATTGCATTTAACGGTGCATAGGATGCCAAACCGGCATCGCAAAACTTGTCATGATGAACCATCAGCACCTTTGTACGGGTCTGCTCCATCATGACTCGCTTGACGCTGTAGGTCGTAGGATTTACATTGAAAAGTCCTGTTCGAACGTCTACCCGTGCCGACGACAAAAAATATTTCGTAAAGTGACGTTGACGAAAATAGTCCTCTGTCTCCTCCCCGAATACAGCTGCCATGGCCGGAACATACAATCCCGGCGACAAATGTACGTGGGCGCCACGTCGCGCAGCAGGTTGCAACACGGCCAAAGAATTGGTGTACACGAGCATGTTCGTCGGCAGATGATATGCAAGTTGACCAACCGTGGAACCAGAGTCCAATACAATCAAATCAGACGACTCGATGAATTGGGCTGCTCGCTCCGCTATCGCCCGCTTTGACTGTAAGTCCTGTTGAGAGCGGACATCGAAGACAGGTCCAAACTCCTCATCCGTGCCCATTCTCAAGTTTCTGCCCGCAGCATTCGGTTGATAATCCATTTCCTGAGCAATTTCACGGATTCGCTCCGCTAATGCTTGATCTCGAATAGACATCCCATTCAACACACGTGACACGGTAGATGTCGAAGTGTTGGCTAAGGAAGCAATGTCCTTAATCGTCACCATTTCTGACACCCCACAAACTGAATACGATTGCAGAAAACGAATTCAGTTTAGATTGTACAAGACATCATACAGATTGTAAAGCTTTATTCGTATTATGTTCGCCCAAAGCAGGCGAACGATGCATATATATTGGAAAACACGGCACCGAGAGGTGAAATTAGAAATAGATACGGATGTCTAGATGGGTACGGTGATCACTGTGTGAAATGCCTGGAATGGAGAGGCGGAATGCGGTGAGCGTGGCAAGGCGGTTTGAAAAAGAGTCCGAGCGCACGCCAAACTGCCCCCCCTCTTGGGTGAGGCGGCTCGGGCTTATTCTACAGAAAGACTTAATTCCACATTTGCGGGTCAAAGCAAGTACATTTCAGTCCGAATTTAGGAAATATGCTTTCTTCGCAAAGTATTGAGCCATGCATAGAAGGCTGTCATATAACTTGGACTAGAATCCGATACCACGCTTCATTCGTATGAGTCCAAGGGCATCATGGACACCATCGGCACAATACTCGAAGTTCCGGATAGCGTGACCACTCCCCATGCCTAAAGGCAGGGGCTTCTCAGAACACGCATGGCGCAACCCGCCTACGTTATGTCCTGAAGGCTCAGTCCAAGCCAACCAGTAACGCTATATTGCACGCTTCAAAATGTTTTTTGCGGCGTTGATATCTCTGTCCTGAACGTATCCGCAGTGTTCGCAATGGTGGGTACGTTCAGAGAGCTTCTTCGGTACCATTTCACCGCAGTTTGAGCAACGTTGACTTGTGTTCTTGGGATCAACCAGCACAACACCACGACCAGCTTCTTCCGCTTTGTACGCGGTGAATGTGACGAGTTGATTCCATGACGCATCAACGATGCTCTT